>JAFEGV010000007.1 GCA_018239665.1 Verrucomicrobiota bacterium | reverse complement strand
TCCTAGCAGGAAACATGGGAGCGGAAAACCGGTTGAACTACACCGTTCTGGGAAGCAATGTCAACTTAGCATCGCGTCTTTGCTCAGCGGCCGGAGGAATGGAGATTTTAATTTCAGAAAGCACTTTGAAAGAACCCCAGGTCATGGATAAAATCCTTTATGAAGAAATTCCTCCAATGACCTTCAAAGGATTTGACATGCCGGTCATCGTCTATCGGGTCAGAGGATTTAAATAACGGTCTTAATGGTACACTAGCATGATCAAAGGACTTAACTTCCGCCAGAAGATCTTATTTAGCCAATTTGTCCTGTTTATCGCCTTTATCATTTGCGCATTTCCCTTTATCGGCAGAACGGTCAGGCATATCGTTTTCGATACGTTGCGCTACAATAGCTGCAGCATGATCTCTGTGCTTCAGCAGTCTAAGTCGGAAGAGCAGATGGTCTATACTCTTCAACATGTGGACAACTCGATCTTTTTTGGAGCTTCCCTTTTTGATGACACAGGGCGCATCATCTACGATTCGTCCCTCGGGCCATTTACCGATGAAAAATACGTTCCCTTTTATCCGAGCCTGCATGAAGAGGTCCTTGATGCTTTGCACAAGAAGGTTGTCTATTCAGTCGGGACTTCCAAGGTCATCAATGTGAAGCTGGCCTATGTGACCATGGCATTTGAAGCAAATGGCCGGACTTACATCTTAAGAACTTCGTTTTCCTATGCTCAGGTCGAAGCGTTCACTCAAGAATTTAAATTTTGGTATTTGGTCTTTTGCTCGTTGGCCTTGGTCTTTTTCGGGGCATTGACTTGGCTTGTTTTCCATCGGATCAACTTCCCAATCCAACAGATCATCACGGCGATCAAGCCTTATCAAATGGGCCAAGTCGATACAGTTCCTGCCATATCCTTAAGCAAAACGATCGATCCCGAAGATGATTTTTATAAGCTGGCCCAGACCCTTAACTCCCTTTCCGACCGCCTACGCCTCCAAATCCAGAACATCACCGATGAGCGCAACGAAAAAGAGGCCATCTTGGAGTCATTAGGCGAAGGTGTGATTGCAGTCGATGCTGAGATGACGGTCCGCTACATCAACTTCGTCGGCAGCAAGATGATCGGCATTCCTAAACGCCACGTGCTCACAAAGCCTTTTCCCGTCCTTCCAGATAAGCCCATGACAGTCTTATTAGAAAGGTGTCAGCAAATCCTTATTGCTTGCCAAGAGAAGCAGGCGATCTTGACCGATTCGATCACCTTGGGAGAGAACAAGAAGATTTATTTGGACCTGATCGCAGCTCCTAAATCTCAGCGAAATGGAGCTATTCTTGTCCTCCAAGACAAATCCAGCCACTATCGCGTCCTGGAAATGGGCAAAGACTTCGTTGCGAACGCTTCCCATGAGCTCCGCACTCCGATCACTATCATCAAAGGATTTGCGGAAACTCTCCAAGATATGCCTGAGCTGCCGCGGGAAATGGTCGTCGACATCACAGAAAAGATCGTGCGCAACTGTCAGCGCATGGACAACCTGGTCAAGAATCTGTTGACCCTTGCCGATATTGAGAATCTTCCCGAATCCCGTTTCCAAGAATGCGATTTAGGCCTTCTTGTAGAAAATTGCCGGCAGGTGGTTCTGGCAGTTTATGAAACCGGCCAGATCGATATCGAGAAAACCAAAGAGGCCATCACCGTCTTTGCCGATCCGGATATCCTCGAGCTTGCCATCATCAATCTTCTCGATAACGCCTGCAAATATTCCACGCCTCCAGCCCATATCACCATCAAGATCGATCAGGCTGAAGAGGAGGCGTCGGTTTCGATTTCCGATAGAGGGATCGGGATTCCTGAGCAGGATTTGGAGCGGATCTTTGACCGCTTCTATACGGTGAACAAAGCCCGTTCCCGCCGCTTAGGAGGAGCAGGGCTAGGCCTTTCGATCGTCAAGACGATCATCGAAAAGCATGACGGCACCATTTCCGTCTCTTCCGAGCTAGGGGTAGGCACAACGTTTACAATCTTCCTTCCCGCAAACCGTCCTTTTTAATACAAAAGATGGCCAGGTAAATTAATAGATCTCTTTCATAACCCGCTTTGCCAGGCGAATGGGGTTATGAAAGAGATCTAATGATGGAGTGTTGCAGCTCTCTTCAATTTCATGAATGTGCAATCAGAGGATTTCCCGTCTGATCACAAGCCCTGTGGTCGTGTCTGTGCCGGCTATTTGACTTTTGCGGGGGATCTGTTTGCGGAACGAAAGGTATGGTTCCAATTGGGTGAAGAGGCTGGCCATGGCGGCGTCTTGCAAAAGCTGCTCTTGCAGGTCCTCTTTCGAAGAGAAGTGGCTTTTTCCTGTTTCGTCCCACCGTTTTTTTTCTTCGGACAGTAGCTTATCGGTGATCTTTGGGCCGAACGCAGCTTGGAGCAAAGGAGCTGATGCAAAGCAGAATTGGATCGCGTTTTCTTTTTTTTCGGGAGCCATGCTGATGAAATTGCCTAAAGGAGCAATCCCTTTTTTCTTTGCGCCTAAATCATATTGGTTTGTCCCTTTGAGCATCTTGTAGTAGGTCGCCTGTAAAGAATCATCATCGGGAAACAGATCAGAGAGCTTCTCGCGCTGCGGTATCTTTTTGCCTTTTGCAATCATCGCATCCAGAATCGCTTTTTCCCATCCTTTTTCAGGCTTTCCCCGGATCAGCGGGGATCCTTCATACAATGTTCGGATCAGTTCTGCAGCAATCGGATAAAGGGGATGATGGGTGACATCGACCACCGCTTCGTCAAATAGCGGTGAGATGTTTAATTTCGATTCTTCGATTGGCGGCGAGATAGCGCGCATAGAATAATAGGAGCGCTTTACTTTTCTTCCTCCACTCGATTTGGACCTTTTTACTTTGGCCTTTGATGAATAGGAGCGGAGGGCAAGGCGATTGTGGAGCTCTGTTTCAACGCGGAAGGAGGCGCCGATGCTCCTTTCAGCAATGGAAATCGACCGGGCCTCTTTGAAAAAGGTCATGCTTAAGCAGGAAAAGACAAGGATAAACCCGATGATCAGAGGTAAGATGTTCATGGAGTTGGAACCATCATTTCATAGGTGATAGGAGTATCTTGAGGAAAGAAAAAAGCGCTCTGGAGAATCTCTTTAGGCTGATCGGCAAATGACCAGGTCATTTTAAAAAAGGGGGGGAATGGATCGGTATTTTTCCATTCAGCCCGCCATTCTTTTTTCTTGGCATCGAAAAAACTAAACGAGAGCCCATCCGTGTTTTCTAGAAGGACTTCATTGCGGGCCCCTCCATGATCGCCCCAGCTGGCAAGGCAAAGCTCGCGGCTCGCATTCTGGTAGAGCATGCCCATCACATCGCCGCAAAATTCCGGACTGCGGTCGACCCCGTTGTCAAATAGGAAGATAAGGCATGGTCCAATAGCCTGCGCATGGGTCCCTGTATAAAATGAAGCCTTTTCCGCAGCGGCCGTTTTGGCGAAAAGGTGAACGAGCCTCTGCCGCATCAGCTCCACCGAGAGACTGCTTTTCTTTAGCTCCTGAGCGGTGATCCTCTTTTTGGAGATCTGGTAATAACACGTCATCAGCGCGGAAAGGAGGATCGCCGCTAAAGACAGGGCGATCATCACTTCAAGAAGGGTTAAAGAATAACGCTTTTCTCTGTTCAACATGTTTTTTAAGGGACAGCAGGTTCAGACGAAACCACGATAAGCAGAGTCCCTTAAAAAAACAATCTTTAGAGGGAGTTGCAAAACTCATTTGTCCGTTAAAATTGCCCTTTTGAGCCTGTTTGCGCCCGTTCTCTTCATCCGACCCGCTAGGGGTCGGCCTCATCAAACGGTCCGTGTCAGCTGCGCTGTCACTTACAAACGGACTCAAAATCATCAATTTTTTCGGGCAAAGCAGTTTTGCAACTCCCTCTCCGCTATTTTTTTAGAAAGCGGCGATGCGGGTTGAGGGCAAACCAAGCTAAAGCGATTCCTAGGATCAGGTAGATCGCAAGGCTTGCCGCATCGGGCAGCAGCGCGTTTGCTGTTGCAGGAATGATGCCGACAACAGTCAACAGCGCGATCACAACCCCGGTAACGGCATCTCCTGCCACTAGGCCGGATGCGCCGAGAACGCCCCGCTGAGAAGCGGCTGGGTTTTTCTCATACCGCTTCACAATGAGAGAAGCAATACCGCCAACCATGGTAGCCGTGCTTAGAGAAAGAGGAAGATAGAGGCCTAGCGCAAAAGGAAGGATAGGCAGCTTTAACAGCTCTAAGATCAGTCCGATGATCACTCCGACCACGACGAGAGTGAATGGAATATCCCCGCTGATCACCCCTTTGGCGATCAACGCCATCATGGTGCCTTGGGGAGCCGGCATTTGCGCCGATCCGAACCCGTACGCTTTGTCGAGAAGATAGAGGGTCCCTCCGATTGCAAGAGAAGGGAGGATGATGCCGATAATCTCTCCGATCTGCTGAAGCCTTGGCGTTGCTCCAAGCAAAAATCCTGTTTTGAGGTCTTGCGATGTCGTGCCTGCTAAAGCAATGGCGACATTCGCGACAACGCTCATTGTCAGAGCAGCGATCAAGAAGATCCGTTCTGTCCAGCCTAAGGAGACGAAGACAAGGCATGTGACGAGCAAAGTGGTGATCGTCATCCCGGAAACCGGATTGGAAGTGCTTCCGACAATCCCGACGGTCAGCGACGTGACGGCAACAAAGAAAAATCCTAAAACGATTAGAAGGACAATCGTTAAAAAGTTCATCGGCAATCCGGGGAACAGCCATAGAGTCAGAATGATGGCGACGGAACCGATCAATAGCCAGCGCAGGGAGATATCTCGATCTGTTCTTAATGGGGCTGTTCTAAAGTTAAGCCCTTGAAAGAGTTCGTCGAATCCGATGCGCAATGTTTTGCTGATCAGAGGAGCGATCTTGAACAGGCTGAGCAAGCCACCAACGGCTACCGTTCCAGCTCCAATATAACGGATATAATTCGACCAAATATCATCTGTAGACATCTGCATGATGGGGATGGTTGCCGGGTAAACAATCGATTCTGTATTGGCTGCGAACAAACGGATCAAGGGGATCAACACCCACCACCCAAGAGCGCCGCCTGCCAGAAGAAGGCCGGAGATGCGAGGTCCGATCAGGTAGCCAACTCCAAGCAGCGCAGGAGTGCAGTCCATGCTAAACTCTGAACGTTGGAACGGCGCGATGATCCAAGAAGGAGCCTCTTTAAAGAAGTAGAATGCGCTGGAGCAGACCTTGTGGATTGCGCCAATGATAATCCCTAAAAAGGCCATGAGCGCCTTTGAGCGTGAGGACTCTCCCGATTTGAGGATTTCAGCGCATGCCGTCCCTTCCGGGAAGGGGAGTTTTCCATGCTCTTGGACGATGATGTAGCGCCGCATGGGGATCATGAAGAGCACGCCCAAAACCCCGCCAAGCGCAGAAAGGAGAAAGATCCTGCTTGGAGCAGGTCGTTCGCCCAACAAAAATAGGGCCGGTACAGTGAAGATGACGCCGGCAGCCAATCCTTCGCCAACGGATGCGATGGTTTGGACGAGGTTGTTTTCCAAGATCGAAACGCCTCGAAAGAATGTCCGTAGGATCGCCATCGAAAGCACAGCGGCAGGAATCGATGCGGAAACGGTTGTTCCCACTTTCAGGCCCAAATAGGCGTTTCCAATTCCGAAAATCAGTCCGAGGATCATCCCGAGGATGACAGCGCGTACTGTGAACTCGGGCGTTTTCGTGTCCTTGCTTGCAACATAGGGCTTATGAACAGACATAGCTCTCCCCAAATATGACAGGTTATCTCAATTCCAACATGCAAATAAAAAAATTATTATTCTAGTTTTTTATCCTGAAGGGGCAAGAAAACTCGAGCTTTCCAGTTCGAGTTTTTCCGACCAAAGCTGGGTGTGCAAGAGGTTTATTTAGGCCGCATCAAAGAGTTCAAGTTCGATGACAGCGGGCTTGCCCGGAACTTGCGTGCAGATCGTAATATGGAAGTCGTGACCTTTCAGCTTCGATGAAAGGCCGTAGCTTTCGCGCAGTCTTTCCAGCTCCGGCGAAGAGACTGCAAGCAGCCATAATTTTTTCATCTTGCCGTCTTTATTTAACCTCACCGTACGCAACTCAAGAATTGAGAATGAAAATTCCTGTCCAAGTTCCTTGATTTCCCAGATCTCATTTTCAATCTGCTCATTTTCATACATCACGCTGATGTGAGGACCGATCCCCTTCTTGCTTTTGTAATGACTTGGGGGCACAAGTTTGCCCGGAGCTTGGATGAGGGGGAGGATTTGAGCGATGTAATCCCTCGATACCTCGATATAGAGATATCCATTGTCTTTTTGCTTTAAAATTCCCTTGTGCTCCAATTGAAGAGCTTTCTCGATCACAGGGTATTGATCTTCGACCTGATAATCGATAGCTGCAAATGCAGAAGAAACTGAGAACGCTGCAAGAAGCGCAGCGATAAAGAATTTTCGGAACCACATACTCTACTCCTATAATCCGCAATTAAATACGGTTCCCCAAGGAAAATAGAATCGCTCTGGAATAAATTCTACCAGAAAAATTAGGTGGCTATTCCCGAGTATTGAATCAACCCGCGTTTACGGAGCTGGCGGGGATTTTAGAAACATAGACCTGATGGCGGAAAACAGTCTTATCGGTGGAGGATTTTTTTGTGAGAAAAAAATGGGGGTCATTGAGTGATCTATATTCCAGCTCGATGGTCAGAAGGCGGTGCTGATCTTGGTTTTTCCCTTGTTTGAGGCGGGATGTCCAAATCGAACAGGTTCTTTCAAAATCCCGCTTCCCAATCCCCTTGAGCTGAACAGCCTGGACATCTTTCACAACCTGCGTTTTTTCACGCCGCTTGCAACTGAGGTCATCCCAAGAAATTTGATTTTGGAACAGCTGGGCCTCGATTTCAGCAAAGGTAAGATCGGCAAGCCGCTGCAGCTGCATTCTTTGGCAGCTCTTGATCTCTGAACTTAAGGCATTAAAGGGGATCTGAATAAGCGGCAGGACGCAAAGGGTAAATAAAGAAAGCGCTATTAAGAGCTCGAGAAGTAAAAATGTCTGCTTTTTTTTTGAGCGCCGATACTTGACCATGCTTTAAGTTTAATTCCCCGCCCTGATTTGTTCCATTGTGAAATTCATCGAAGTATCATTGACGAGATATTCTTATAGGGAGTATCCTTGTTAGTGTTTATAAGATTTTTTTTAATTTTGGAGAACTATCATGGAGCTAGGCGGAAGGGCTCTTTATAATTTGTTACGGATCAGCTGGCTTGAAGATCCTAAAATTAAAGTTAAGCCGTGGCAAGTTGAAGACTATCGCTCCCTGAGCACTGATACGCTCTTTGCTCGTTTGAAAGACCTTGGAATTGTCTTAGACGAGCAGAGCTTTACAGCTTATGCAGAAAGCTGCGATTCTCCGGAAGACCTCGTAGAATGCCTTTGGGTTGATGAAGACGACCTGGACAAGCAAGACGCATCATACTTGCTCCTCTTTGAGATCTGGCGGCGCCTTCTTCCTCAGAAGCAGTCCCTTTCCGTGTTTTGCGATGAACTGGATCAGCTCATCGAGCAATATGATCAAGGGCTTCTCGATGACGAAGAGGTCCTTCAAAAAAATCTTGAGGATTTGGAAGACATCCTTGATGAAGCGGCGGACCTAAGCGGATCGCCGGTAAAAGTGTTTGAGGACCTATCCCAATTCTGCGCCCATGACCTTCATGGTTTTCTGTATGACTACATCTCCGACCTGATCGAAAGGGGCGATGAGACCTACGCTTCAGAGCTCATCAATGCTTTTTATGAGTTTCTTCCAGACAAAAAATGGTTTGATTTATTGAAGGCCTGGTTATTTGCCAGCATGGACATCGAAGAGCTCAACCGCGTTGCCGGGCGCCTTTTCGAGCAATTATTGGATGAGCCGGATCTCGACCTGCTCCTGGAAATCGCTAAATTTCTTGTCCATCGCGGCGATGTGCGTTTGTTCATGCACGCAGCCCGCCATGCGATTCCGCTGATCAAAACGGAAGAACAGTTTCAACAGCTGCTCCGTCTGGTCGCAGAATACTACCGCTGCTTAGATAAAGATGAAGAAGAGAATCATATTCATCAATTAATTCAAAAGCGCGCAGAGCACGATTTGCAAATGCCTTTAGATCCTTCCGACAAGACTTTGCAGCATATTTTAGGGATATCCAAACTCTAAGAGGCCATAATATGGGCTCTAAGAAAGATACTGGACCCCAAGCTCTTGGAACAACGCGTGGCGCTCATCGTGATTTTCGATGGGCGTGACCATGATTTTCTTCCAAATTTCCAAGGACTTCTCGGGCAAGTGCAACATCATCGGCGGGAGGATGGTGATATAGTGCCGTGGAGAGAGCGCCGCTTCTTTGACTTTTTCGATCCATGGCGTGCAGTCCATGGAGGGTTTTAGCGGATAGTTTTCATCCCAGTACCAATGCGACCGGATATAATCGCCATCGATCTCTTCGAATGGTTTTTTATGTTCGAACGCGAGGATCTCCCTTGCCTTATTCCACAACGGATCATATGTAGCAATAGCTTGCTGCATCGGCTCTTTAGATGCAAACAGCCGCTTCAGAAACCGTGTAATTGCAACACTGTCGGAATAGGCATATTCCATTTTTTCCGGCACAAATCCGGAACTCAAGTAGAACATGTGATCGCCTGCAATCGCCATGACCTTGACTCTTCCATCAAGACCAAGCTTTAAACTTTCTTCGATGGTCTTTTCCAGGAAAGCTGTTCCAATATGCTTGAGTTCTCTTTGTCCAAGATGATCGAGTTGGTCGATCCAGACGAAACGTTCGGTTTTTCCCTCATAGCAGTCTTTTCTGATCGAAAGAAACAAGGAGCCGACCTTATCTGTCATTAAGGATGTCACTGCAGCGAACCGCATGATTGAAAAGCTGGATGAAAGGGAGGTCTCCGAGGGAGCCGGGCTGTCTGCATTAGGACGCAATTCAAGTTCTAAAGGATATAAAGGAGAACCTTGAGACTCTCGGACGATGGTTCCAGGGATCAAATTGCCGCCCCTGTCAGCAAAGAAAACAGATTTTTCTTGTTCACCCGTAGGTGTAGTTGCTCTTATTGCCATGCGAACACCTCCTTTGGAGTAAAATCAATATAGTCGCACGATGCGAAAATGTATTCAACCCCTCGAATTTTTCCAAAGGGAAGGGAACTTGGCTTTACATTGTGGAGATGGCCGAAGACGCAGATATCGATTTTAAAATGCTCCAAAATTTCAGAGGCCTTGGAAGGCTTAAGGTCCGGGCCGATCGGAGGGTAGTGGGTCAGCGCGATCCTTAGCTTGGCCTTAGGGTCTAGCTGGCCTAAAGAAAGCTTCAACCGCTCAAGCTCTCGAGCAAAAACCTTTTCCTCTTCCTCCTTTTCCTTAGCGAAATCCTCGGGCGATTTTTTCTTGGCAAACGGGTTTTCTTGAAAGACGATGTAGTTGTTAAAGGAGTATTCGGGAGTGTCCCATAATCGGGAGCCGCCGATTGCGACATCGTTCCAGGTCAAGGCATTGTTCTGGACAAAGCGGATCGATGGAGGCATGATCTGCTTCAGCTTCGAGGCGGAGCTCCACCAATAGTCATGATTGCCCTTTAAGAGGATTTTTTCTCCGGGAAGGGCATCTATCCACTTCAAGTCTGCAGCTGCTTCTTCGAGGCGCATGGCCCAAGAGATATCTCCCGGGATCAGGACGAGGTCGTTAGGAGAAACAAGACGTTTCCAGTTAACGGCGATTTTCTCGGCGTACCCTTTCCACGCCGGTCCGAAGGCTTCCATCGTTTTCGAGGGAACGCCGAACGCTAGATGAGGATCGGAGAGGGCCCATATTTTCATGTTTTTAGAGGGATTGCAAAACTCATTTGTCCGTTAAAATCATCAATTTTTTCGGGCAAAGCAGTTATGCAACTCCCTCTATAGGACAAAATTGTCAGGGAGTATTGTTCCCGAAGAGACGATAATAATTCCATCCCGAATAAAAACACCATCTCCATCATATTTTTGGAGCCGATTTTTATTGGTCAGTTGGACATTATTTCCTATTTGCGTGTGCTCATCGATAATAGCATTTTCGATGGTGCAGTTTTCCCCGATGAAGAAATCTTGGGGCATTGGCGGAGATTGATGGAGCGGAGCGGTATAGAAATGGTTTCCCATCACAATAGAATTGCGGATGATGGTCCCTTTTTTCACGTGGACCCGAAATCCAATGATGCTGTTGGTGATCTCTTTGCCTTCAATTAAAGCGCCTTGGCTGATGAGAGTGTCTTTGATGGCGGTTTCCCGGATCAGCGGGCTGGGCAGGTTCTCCGGATGGGTAAAGATCGGGTTCTTTTCATCGTAGGTGTTCAGACAATTCTTGCGGGATGTCAGCGCCAGGTTGGCCTTAAAGTAGGATGCAACCGTTCCGATGTCTTCCCAATATCCGGTATAGACGTAAGCGGACGCTTTTCCTTCCTTGACTTTCAAGGGGATCAGGTCTTTGCCAAAATCATCGCCCGGGTTTTTCAAAAGAGAAAATAAAGCCTCCCGTTTGAACACATAGATCCCCATGGATCCTAGGTAATGCTGAGCCTGATGATTTTTAAGAGGATGGTTTTTCAAGAATCCAGGTTCTAGGGCGAATCTCTTGAGGACATTGGGATCGGAGGGTTTTTCGACAAATTCGAGGATCTCATTTTTTGCATTGATGCTGAGCAGCCCCATCCGTTTGGCTTCCGACTCCTCAACGGGAAGTGAGGCTACCACCAGATCGGCATTGCTTTTTCTGGCAAACTGCAGCATTTCATGCAGGTCCATGTTATAAAGCTGGTCGCCGGAGAGGATAAGGAAATAATCAACGGAAGAGGACTTGAAATGCTCCAGGTTCTGCCTGATCGCATCGGCAGTTCCTTTATACCAGACCTTGCGGTGAAGCGTTTCTTCCGGACTGAGCAGAAAGATCCGGGAGTCTCGAAATAAGTCGAGTTGGTAGGTCTCGAGGATATGTTGGTGGAGTCCCGAAGCTAAATATTGGGAAATGACATAGACGCTTTGGATGCGCGCATTAAGCGCATGGGATAGGGGGATATCGATCAGCCGGTATCTGCCGCCGAAAGAGACTGCGGGCTTGCAGCGCGACTGGGTAAGCGGAAACAGGCGAGTGCCTTGGCCGCCCGCCAAAATGATGCAGGAAACCTGCTGTTCCGTTTCAAACTCTTTGGTTTTCTTGGAGTCCACGCCCGCCCTATGTTAACTATTTTTTTTAATTAACATGGCGCTGATTTCTTCTTCAATAGCTTTTAATTAAACTATCTATTTGAGGAATAACTTTTTTTTTGATATGTCTTTGAGCTTAATTAATTTTTTGACGGGTGTCCATGCAGAAAAGCTTCTTTTGCATTGCTTTCCTTTCGATCCTTTTCAACGGGCTTTCCCTATGGGGAGAGAATGTTGAAGAAGAGGATTTAAGCTTAGCTGATAAGCTCGATGGCCTCCACTATTATAAGGACGGGAAAAAAGGGGCGCTTGCAACGTTAACTCACGAAGAACCAGAGAGTTATGAGCTGCATTTAGAAGAGTGGATCGAAACGGCCCCTTCTATCGCCGATGCCTCAGCGAAATCTACTCCCCCTGCAGCAAAAAAAGCCCCCGACAATAAGGTCTTTGAGTACAGGCCGTCGCTGACAGAACACGATGTGTACGTCAGAGGGGATTTCCTGTATTGGAAAGCAGATGAGCCAGAGACCGAATATGTCATCACCCACTTCCCGCCCCAAATCCCTAATGTCTCCGTTGGAGCTGTCGGCGATCTCGAGCATGCAACTTTTGATTGGCAGCCAGGGTTCCGCGTTGCTGCAGGGGTTGTCCTGACCCCGGATTTTTGGGACTTAGAGGCGCAATATACACAGATTGATCCAGATGGATCGGCCCATGTCAACGCTAGCGATACCAACGCCATCCGAGGAGTTTGGAACCAAGAGACTCTCGATACCCCCATATCTGCTTCCAGCCATCTTTCCTTATCCTATAAGACGGCGGACCTCATTGTTGGAAAACGTTGGCGCATCTCTTCTCGATTGCTCGCCCGTTTTTATACAGGATTAACAGGAGCGTGGATCCGCCAGCATTTTAACATCCGATACAGTGGGACGCCTCCTCAAGGACGTACAACTGCAATCCGTATGAAATGGGACTTTCAGGGCGGCGGTCTTCAAGTAGGCTGGGATTATGATTGGTTCTTTGGAAAAGGAATCAGCCTTTTTGGATGGATTAAAGGCGGCTTGCTCTATGGACATTATCAGAACCGCACGTTCACGGAAATAGTACCTCCGAATGCCCAAGTGATCGAAAATGTCCGTCTCAATGAAAATCGTGTAGCGACAATGTTGCAGTTAGCATTAGGGCCATCATGGGGGAAAATGTTTTCGAAATGGGGAATCAATGCATTTGCCGGATATGAACTGACTATGTGGTTCAATCTCCATGAGCAAATTCACGGTAATCCAGCTGGCGGGTCTGCGCCACGGATTTCCATACATCCCAACGCTCCCCTCTCTTTGCAAGGATTAACTGGACGGCTTGAACTTAGCTTTTAATAACAAGGTGTCAAATGAAAGGTCTATTCATCACATTATCGGTTCTTTCAGTATCCCTGTCCCAATTAGGATGGAGCGAAGTGGACTCTGAAGCAGACGAGTTCATTTCGGAGGAAGGGGATTATGTTGCTTGGGAGGACGGGGAAGTTGTTGATGAATATGACTTCTATGGAACGGTAGATTCGGAGCTTGGGCAAAATGCAGTTGTTCAGAACGAACAATCCCAGGCGAGCGCTCAAGGCGCCACTGTTAAGACGGCAACCACAGACCGGCTGTATCGGTATCGTTCCAAGGTTGACAAACATAGCTGGTATGCAAGAGGAGAATACTTGTTCTGGAAAGCTGAAGAAGGGGAGCTGGACTATGTCCTCACCGACGCGCAGCCTACCGGATTTACAGGAGCTACGGGAAAATTGAAAGAGGTCGGGTTTGACTGGGCCTCCGGCCTTAGAGTGGCAGGCGGCTTCGTGTTCTCCCCCGATTATTGGACGTTAGAAGGGCAGTACACATGGATCAAGCCCACCGGTGAAGACTCCGCTCATGCAAGCAGTTCCAACTTTTTGCAAGGGACCTATAACCAAGCGAACAACGCGCCGATCGAAAGCGCGCATAGCCGGATCAGCTTAAATTACCAATTAGGCGAACTCATCCTTGCAAAACGGTTTCAATTCTCCAACCAGATCCTTTGCCGATTCCATTCAGGATTGATCGGCGCCTGGATCGAGCAGGACTGGAATATCTATTACAAGGATTCCAATCCCCCTGGCCACATCCATCAAAAATGGCAGTTTCAGGGAGGAGGGCTTCAGGTAGGCATTTGCGGCGATTGGTTCTTCGGAAGCGGCGTCAGCATGCTTGCTCAGGCCAGAGGCGCTTTGCTCTATGGAGCCTACGATAATCATTTGCATAACACCTCCGGGGACAACCTTGTGGAAGATCCCAAATACCATGACCATCGCGTGGCGTCGACATTGCAGATCATCCTCGGTCCATCCTGGGGGAGGATCTACCGCCATTGGGGGGTTAACATCAGTGTTGGATACGAGCTGAACGTTTGGTTCAATCTCCAGCAAGTTTTGCGCTCGCTTGGTACTATCGGAGGGAACAATGGCCGGGATTCCCGCCATTCTAACGCGAATGTCGCACTGCAGGGAGTGACGACGCGCCTTCAGTTAGATTTTTAACGTTTCGTGGGCGTGATAGCTGGAGCGTACAAAAGGGCCGCAGACCATTTGCTTGACTCCGACGCTCAAGCCGTATTGCTCATACTTCTTGAATTGCTCGGGCGTGATGAAGGCTTTGACGAGCAGTTTGCGCCGGTCTGCTTGAAGATATTGTCCAATGGTGATCACGTCGCACCCCGCCTGTTGCAAGTCGTCGATCGTTGCAAGCACTTCTGCTTCAGTCTCGCCGAGTCCTACCATCAGGCCTGATTTGACAAATGAAGCTTTGCCGCTCTCTTTGGCATGGCGGAGCACTGCGAGGGTCCGCTCGTAAGTTGCGCGATGGCGGACGCGAGGGGTCAAAGCGCGCACGGTTTCAATGTTATGGTTGAAGACGTCGGGTTTTTCATTAAGAACGGTATCAATCGCTTCAAAATCGCCTGAAAAATCAGATGTCAGCACTTCCATGGTGACGCCTTGGCATTCTTGTCTGACAGCGCGGATGATGGCGGCGATGTGGGATGCTCCTTTGTCAGCAAGGTCGTCGCGGGCGACCATCGTGATCACGACATGCTTCAGTCCAAGATCTTTGCAGGAAAGGGCGATCCGTTCCGGTTCGTCTGCTTCAGGAGTTTTAGGTGTTTTGGAAAAGTCGATGTCGCAGAAGCCGCAGTTGCGCGTGCATTCCTTTCCCAACGCCAAAAAAGTGGCAGTCTTATGGGAGTAGCATTCAAAGCGGTTCGGGCATTTGGCCTCTTCGCAGACCGTGTTCAATCGGTACTTGTCTAAAATGGCATTGGTCTTAAAGAGGTTGCCGCCTGTAGGGAGTTTCCTGTGCAGCCATGAGGGAAATCTACCAAGCTTGACCGCTTTCTCTTCCCCATTTTGCTCTGGATTGTCAGGCAGAATGTTGAGCTTTTTCACTTGAGGGCGGTGATTAAATAGCTCTTCCTTGTCCATCTATCCCTTTTTGACTTTAGGTGGGAAGTGGATCGGCGTGTCATTCGCGAGTAATGCCGCTTCCATCCACACTTCAGCGACAGTCGGGTGCGCATGGATCGTATCGGAAATGCACTCGATCGTCAGCTCGTTGGCAATGGCAAGGCCCATTTCTGCGATCAGGGTTGCAGCTTCATGGCCGACCACTTGGGCGCCTAGGATTTGACCCGTCTTCCGTTCGACGACGACTTGCGCAAATCCTTCCGTCTCTCTAGTCGCAACCGATTTCCCTAGCGCTTGGAAAGGGAACTTGCCAATGGCTGCATCAAAGCCTGCTTCTTGAGCTTGCTCTAACGTCATTCCGACAGTTGCAATTTCAGGCATTGTGAAGATCACGGCAGGGACAGCGTTGTAGTGCATCTTAGCTTCTTGGCCTATCGCATTGGACGCCGCGATGATCCCTTGGTGGGAGGCGACGTGGGCAAGTAAAAATTTTCCTGTGACATCGCCGATGGCGTAGATCCCGGGAACGTTGGTTTCCATTTTATCATTGACGACGACTGCTCCCTTGTCTCCGGTGATCACCCCTGCTTTTTCAAGGCCGAGGCCGTGCGAAATGATCTTTCTTCCTACAGAAACTAATGCCATATCGCAGGCGACGGGAGGTTTATCCTTTAAGCGGATGCTTAAGCCCTCGCCGGCATAATCGATCCCTTCGACCATGACGTTGGTGTTGACCTCGATCCCTTTTTTGGTAAAAGCTCGGGTCAGCGTCTCAGCGATGGTCTTGCCTTGCAACAGCAGGATCGAGGGAAGCGCTTCCAGGATAATGACCTTGACTCCCAGTTCTGCGTAAAGCGAGGCAAATTCGCAGCCGATGTAGCCTCCGCCGATGATCGCCAGAGTTTTAGGAAGGGAGGTCTGTTCGAGGATCGAGCTGGAGTTAAAGATTCTTTTATGGTCGCAGGGGAATGCAGGGATGTCGAGCGGCTCCGATCCGGTCGCGATAATCGATTTATGCGCGTAGACCAGGACGTTCTCTTCGCCTTTTACTTTAATTTCACGAGGAGAGATGTACTCTGCGGTCCCTCGCAGGATGGTGATCCCGTTCGATTGGAGAAGCCCTCCTAAGCTTTTACGGATCTGGTCGACCACGCCATCTTTGCGAGTCTTCATTTTGGAGTAGTCAAAGGAGATAGGCCCGGTGATGATCCCAAAGTCGGCGGCATGGGTCATTTTGTGATAGACGGAGGCATTGGCAAGCAGGGTTTTTGTCGGGATGCAGCCCACATTGAGGCAGGTTCCCCCTAAATACCCCTTTTCGATCAAGCAGACCTTGAGCCCCTCTTGGGCCGCTTTAATGGCTGCGACATATCCGCCAGGTCCCGCTCCGATCACTGCAATATCAAATTCTTTTCTTTCCATAAGTCAACTGTCTCCAGCTATCGATTTAATACCTGGGATTTTATCCGAATCGAGGAAATTCTTCTATGCTTTTGAATTGGCTGAGGAACGGGGACGCCCAAAAAAACTAGATAATTTTGGCCGCGCTGTGACAAGATGAAAGAAACAGCAGTCTTTTTGGGGGAAGATTTTGATCCTTGCCCTAAAGCAGAGGCCCTATGAATCCCAAAGACCGTCAAAAAATGTGCAACCAATGCGATGGCAGGATCCCGTTAGACGCGGGCGTCTGTCCTTATTGCGCCTCCGAGCAAGTGATCTTGCAAACTGCGGATGAAGATGCGCAATTTCATCGTCAGCAGTCGCTGCAGGAGAGCTTGACAGCCCTCTATTCTCCTCCCTATTCCGCTAAAACCCCCGGATACATGCATTCAGATCTGAAACAAGGTTCATCATTTATGAAACAAGCAGACTCTTTTAAAGATGTGGCCCCAGAGAAAAGATTCCACTCCTCAGCTCCGCTCGGCATCCCTTCCATCCCGCCTGAAATGCAGGAGGAGCAGCAAATGACTGAGGAAAAGACAAGCTTCTGGCCGATATTGTTCCTTTCCATTGGAGCCAATTTGCTGATGCTTGGACTCTTGCAGCTGTTCTTCTCCGACAAAGGGTATTTGCGCCTGGAATGGGATAGCAGCTATTGGTTCGTCTATTGCTTAGCCGCCTTGCCGCTTGTTTTCTTAGGCTACAAAAAAGCAAGCCAACTGAAATAGATCTTTAGACCAATCCGAATGCTAAAAACAAAAGCGCCAAGCCGCATTGACAATAGTCTTTGCGGCTTGGCGCTTTTGCGATCTGGGGATCTATTTCTTTCCTAGGCTCTTAACTCTGCGTAGTTGATCCTCTCGTTTTGCGGATAGCGGGCAACCTCGATCTCTCTTCTAGGATTGTAGTTATAGAACCGACTCAGATCGATGAGAGCATCGCCGATGTCTCTTCTGGGCGGGAAGTCTTGCCGCCGCGAATATTCGCCATAGCGAGGGTTATCCGGGTGTGAAATCACGAACAGAGGCGCTCTGGAATCCCAGAACAGCAAAAAGTTCTCCGCCGTCATAATCGCTGCTGTGTCGCCGTTGTTCCACGTTTTGAACCCAAAGCACTCGAGAAATTGCAGTACATACTTCGTGACGATCCCAAAAATGTGGTTATCGTAATAGCGGCGTTTGCATTCTACGGCTTGGGCCAGCCTTTGCTTAACTTCAGAAAGGTGATTGAGCTTCCATTGCTGTTGTCCATTGATAATAGGGCAGGTCAGGTCAATGACAGTGCGACAACGATTAGCCAGGTCTGTCAATGATTCCAAATTGGACCCATTAGCATAATTTTCGATGTTTTCTGGCGATGTCAACTCAAAAAACTGCTCATACGCTTCTCTTGCAAGGTCTCGTACTTGAGTAAAGTCGGGCGCGACGTTCAGTGGATTGGGCGTTGTTGCCATCATAGGTTTATCTCCTAAAGTTTATGCTCTCATGAAGTTTAATAAAGGTGTCGGTCCTCTTGAGGGACGAGTTTCCGATTCGGGCAACAATAATGACCGGTCGGGAATGACGGTAATTGTTCGGGTTGTCAGGTCATAGTTATAGAACCGGCTTAAATCGAGGTTGTCTTGAAGCCAGGTAAAGGGCGTCAGGAAGAAAAAATAGTACTGCTGATCATAAGAGCCCGTATATGGGACCCATTGAAAAATATCAGAATGTCGTCTTACCGGATAGCGGCTGTCGTAGCGCAAAAGGAAGTCCTCCGCCGTGGTAATCGCGGCGGTGTTCCCATCGTTCCACATGCAGAAGCACTTTAAGAAATACTGGGTAACGATCCCGAACCAGTGGTTCTCATAATAGCTGCGCTTTTGTTCAACTGCCGATCCAAGTCGTTCTTTCACTTCAGACAGGCGGTCCATTTGCCACTGCCTTGCTTGGACTGCAGTCGGTTGATCTACCCGATCAGCGCCTTGCGGCCAAAAAGGGTTCGCTCGCTCAATGGCGCTCAAGATCCGGTCGGCAAGCGAGGTTAAGTTGGTAAGGCTTGCTCCATTGGCATAGCTGCTGATGTTATCTGCGTTGGTCCATTCAAAGAAGGTCTCGTAATCTGTCTGAAGATGGCGGTCTTCTTCAGAAAGGCGGGAAAAATCGGGAGCGGCTTGAGGATTATTTGTAATGGTTGCCATGGAAATCGTTTCTCCAATTTCTAGTTAGTGGTGTTTGTCTGAGGCGGTGTTGAAAACCAGCTGATCGGCGTCCCGCTGACGGTGCGGTCGTCGAATTCGCCTGCGCAGCAAATGGTTGTTTTTCCGATGGCATTGGCAACGGATGTATAGGCAATGTCCGCTGTTTCATCGGGCAGGAAGTTGCCAACTAAGGCTGCGGTAGCTTGGGCTGTGCCGACGGCAGAGAAGGTGAAGTACTTAAGGGCATCTAATACGATATAGTTGCGAAACGCTTCTTTGTCGGGATGGAAAAATGAAATCGTTTTGACGATGGCAAACAAAACGGCCTTGATGACCGTTTCAATGACTCCCACTAGTGCAAGCCCTGCAAAAGCTGCTTCGGAAAGGATGACCCTCGTGACTTTTTGATGCATGGGCTCATTAGCTGTTCGAAAGTTAAGGACAGCTTGGGTGCCCCATAATGACAAAGATTCATAAGGTTTGACATGATCAAGAACAGACATAATTCTCTCGCAATTTTTGTTTATTTAAAAAATTGGCGAAATTATATCCGATCTATCTGCTAATAACAACATAGAATCGATTTTAATGAATAAAATCGAAACTAAGTTGTAACTGTTTCAGCGTCAGGAGTTTTGTCTGAAGGCGAGCTATTGCTGCCCAATTCCGGCAGGGCCGATAGGTCGATCAGAGGTCTGCGCCTTTGCATTGGTCGAGGCGCCTGCTCTTGAGGAGGTTCAGGAACCACCATTTCAAATTTAAAGAGCGCATGTGCAATTTCTTGTTTAATCCTCAGGCTTAAAGAGTCGAAGAGGGCGAACGCCTCATGCTTAAACTCTAGAAGAGGATCTTTTTGGCCGACGGAGCGCAAATGGACCTCTGTGCGCAGATGGTCGATGTGCAGCAGATGCTCTTGCCAGAGCTTGTCGACGTTGCGGATGAGCAGGCTGCGGATCACCTCTTGCAAAATCGCTTCGGGCGGCAGCTTATTAGGGATATTAGGCATCCGTTCCTGGACTTGAGCGATAACGTTTGCTTCATGGGAGAGCTTATTGTCGAATGCGGTCAGCACTTTTTCAATCGCGAGGTTTTCGATATCCTCAAATTTTAGATAGTCGTCATCGAACTCTTCCGCGTTAAACGATAGAGGGAAGTGGGTGACAAGCCATTCGCGGAACGCAACCGGGTTCCAGCCCCCTTCCACGCTTTTATTCGTGAAATACTTGTGGCACATTTGGGAGAGCAGGCTTTCAAGCAAATCGCGGGCAAGAGGTAGTGTCTCTGCGCTGTGGAGCACTTCGTTGCGGAAGGAGTAGATCTCTTCCCGCTGCTTGTTCATCACGTCATCGTATTCAAGGGTGTGCTTGCGGATCGTGTAGTTGCGCTGTTCGACCCTTTTTTGCGCCGTTTCGATCGATTTATTGAGGACCTTCGCAGAGATCGCTTCCCCTTCCGGAGGACGGAACCGTTGGAGGAATCCTGTGATGCGCGGCGACGTAAAGAGGCGCATGAGCGAATCTTCGAAGGAGACGTAGAACTTCGATGTTCCCGGATCGCCTTGGCGGGCGCAGCGTCCGCGCAGCTGGCGGTCGATCCGTCGCGACTGGTGGCGGGTCGTCCCGATTACGTGCAGTCCGCCGATTTCGGCAACGCCTGGTTTAAGCTTGATGTCCGTACCGCGTCCTGCCATGTTCGTTGCGACGGTGATCGCGGCCATTTTTCCGGCATCCGCAATGATCTCCGCTTCTTGCGCGTGGTTCTTCGCGTTAAGAACAGTGTGTTCCAGTTTGCCTTGGCGCAGGATGCGCGAGAGTTTTTCCGATACTTCGACCGATTCAGTGCCGATCAGGATAGGCCTTCCTTTTCCATGGATCTCCTGGATGTCCCTGAGGATCGCGTTGTACTTTTCCCGTTCGGTCATGTAGATCTCGTCGTCGGTGTCTTTCCGTTGGTTGTTCCGATGGGTCGGGATGGCAAGGACATCGATCTTGTAGATCTCTTTGAACTCATTGGCCTCCGTCATTGCCGTTCCGGTCATCCCGGCCAGCTTTTTGTACATGCGGAAGTAGTTCTGCAGAGTGATGGTCGCATAGGTCTGCGTTTCAGCTTGGATCGCGACGCCCTCTTTTGCTTCAATAGCCTGGTGGAGGCCATCGGAGAAGCGGCGGCCCGGCTGCGGACGGCCAGTGTTCTCGTCGATGATGACGATCTTCTCTTCGGCAATGATGTAGTCGACGTCTTTTTCCATCATGAGGTGGGCGCGCAGAAGTTGGCGCAAGTTGTGCGTGCGCTCTTTGCGGCGCGCGTCCTCTTCGCGGACGGCGACTTTGCGTTGCAGCTTGTCTTGTTCGGACAGATCGGGATGCTGGTCGATTTTTGCGTATTCATCGCCGAGGTCGAGCATGACGAAGTCATCTGTCGTCGCGGTCTTTTTCGTCTCTTCAATCCATGAATGGATCCCTTTGTCCGTCAGTTCGAACTCATTGGCCTTTTCGTCCACGATGATGAAGAGCTCCGCTAGCGTCTTTTGCCGCTCTTCCTTATTGGGCTCCGAATAGAAGTAGATGTCCCATTTTTCGATGTTGGCGCGCATGTTGGGATTTTCGCGGATCCGTTTGAGGATTTTATTCTGAGGGGTCCCTTTGCCGACGAGCCACAGTTTGCGGTAGGCTTCTTTCTCTTCGAGATCTTCTTCCTTGGTGAGTTTGCGCTCTTGGGGAGTTTCAGCAAAGCGATCGAACTTTTCGAGGGTTTTGCGGGCATCGGTAGCAAGGCGGTTGCACAGGTCGCGCTGATGGCGGACAAGGTTTGCCACATCGTCTTTAAGCTCGTCATACATTTGACGGGAAACGCCGGATGGGCCTGAAATGATCAGCGGGGTGCGCGCCTCGTCGATCAGGATCGAGTCGACCTCGTCGATGATTGCGAAATAATGGCCGCGCTGGCACTGGTCTTCCTTGCTTTGGGCCATCGAGTTGTCGCGCAGGTAGTCAAAGCCAAATTCCGAAGACGTTCCATAAACGATATCGGCAGCGTAGACATTTTTGCGCAGGTGATGGGGGGAGCTGCTGGTCAGCGACGAAACGGTCAGTCCAAGCCAGCGGAAAATTTCGCCGATCCATTCGCAGTCGCGCTGTGCCAAATAGTCGTTGACGGTCACGAGGTGGACAGGTTGTGAGGTCAAGGCGTTTAGATAGAGGGGCATCGACGCGGTGAGGGTCTTTCCTTCACCCGTCTGCATTTCAGCAATAGCGCCATAATGCATGGCGATCCCGCCGAGAATTTGAACGTCGTAGGGGATCATGTCCCATTGCTGGTCGTACCCGGAAACGTGGATTTGGGTTCCGCATAAGCGGCGGCACGTATTTTTGACGACGGCGAAGGCTTCAGGAAGGAGGCTGTCGAGGGGTTCTCCCTGGCTTAGGCGCTGGCGAAATTCAAAAGTTTTGTTGCGCACCTGATCATCGGACAGATTCTGCAGGCCAGTTTCGATCCGGTTGACCTCTTGGACGATTTTTGCGTATTTCTTGAGAAGGCGGGTTTGAGAGGTGCCAAAAACTTTTTTTAAAAGACCAAACATGTTGAAATTCCTATGCTTAAACGACGTCGTTACAAGGCTAGGGGATCAGAGTATTTCTTTCAAGACCTGTTGGGCTGATCGTTACCCACATCTTCTGTTTCTATAGAGAGCTGCGGCTTTGCCATATGGATCCTCTGCCTTGCCCATAGCTGCTTTCAGCTATGGGCTTCGCCATTCGGATCGCTTTGCTTCCATCTGGCTTTGCCTTGCCTCCCTCTAGAAACGGAACTTGTAGGTAACAATCAGTCCGTCGGAGCAGCCTTAAGTGAAATTTGAATTTGAGCGCTCAGCTATCATCCTGATCGAGGTTTCCCAGGAGACATATTTTACACTGTTTGGCTTAAAAAAGCAATTTTGGAAGCATTGACAAAATTATAATTTTAATTATGTTAGCTTGAGCATCCACATTCACGGAGGTCAAAATATTATGGCGGAGAAACCTGCTCGTTACGTTCCTTTTTCGTTTCCTCATGTGCGCTTTCCCTTTTCATTGATGGGGTTCGGCGAAGAGGAAGAGGGGATGCTTCAGCACTTTAGCGATGCATCCGGGTTGTCTGTATCGGAGGATGAAAAAAATGTTTACATCGAAGCTTCCGTTCCGGGTATTAAAGCGGAAGATATCGAGATGAGCTTTGAGAAAGGCGTTCTGTGGATCAGAGGGGAGAAAAAAGAAGAGACGGAGGATAAGAAGAAGAAATACTACAGGAAGGCGACCAGTTCATTCTCCTATCGGATCGCGGTTCCGGGCAATGTGGAAGAGGGCAAACATCCGGCGGCTGTGTGCAAAAATGGGGTCTTGAAGGTGACCTTTGCCAAACGCAAAGGCAAAGAGGTCAAGACGAAGAAGATTCCCATCAAAAATGGATAGGGGCTGGATAAGATTTTTGTAGAACGAAATGACGAAAATCGACGATTCTGTTATCTGCTTTTATTAAGGGAGGGCGTTGTAAAATGCCCTTATACGGGGACCTGCCAAGGTGGCTGGATCTCCATTGAGTGTGAAATTTTTTGAGGAAATTTCCCTTGTCATTAAGCCTGATTTTGGTTCTGATCAAGAAATCGATGTCGGAGAAAAAGCCTGCTAAAGCTAAACCTTCGGTTACAACTACCCTGGCTAAATAGGGGCGTTGGTCCGAGGTGAAGAAAAGCGGTTTTTCAGCTTAAATCCTAACAGCATTAGGATGGAAGACGGCTTTTAACAGCAAATTTCCTTGCCTTAAGTTTTTTTGCATGAAACTGTTACGTAAGTTGACTCTCGTTGCATTAGGGTTGGCGCCTCTTTCGGGGTTTGCCGATCCTGCGCATCCTGTCGTCGTTCCCCAGTCTTCCCTCTTAAAAACAGCGCTGCCTGTTGCAGATGAAGACGAAGTGGCGGTGGTGGAGAGGCTGATCCAGACAACGGAAGACCAGTTGAAAATGCAGCAGCATCTCAAAGAGCTCATGATCCGTTTTAAACAGCTCAAAGAGTCCTTTGTTCAAGGGGACCAAACCAAAAAAAATGCCAGCGCCATGGTCCGCACTGCCCGCGAAATCTTAGACATCATTACCAACCAACACCTCCAATTTCATTTTTCGAAAGACTATCTCGACGAATTGACCGTCTTTTCATCGATTGCTGGGAAAAATGGGATTAAACGCCCTTAACCTGAAACTCCTATGTCTGATATCACCTATGTCGACCGGCTCACCCAAAAAGAGGAAAAAGAGAAGGTCTATGGACAGGCCTTCATAGAAATCCTCTATGGAAAAGGCTTGCTTTCCCGTCTTATCTCCTCAGTCGTTCTTCCCATCGTAGCCCGCGTTTCCCTCCTCTCATGCATCTATGGAGCGATGCAAAAGAGCCGGTTTAGCCGCCGGAAGGTCAAGCCATTCATTCGCGCTTTTCATATCGATTCCCTTGAATTTGTCGAACCTGTCGAAGCGTTTCGTTCCTTCAATGACTTCTTTATCCGAAAGCTCAAGAAAGAAGTGCGCCCCTTTGCCAAAGGGGAAGACGTGCTGATCATGCCGGCGGACGCCCGCTATCTTGTCTTCCCAAATATCAATGAAGCGGATGGATTTTGGGTAAAAGGGAAAAAGTTTTCATTAAAACAACTGCTCCAAGACGATGCCCTCGCAGAGCGCTTTGAGGGAGGAGCGATGGCGATGGCGCGCCTCTGCCCGGTCGATTACCACCGGTTCCATTTTCCATGCGATGGGGTTCCGGGAACTCCGCGCGTGATCAACGGCCCCCTCTATTCGGTCAACCCTCTTGCTTTGAAGCATAATATTGAGATCATCAGCCAGAATAAGCGCGCGATCACGGTGCTGCAGAGCAAGGTCTTCGGATCGATCCTCTACATCGAGATCGGCGCGACCAATGTCGGCAGCATCCATCAAACGTTCACTCCCGATCAACCCTGCGCGAAAGGGGATGAAAAGGGATACTTCTCGTTTGGCGGATCGTGCTTAGTTCTTCTCTTTGAACCTAATCGGATCGCCTTCGATCCCGACCTGATCGACGTTTCTTCGCGGAAGATGGAAGTCCGCGGCCTTCTCGGGCAGTCGTTAGCTAAGAAAATTTAGATGGAACTGCAGATCGGGCACTTGTCGGCTTTATGGCCCATTGCCGGGCAATAGGTGCGGGCAAAGTAGATGATCTGCAAATGCAGCTTGTTCCATCGGGATTTCGGAAAAAGCTTTTTTAGGTCGGCCTCTGTTTTCTTGACGGAGGACCCATCGCTTAAGCCCCAGCGCTGTGCGCAGCGATGGATATGCGTATCAACGGGAAATGCGGGTTTGTTAAACGCTTGGACCATGACGACGGAGGCCGTTTTATGGCCGACTCCCGGCAGCGCTTCAAGGTCTTCAAAGTTCTGAGGCACTTTTCCGTGGTGTTTGCTGAGCAGTTGCTCTGAGAGGTTCCAAATCGCTTTTGACTTGGCCTTGCTAAGGCCGCACGTTCGGATGATCTGTTCGATCTCTTCAATGCTAAGCTTCACCATCTCTTCAGGCGTGCGCGCTTTTGCGTAGAGATGGGGAGTGACGAGGTTCACGCGTTTGTCCGTGCACTGCGCAGACAGGAGGACGGCGATCAGCAGGGTGTACGGATCGGTGTGTTCAAGAGGAATGTCTGGATCGGGAAAGTAGAAGTCCAGTATCTCGGCGATGTGCTTTGCGCGTTCTTTTTTTATCATTTACCAATACAGAATTTGGAGAAGATCGCACTTAAGATATCTTCTGAAATGTTCGTTCCGATGATGGTCCCCAGTTCGCTTAAGGTGTGGCGCATGTCGGAAGAGACGAACTCGGGAGAAACTCCTGTTTTGAGTCCATCGATCAATGCCTGCAAAGAATTAATCGCAGAGCCGAGCGCTTCTTTGTGGCGCGCCTTTGTGATGACAATTTCATCTTTGGCAGGCGGGCCCTTATGCCAGACGACCCGATCAATTTGCGCGCGCAGCTCATCGAGGCCTGTCAGGTGTTTTGCGGAGATCGTCGCCTGATGGGGGAATTGTTCGACGGAAGGGCATTGGCCGGAAAGATCGGCCTTGTTCCAAACGAGGATCGTCTTTTCAGGGGGAGCGGAATCCAATAGGGCGAGGGTTTGATCGCAGAGTTCTTTGGAGATGTCCATGACAAGGAGGATCAGGTCCGCTCTTTGCATTGTCTCTTTAGAGCGGCGGATCCCTTCTTTTTCGACGACTTCTTCCGTATCTCGGATGCCGGCCGTATCGATAAGGCGGAAATGGAGCTTGCCAAGCCTTAGGTCATCTTCAAGGACGTCGCGCGTGGTGCCGGGAATCTCGGTGACGATGGCCCGGTCTTTGCCAAGCAGCGCATTCATTAAAGAGGATTTGCCGACATTGGGCAGCCCGGCGAGGCAAAGCGATAGTCCATGGTGGAGGATTTTTCCTTCATGGAACGTGTCGCGCAGCTTCTCCATTTTTCCCTTGAGCAAGGACAAGGCTTCGACGACCTCTTCCATCGAAGCGAACTCGAGGTCTTCTTCGGGAAAGTCGACCCAAGCTTCGAGGATTGCAGCAATATCGACAAGCCCGTTTTGAAATGCGGCGATCTGCTGGGAAAGCCGTCCCTGGAGCTGCTGTTCGGCCATGTCGAGCGCCAGCTCATTTTTGGCTCCGATCAGCTCTTGCACGGCTTCCGCTTGGGCCAGATCGAGCTTTCCATTGATGAAGGCTTTGAAGGTGAACTCTCCGGGCTGCGCGGGACGCGCGCCGGCTTGGAACACCGTTTCAAGAACTCGCCGTGTGATCAAACTGCCTCCATGGCAGTGGATTTCGACGGTGTCTTCTCCCGTATAGGACCGAGGCGCAAGCATTGGCAGAACGAGGACTTCGTCGACGACGGATCCCGCTGCGTCGAGGATCTTGCCAAAATGGGCTTTATGGGATGGGTAGGAACGGATAGGGCCCGAATAGATTTTCTCTGCCACGTCCAAGGCGGCTTTTCCGGAAATGCGGATGATCGCGACTCCCCCTTCGCCGGGAGGGGTGGCGACGGCTGCAATCGTTTCGCCGGGCTGGTAAGGACGGTGGACAAAATCCATGGGAAAAAATAGTTTGATTTACGAGGGAATTGCAAAACTCATTTGCCCGTTAAAATTGCCCTTTTAAGGCTGTTTGCGCCCGTTCTCCTCGTCCGACCCACTTAGGGGTCAGTCTCGTCGAACGGCCCGTGGCAGCTGTGCTGCCACTCACAAACAACCTCAAAATCATCAATTTTTTCTGGCAAAGCAGTTCTGCAATTCCCTCTTGCCCAAGGATAATACAGGATATCTTCTTCTAGTTCAACAGCAGCTTCTGGCTTAAATGCAGCGGAGGGCGCTGGTGATCAGTTTGGCAAGCTCCGGCTCTTCCTCCGACTTGCCCAAGGCGGCCTTGATCGCTTTTTGGGCTTGGACAGGGTTATAGCCGAGATTGACGAGGGCGGAGATGGCGTCGCCGATGACCCCTTGGCCTCCCGATGAGGAGAGGGGATGGTCGGAGCCGGACTTGTCGCCAAATTTTTTTACTTTGTCCCTTAGTTCAATGACAAGACGCTCTGCAGTTTTTTTGCCGATCCCTGGAATTTTGCAGATGGCCGGAGTGTTGCCTTGGACGATGGCAAACTGCAAGTCGTTGATCTCCATGTGTCCTAATAGGGCAAGGGCTGTTTTAGGCCCGATGCCGGAGACTTCGATCAGGCTCTCGAACAGGTCGCGCTGGTCCGTTGTTAAAAAACCGTAGTTTTTATGAGAGTCTTCACGGATCACTGTTGAGACGTAAAGGGTCAACGGAGAGCCGACTTTCGGCAATTTCGCATAATTATTAAGGGGAATAAAGAGCAGATAGCCAACGCCATGGGTCTCAAGGGTGACTTTGGAGGGAGTGGCTTCGGTAAGTGTTCCTTTGATGTATTCAAACATGGTACGACCCTTGGATTAAAACTGTTTTTCGTGTGTTGGCATGGCATATGGCCAAAGCCAGGGCATCCGCTGCATCTTCAGGCTGAGGCAGCATAGGTAATTTTAATAGAAACTGCACCATTTTTTGAACCTGCTCTTTACTGGCCGTGCCTGTTCCAACGACAGCTAGCTTTGCTTTTTTTGGCGCGTATTCATAGATCGGGATGCTGCGCTTTGCCGCCGCAAGGAGGACGACCCCTCGCGCCATCCCAAGTTTGATTGCGCTCTGGACATTTTTATAGACAAACTGGGTTTCGACAGAAACGGCATCGGGCTGAAACTTGTCCAGCAGCGACTCGATCGCATTAAAAAGGATGAGGTATTTCTGCGGCCCGTCCAATGAAGTGGGGGGGCGGATACACCCAAAATCAACGGCTTCGAAGCTATGCCGGGTGTGTCTGATGACGCCGTAGCCTGTTATGCGCGTTCCGGGGTCGATGCCAAGAATGGTCGATTGATCGGTCGGGGAGGGCATGAGGTGCTCATTGTTAATAATCCTAGTTTAATCAAGTTGTCCGAAAACAGGTAAGTAAAAAATAATTTAAATCAGAGAGGTGGTGTGAAAAATCCAGAAAAATGCTATTTTCTTACTCTTTGACCTCCTGAAATTTGGAGCTTTTTGCTTAAATTCCGAGGTCTTTGATGTTGACATTACAGCAACCTCGAAGTACTGTTAAGCTCGATTTTGTTTTCAATTTTGGCTATCTCGTTTTGGATGTTGGGGCGAGAGGTCGAATGTCGGCGGCAAGGTCGTTATGAATTGAAGAGGTTAATAGCTGATGTTTGGATCGTAAAACCCAAGCGAGTTTGATGCAGACCCTTGAAAGATTAGAACCTCAAAATATCATCGTTCGCATGCCAAACTGGATTGGCGATCTGGTGATGGCTACCCCAATTCTGACCGACCTTAGAAAAGCATATCCTAAAGCCCGCATCACAGCAATGTGCCGCTCTCCTATCTGCGAGCTTCTTCGCCAAGACCCCGAGATCGATGAGTTGTTTTGCTTTAGCAAAGCGACAGGTTTTGGGCGCCGCAGCGAAAAGAAGAACATTATTGAAAAGCTGCGCAAAGGGCAATACGACTTGGGCATCCTTTTGACCCATTCGTTTTCGTCGGCTTGGTGGTTTTGGCAGGGAAAAGTGGCCAATCGCCTAGGCTACGAATGCAACGGTCGAAAACTTCTTCTGAATTCCAGCATGCCCCTTCCCGACAACATTCAAAACCAACATCTGGTTGTGACCTATAAGATGCTCCTCGAGCCTTTAGGGATTCCCGTATCGGACACCGTTCCTCGCCTTCATTTGACACCAAAAGAGATCGCAGACGCATCGACGCTTCTCAGGCAGAGAGGGATTCCGGAAGGTGCGACCGTCGTGGGGATCAACCCAGGCGCAACTTACGGTTCGGCCAAATGCTGGCTCCCGGAGAGGTTCCGAGAAGTGGCTGAGCGTTTGTTGCAGGACCAAGACATTTATCTCGTTTTTTTCGGCGATCAGGCAACCGCTTCTTTAGTCGGAGAGATCTGTGAAGGGCTCTCTTCGAGAGTGATCAACATGGCAGGGGCGACAACCCTGCGCGAGCTTGTCAGCATCATTAGCTTATGCGATGTCCTGTTGACCAACGACTCCGGTCCGATGCATGTTGCCGACGCCGTTGGAACGCCGATCGTCGCGCTGTTTGGATCGACCAGTGAAATCGTGACGGGGCCTTATCGTTCAGGAACGGTGATCCATAAGCATGTCGAATGCTCCCCTTGCTATCAGCGCACATGTCCGATCGATTTTCGATGCATGAAACGTATCGAAGCCGACGAGGTGTACCATGCCATTCAAAAAATGCTCAGTGGCAAACGCTCAAAACTTCACATCACGGCTCTCTAACCTCGGCTTTGCGACTGTTTATGGTCAAAGGCCTCGGGATATTTGCCATCTGAGGAGTTTATTTAACCTGGGAGGGGTTAGAAACCCCTTCCTGGTTAAATAAACTCCTAGTTCGACCGCAGGTCGAACGTCAGGGGGCAAATAGGCGAGGCAAGGGGCCATAAAAAGTTGCAAAGTCGAGGTAACGATGATTAAGCATTTGTGGCGCAAATATGGGATCAATCCATTGGATCAGATCCTGAAGCTTGCGCAAAAAGAAGGCAAAAAGCGGATCTTGATCTGCTGGAACCGCGGCATGGGCGATATTGCTTTGGGACTTTATGGGCTCAACTATCGGATCCGCGAATTTCTTCCCGATGCAGAGATCACCTATATAACCCGCTCCGACCTTAAAGAGGGATTTGAACTTCTTGACCATGTCAAGGTGTTCGCAGATTCCGACTGGAAGAGGCATGTTCCTTTTGATCTGGACCATTCTTTAGAAAAACTGGGGTTGAAGCGTTCCGATTTCGATGTGATTTTAGACAAGCCCGATCCAACGAACTGGCTGATTCGGCAAAGAGGAACGCTTATCCCTAAGTTGAAGTGGCACTCGAAGTGGGATGCCCTCTGCGATCGATTCGCGATCGATAAGAATAAGCATTGCGTCGGCGTGCATGTGCAGACCGAGACGTTCTACTCCTCGTTCGATCGCAACTGGCCGCTCGATTATTGGAAAGAGCTGTTCGAATTAGTGACGCGTGAAAAAAACGGGCAGGTCCTGCTCTTTGGATTCAGTCCCAATCCTCCGATCGAGATTCCCGGGGTCATCGATTTGCGTGGGAAAACAAGCCTCTACGACGTCCTCTCTTTGATCAAGAACCACTGCACATATCTTGTCCTTCCCGACTCGGGCCCTCTTGCGATGAGCTATTATCTCGATTGCTCCTTCCCAGTCCGAATCGTTTCGCTATGGGCGGACCCGCGCCATGGCGTCCTCAAGCAAAAGGTCCCTTCGCCGAATCCCAATCTCACCCATATCCCTCTGCTATCTCCTAAGAAACGAGACCTCCGCGCCCTTTCCGTCAAACATGTTTTCCAGACACTTTATAGTTGAAGTCCAACATGAATGAAGATGCAGTCCTTTCTCACTTAGCGCAATTGCGGCAAAAGCACCTCCTGGCAGGATACGAACGTCTGCCGCAAGAGAAAAAAACGCAATTCGGGCAGCAGGTTCGCAAATACGACAGAACGCTTCTTAAGCGGCAGCACGACCTCTTGTTTTCCAAAACAAGTCCGCAGCATCCTTTCGAACCGGTCCAGAATTATTCCCGCGCCGGATCGGACGCCGATCGAGCGCTGGGAGTTGAGTTGGTCCGCCAAGGGAAAGTGGCATGCCTGATTTTAGCGGGCGGACAAGGATCGCGGCTTGGCGTCAACGGACCCAAGGGCGCTGTTTCCGTTTCACCCATCAAAGGGAAAAGCCTTTTTCAGCTGTTTTCCGAACGGAGCCGCAGCGCATCGCTGCGCGCAGGAAGGCCTTTGCATTTAGCGATCATGACATCTCCGCTCAATCACGATGCGACGAAAGAGTTTTTTGAGGCCCATCGCAACTTTAATCTTCCAAGTTCCCATCTCCATTTTTTTGAACAGTCTGTTTTACCCTTTTGCGATGATCGGGGAAATTGGCTTTTGGAAAGGCCGGGCAAACTTGCAGAAGGCCCCGATGGAAATGGTAATGCGCTCCATCTGCTGTATCGGACCGGCCTATATGATCAATGGCGCGCAGATGGCGTTGAGTATGTGAATGTCATCTTAGTCGATAACCCTTTGGCAGATCCGTTTGATGCAGAGCTGATAGGTTTCCACTGCTGCAAGCAGGCCGATGCGATCGTTAAAACCGTTCCGCGGGCTTCGGCTAACGAAAAGATGGGAGTTGTCGTTTCCAGAGAAGGGAAAACCTGCGTTGTCGAGTATTCGGAGCTGAGCGATGCCGATAGGTTGGCGCTGAACTCGGATGGAACGCCCCGCTTTTCGATTGCCAACACAAGCCTTTTTTCCTTTCATACGGACTTCATCAAGCAGATTGCAACCGATCCCGAGTGCGTCCTTCCTCTGCATTTGGCGCGCAAACAAGCGCCAGTCTTGCTTGGAACGGCCCAAGGGAGCTGCATCGAACTTGCCAAAGTCTGGAAGTATGAGACATTCATTTTTGACCTCCTCCCATTTGCCCGTCGCGTCGAAGTCCTCCTTTACCCTCGCGATCTATCCTACGCACCTTTGAAAAATGCAAGCGGAGAGAAAAGTTTGCAAACAGTGCAAGAGGCGCTGCTTGCATTCGACAGGCACATTTATTCGACCCTTTCCGGTCTTCCTTCTCCTCCAACGCCGTTTGAGCTCCACCCCTCCTTTTATTATCCGACCCCCGATCTTGCTGCGCAGTGGAAAGGCAAAGAGCTGCCTTCTGTTGCTTACGTTGAATAGATCTCTTGCATATCCGCGTTGCCAGGCGAATGGGCTTATGCAAGAGATCGAATGAATAAAGAACCAAAAAATCGACGAAAATGATGACTGGGATAGGATCAGAAATCCTTTTTTTGATATGATGATGTTTTGCAGGGGAGCTTCAAAATTCGAATTTGGTCTCCAAAATCGGTTTTTGATCCCCTCTTACCAATAGGACTTGTATGCGTATTGCTTACCTTGGTGCCGGCACCTGGGGGTTTTGCCTAGCTTCTTTGCTCGCTTCAAATGGGAATGAGGTGATGTTATGGTCATCGAATCCTGAGACCTCGAAAATATTGAGCAAAAGACGGGAACACCCCAAACTGCCTCGTTACAAAGCAGATGACAAGGTCGTGTTTACGAGCGATCTGAAAGAAGCGATCGCCGGCGCAGAGCTTGTGGTCGAATCGGTGACATCCAAAGGGATCCGCCCCGTTTTTGAGCAAGTGCTGGCATTTGGCGGCGTAAAATGTCCGATCGTGATCACTTCAAAAGGGATCGAACAAAACAGCGGACTGCTTTTGCCGGAAGTGGTGATCCAAGTTTTAGGCGAAGAGAGCCGCAAGTCGATCTGCTGCTTAAGCGGGCCCAGCCATGCCGAAGAGGTGATCCATAAGCTTCCCACTTCCATCGTCTGCGCATCGTACGATCCCCAAGTGATGCACCAGATCGTCGATATCTTCACAACGCCTTATTTCCGTATCTATCCCAACGCTGACGTCAATGGGGTTGCCTTTGGCGGCGCGATGAAAAATATCATTGCGATTGCCTGCGGCATTTCCGATGGCCTCGGTTTTGGAGACAACACAAAAGCCGCTCTGATGACACGTGGTCTTCATGAGATCCGCAAGCTTTCGATCACAAAGGGATGCAACCCGGAAACCCTCAACGGCCTTTCCGGTCTTGGAGACCTCTGCGTGACCTGTCTGTCGAAGCTCAGCCGCAACTACATGTTCGGAAGATTGATTGCAGACGGCCTTGAATCTCAGGCAGCCCAAGAACAGATCGGCATGGTCGTTGAAGGGGCCTACACCTGTGTTTCAGCGCTTCAGCTTGCGCAAAAGGCGCATATCGAAGTGCCGATCACTAAAGCGATCTACGCTATTTTATATGAAGGCCTCAATCCTCGGGATGCCGTCAAATCGCTTTTGCAGCGCGCTATCAAAGAAGAGCATCTCTGAACCTACCCCAAGACCTTTTTGACAACTGAGCACATCAGTTCGATATCGTTTGCTGCAAAGACTTGAACTTCTCGCAGCTTTTTAGCGTCTGCGGGATTTGCGGATGTGAACCCGTGCAGATCTTCTTTTGCCGTCTGCTTATTGGCGAGCTTGCGGCCCCATGTCAATAGGTCGAGCATCTTGTCGAGCCTCGAAAGGGGAGCTTTAGATGATCGCGGTTTTGAATAAGAAGCAGGGTAGCGGATGAACTGCCGGCTTGTTTTGCCTGACTTAAGAAAATCCAGCTCTTCTTTGGAAAAGCCTTTCTCGATCTGCAGTTTTTGCACGAAGGCAAAAAGATCGTGCTGGTTCTCCTCTTCGTAGCTCAAGTCGATCATTTTAGAGCGCACGGAATCGATCAAAACAGCTTCTACAATCAATTGGTTCAGAAGCAGGACATTTCCGAGATGCAAGGAAGCTTCGATCGGTTCCAAATGGGAGTGGGACTTCATCTGCGTTTGCAAATGGACCAATAAGTTCTCGAGGATATTGTCTAAAATAGGTCTTGGTTCAGTAGAAAGTTGCGCGAGGAAAAGAGAGCGGATTTCTTTGAGTTGGGCATAAGGGCCTTCCTCCGATAAAGGTTGCGAAGGAGCGACCGCGACCTGTTCCATTTGAGAACAAAACGAATCGATAAGGTTTGTTAGAGGCTCTTCCAATCGAACTTGAGCCATCGATTTTTTGACAGGGAACCTGTCTTGTATAGTTTGAAGAAGCTTTCCAAGAGGACTTAAGTAGTCGAATAAGGCTTCAAAGAGAGGGGCGCCATCGTTCGAAGTCTCTGTTGAAGAGGAGGCGGATCCCGAAACCTCTGACAAGCGGCGGCTGGCGCGAAGGAGGTTCTGCAGGACAGTATCGTCTTCGGAATAGAGATTGATATCGCGAACGGTAGTTTCTCCATGATTGATCTCTCCTAACCATTTTCTCACGTCGCGGGGAAGGTCCCCATGTCCCATGTTGCAGTTATGCAGAATTTGGAACAGGTCATGGGTTAGATGAGGGGCAAGCTCTTCTTTGGTCTTAATTCCATTTGTTTCCCGGTATAAAGCGGAGAGCAGCTGCTCGACGCCAAGGGTGCAGTGGCGCACACTGTCATTCACAAATGAAAATAAATCTCCTTGAGTTACGGTCTGACGTTCCGACAAATTCTTTATCCTGCGTAAACCGCTTAAGAGGTTATCGAAGTGTTCAAAAGAGTTTTTCAAGGCGGATTGAGTAACTGGCGATCGCGAGGATGCAAGGTTGTTCACCCAGCGTTGCAGCAGTCGGCGGCTCTCTTCAAGCTCCTCATAGAAAGAGGGCGCTTGCCGATCGGAATTGGAAGAGCTTGCGATTATTTCGACAGGGGAAGTTGTCGAGGGTGAAGTAGAAATGGAAGAGTTTGAACTTGTTGCGACTTTGGAAGGTTCCGGAAGTTGAAAAGAGGGGAAGTCTTGCGGCTCGGAAAAAGCGCTTGAAGGGATTGGGTGTTGCAAGCGGACTCGCGAAGGTCGAAGGGGAACTGGCTGAGAAGGGTGAGGAAATAAATGGGAACTCCATTCATCTGCACGTTCAATCTGACAGCTAAATAATGCCTTGGGAATTTTTCTTACGCTGCAGAATATTTCCTCTAGTTGATCGAATTCATTTTGTGATGCTATTGAAATTCTTGCTTCTTGGCTGGATCCAGTTGCAGGATTTGCTTCGCGGGAAAATTTCTTGATTTCTCTATAAATGATGGCATCAATTTTAGCTTGGTTTCCTCTGGCTGTTTGTATGCGCCCAACCAATGCAGGAACATCCCCTTTTAGGATAAAGTAAGGAGCGTATTGGCATATTAAAAGGTCTTTTTTGATCTGATCGCTTTTCGCTGAGATAAATCCTACTGCTTCCCGTAAGCGGGGTATAAAATTTTGAATCGTTTCACGGTTTTCTTCTGCATATTCGGGAAAAACAGGTATATCGCTAGTTGGAGGATAGAGATCTATGTAGCTTTCTTCCGTATCCTTTTTATTGTTCCAAGAAACATTCACTCCAGCAATTGCTTGAGCTTTTAAAGAAGCAACGACACCTTTATAGAATTCTAAAGGATCCTCGGAAAACATACGCTGTTCCACAAGAGTGATCTGCTTGTTATTATTGAAAATTCTGTTGGTGTAGCGGCTAATATGGGAGAAAAGTTCAACTTTGGATGCATAAGAAATCGTCTTATTTAGTTCCAACATACGGCGAAAGTTTTTCAGATTTGTTTCTAAAAAGATCTGTTTCTTCAAAAAAATAGGTGTAGATTGAGAGAAATCTGTGTGTGCTGCACGGATATAGTGAAAATCGTTTAAGATCAGAAAAACTTCGATTAAGTTATTGAATATGCTTCTATATTGTAGCCTCTTTGTGAATGGGCCTATGTCGAGTCCAATTTCCAAAGGGGTTTTTTTTAGGAGGTCTAAATCATTAAATTCTAACGCCCTTGATGATAGTTTGAAGAAATTGATAACGCCTTGGATATTTTTTATGCCCTTCTCAACCGTTTTTTTGATCTTATCGGGAACAAGGAGTCCTTGCTTGCGGAATTCTTCTTGGCAGAGTTGTGAATTGATTATAAAGGTTGACAGTTCATTCTCATAGAATTTGGTAAAGGCTTCCATCAGATAGATGAGTTCTGAAAAATCAGTTTCTTGGGAAGGCTCATCGGCGATTGCATCGGAAAGAAACCGACAAAATATGTACATGATGGCTGTATTTCGACATTGGAGATCTCCTTCGCCCGTTTTCATAGGGAGATTGGAAAAATAATGAATATACCGGTGTTTTTGGCCAGGGCTGTTTTCCGATAGACCTTTGATCATTGATGGGAAAAAGTGGGGATTCGTTTGATTAGCTATATGACAGATGTCAAAGACTCGTTTTGTAAAAAGGGTTAATAGAGGAATTCCACAGTTCAATACATCTCTATCTGAGGGATAAAAGTACTTGCCTAGTTCTGCCGCAGCTTGAAGCCTATCGGGCATGGGATCAGTTGAGCTGCTGCTGGTTTGCGGGATGGAAACGGGAGAAACGGATGATGTCGACGACATGATAATTCCTTTTTTAGATTAATAATGGACTAGCTCAATATCTTCTTCACAATTGAGCACAGCAGCTTGATGTCGTTTGCTGCAAAGGCCTTCACTTCTTGCAGTTTTTTGGCGTCGCCATGGCTTCCCGATGTGAACCCGCGGAGGTCTTCGCTTGATGCCTGCTTATTGGCGAGCGTGCGTCCCCATGTTAAGAGATCGAGCATCTTATCGAGCCTCGAAAGGGGAGCTTTAGATGATCGCGGTTTTGAATAAGAAGCAGGGTAGCGGATGAACTGCCGGCTTGTTTTGCCCGATTTAAGAAAATCGAGCTCTTCTTTTGAAAAACGTTTTTCGATCTGAAGTTTTTGCACGAGAGCAAAAAGATCGTGCTCATTCTCTTCGACAAGATTTAAGGGAAGCACCTTGGAGTGAACGGCATGGATCAAAACAGCTTCTGCGATCAATTGATTGAGAAGAAGGACATTCCCGAAGTGCAAAGAGGCCTCGATCGGTTCTAAATGCGCATGGGAGAGCGCTTCCGTTTCCAAATGCACTAATAAGTTGCTCAACGCGTTCTCTAATATTCCATTGGGGTCCGAAGATAGTTTGGACATCAGCATGGCGCGCACTTGGTTGAGGTAAGCTAAGGGGCCATCATCGGGCAAAGGCTTCGGCGGAGCAATTGGGACTTGGTCCATTTGAGTGTAAAACGATTCAAAGAGGTTTCTAAGAGGTTCTCCTAATGGAACCGAAGCAGACGGCCCTTTGGCAGGGAACCTATTCTGTATTGTCTCAAGAAGATCGCCAAGAGGACTGAGATAATCGAACAAGGCTTCCAATAAGGGTTTGACGTTTTCTGGTGACTCTGAAGAAGAAGCTGGACCTGACATCAAGTGATGATTGGAGCGTAGCAGATGATGAAGGACGCTATCTCTTTCAGATATGAGCTGGAAGTCGCGAACGGCTATTTCTCCTCGGTTGATTTCTCCGATCCACCTTCGCACGTCAGGAGGCAGGTCTCCTATTCCCATATCGCACTTTTGCAGGATTTCAAACAGGTCATGGGTCAGGTGAGGGGCAAGCGCTTCTTTCGTTTTTATCCCATTTGTTTCTCGGAAAAGAGCGGAGAGCAACTGCTCTACGCCAAGAGTGCAGTGGCGTACGCTATCGTTTACAAATGCAAACAAATCCCCCTGTGCGATGGGTTCTCTTAAAGCAAGATTATGGACCCGCCGCAAACTGCACAAGAGGTTGTCAAAGTGCTCATAGGAGTTTTTCAGCGCGTCTGCAGTGAAAGGAGATCGGGTCCGCGATAGGTTTCCAATCCAAGACTGGAGAAGCTTGCGGTTCTGTTCCAGCTCCAAGGTAAAAGATGGGGATAATGTCGTTGAACTTGATGTTGCTGCAGATTCCTCTGTAGGAGTAGAACTCGTGGGCAGGCAAGAGTTAGATGAGCTTGAACTTAGCGTTGGAAGAGTTTGCGCTGCATCGCTGGAAGAGGAGGTTGCTAGCTCTTGTTCTATAGCGCTTAAAGATTTTTGAATTTGTGGATGTGCGCGAGGGTGTCGGCGAGGAGCTTTTCCATAGGGATGGCTAAATAAGTTCGAGTTCCATTCTTTTTCACGGTGGATCTTATCGGATAGGAATACTTTGATCACTTTTGATGCGCTGCAGAGCATTTCTTCCATCTGCTCGAATTCGACTTGATCAGCTGTGGGCAGAATAGGCAGTCCGCTCTCCGCTTCCGCTGAAAGGGAGGCTCGAGAAAAGTTCATGATCTCATTGTAAATCACGGCATCGGCTTTATCTTGGCTTCCCCTTGAGCTATTAAGCCGAGAAAGCAATCTGCCCACTTCCCCTCTTCGAAAATAATCAGGAGCGTTTTGGATGATCAGCAGATCGTTTTTAGCCTGATTGCTTGCAGAAGAAAGATATTCGACCATTTCTCTGATCCGCGTCAGAAAAAACTCGTATGCTTCTCGGTTTTCTTCTGCATACGTTGGAAAAACAGGAGAGTCGGAATCATAATCGAATGAGATCTCATGCTGTTTCATGGAGCTGGTTCCCATCATGCCCATTTCAACCCTTGTTAAAGCGATTGCTTGAGCTTTCTCGGAACAGATCACATCTCGATAATACTTCAAGGAATCGGAAGCAAACATGCGGGCTTTCATGAGCTCGATCTTTTTAAAGTTATCGCAGATCCTAACGCAGTGCCGGCGCATGTGAAAAAATAGCTCGACTTTGGACCGAGTAGGGATAGCTTTATTTTGGAGGATTGCTTCATAGATTGTTCTCATCTGCCGGATCATCGTGGTTTGCATTCCGCTGAAGGCTGGCAAATTTTCTGAAAGCTCTTGGTCCAACTTGAGATGAGCCAACAGGGTGTTCATCTGAGCAAATACAAAAATGAAGTTTTTGATCGTGCTTCGGTAAGATTGGGTTTTAGAGTGTTCAGTCGGCCCAAGGCCAAGTTCTAAGGGTGTTTTTAGGAGGAGATCAGGATCGTTAAATTCCAAAACGTTGGCCGATTTCTCCAAAAACTCGTTCAAGTAGTCGATGCTTTCCAAATCCTCAGGCCCCAAAGAAAATTGGATATAGGCGCGCAAAAAAGCTAGGAGAGAACAGATCTTACTGAAATCCGCTTCTTTGGATGGGCCATCGCTGATCGAATCGGATAAGAGCCGAGAAAAAATATACAAGGTAGCTTGGTGCCTAAATAGGGGATATTGAGATCTTTGATGAAACTTGGGGTGTTGAAAGTACGTGATAAAACGAGAGCACGGACCTGGAGCATCCTCAGAAAAAATAGCTTTCAACATGTCGAAGAACTGGGGATCAGCGTTATTGAACATGCTTAAGTAAGCCGTGAGCTTATTTGTAAACAAGGTAAAGAGAGGAACTCCGCAGCCAAGTTCGTAATGCTTTTGTCCATTGCATATAAACCTGCCCAATTGCGCAGCCGCCTGAAGCTTGTCGGGCATGGCATCATTGAATCCTTCGCTGTGGGACGCGCCGCCGTTAAAGCTGTTAACCAATGAAGAAGATGAAGACATAATTTTTTCAATAAAACTAATAATAGATTGGAGAATCATGACACATAAAAAGATAAAATAAAACATGTAAAAAATAGTTTGCATTGCATTTGATTGTTATTATGAGTTGTTGGTTGTTATTACGTTTAATTTGAAATTAATTTTAATTTATTATATAATTAATAATTAAAATTAGAGGTTAATTATGGCAACTAATGTTTCATTTCCAGGCGTTTATTCGCAAGTTGTTCAAGATCAAGGGGTTGAAGATTTAGAGCTTCCTCTCGACCCGACTATTGCGGAAAGATTTCCTCCCGAGTCGCTGGGATCCGATGGAAAAGTCGCTTTAGGGGTCCGGTTTTTAGAGAAGTATGGAACAGCGCACTTCCCCTTTTTTCAGCGGGTCTATCAATTGACCAAAGAAGAGTGTAAAGAAATTTATTTAAAATCGGCCGATGTCACAGATAATATCGTAACGTGGGGGCCTCTTAGCGAAAGCTATTGCCCTAAAGAAGCGGCGGTGATCCGCGAGTCTTTTCCAATGGCAAAATTTCACCTGCTCACCAATCGCAAGGAAAATACAAGGGACCAGCCGATTGTGGAGATCGATGGGAAGAAATACTACTTTTATTCCCATGCTTTCAAAGGTCCTGTCGTTGATGCGAATTATATCCGGCAATTCGGTGAAGCTCAGGAAGGAGAATCCCGTCCTAATTATACTGTTTTAAACGGCAATGGGTTCACAGTGTTCTTAATGGAGTTCCATGGAACTGAGAACCCGGAATTCCGGGAACCGGAAGAAATTCATCAGATCATCGATCTTATCGCCCGATTCAGCTTTCATCAGAAAGGGCTCGACATGCTGCCTTGCCGGCTGGCCTTTGACAATGGGAAGCTATACTGCACAGACCAGAAGCTCAATTACGGAATGTTTGACTCGCCATGGAAAGCGTTTCAAGAAAACATTCGGATGCTCAAAGGGAAAATCGAATATCGTAGGTATCCGGAACAAGCAGAGTTGTTTGCATGCGTAGATCGGATTGCTGCAAACTATCGAATTCCATTGTTTCTGAAGACGATTGAAAATAAGTACACACATAATGTGCGAGAAATGATCTCGCCTGATTCTTTGAATCTGGAAGAGAGGATCGATTTAACCGCTGCTATCCTTCGGACTCAAGGAACCAAAGACCTTGCTTATATGGCCAGGGAATATCAACTCTCTCATGGCGAACAGCAGGAGAGCATTCGGCGCGCCGGCGCCGAAATTAAGGACAATATTGTCACATGGGATTCTAATATTTCGGGCGAGGCATTATCGCTAAAAGAAGAGGCCGAGCGGGTCGGCATTCATGGGGATTTCAAGATGTTTTGCAACCGGATCGGCAATTATAAATCGGTCTTGACCGTGAATTTAGATGGTCAGATCTATGTCGTTCGAAAAACTGATCCTCAATATGTTGAAGAGTACAATAGAAGGAAAGAGCGGGAACACCGCCCTGATTTTTTAACCTTTCCCGGAGAAGGAGGAGGGTCCGTCATTTTCCTTTCCAAGTTCATGGGGGTCCAACCGATCGACTATCTTAACTTCGCGCATCTTCAAATGATCGTGGATTTAAGCAATGATTTTGCTGAAGATAATAAGTCGACCATCGATTTCAATACGGGCAATCTCATCGTTTCAGGAGATCGCTTGCATTATATCGATAAGGACCTGACCTATGCGTCTAATGAAAATCCCCGGCTTTACCATTTTGAATGGATTATTTGTTCAATCAAGCAGAATTTATTTACTCAAAGCGAGCGTGAGACTGCCGAACAATGCGTTAAGTTTTTGATCAGGCAAAAACTCGATTTAGCTCAACCCGCGGACTATGAAATTTACAAAGAGATTTTTCCATTTCAATGGTTAATGGGGCTAGTTGATGTGTTGGACTTAACCCGTTCTAAAGATAGATCTGTGCTCTCTGTAATTATGCCCGCCTTAGACAAAATGTCGCCAAGCGAAGCAGCGTCGGCACGGCAATATATCAGGATTAAACTCGATCAAGCTTTATCGGCCGGCTCTTAGAGACTGCGGAGACACGAGAAGGTTCAGTGAACCTTCGCAGTGCAAAGCAGGTGAAGCGACCTTGGTCGCGAACTAGTCTTCTTTCTTAGCAGGTGAAGCGACCTTGGTCGCGAACTAGTCTTCTTTCTTAGCAGGTGAAGCGACCTTGGTCGCGAACACGGGGATTGAAAGATCGCGAAAAGGATCCAAATACCGATAGCATGGTTTTAGGACAGCTTCTTAAAAGGAAATTATCTCATTACAGTAAGAAAGGCTCAGCTCTAAAATTCCTTGTAGGTTTGCACTTCCGGCATTATAGTCAGGAATAGCACGTTTGCAGGAGTAGGGTATGATCGAGGGAATCAAAGTCGTTACAGCGCATGAAATGGCCCGCATCGAAGGACTCGCTTTTGCCAAAGGCGCATCTGAAGTTGATTACATGGAACATGCCGCTGCCGCAATCGCAGATCAAGTCGAGCGTTTTATCGATCGGCATGGCCTCGATCAGACGGTGACCCTGCTTATTGGAAAAGGCAATAACGGTGGCGATGCGTACGCTGCGGGAAGACGGCTGATCGAAAAAGGTTTTACCGTCGTTGCCTACCATATCTATTCTCTGGAAAGCTGCGGCCCTCTGTGCAAACAGATGTGCGAGGGGTTTAAGGAAAAAGGCGGCGAGATCCATTTTGTGCATAAAGAAGCTGATTTTAATTTTGAGCCGGAAGGGGTGATCCTCGACGGCCTCGTCGGAACAGGTTTTAAGGGAGCTGCAGAGGGCGCTCTTGCCAAGATCATCACAGCGGCGAACGACTCCAACCTGCCTATCATCGCCATCGACATCCCTTCCGGAGTGAACGGGAACACGGGAATCGTGGAGACTGTTGCCATCCAAGCCACGCTGACGATCTATTTAGGGCTTCCAAAGCTCGGGTTTTTTATTGGGAACGGATGGGACCATACCGGAGAGCTTGTCTATGCGTCCTTTGGACTCAAGCAAGAGTACATCGATGAAGCGAAGCCCTCAGCCTATCTTGTGAATTTAGCCTCTTTGTCTTCTCTGATGCCAAAGATCAAGAGGACCCGCCACAAGTATGAAGCGGGGTATGTCCTTGGCTTTGGGGGATCTCCTGGAATGCCCGGCGCTGCGATTCTTTCAGGCTTCGGTGCGCTGAAATCTGGAGCCGGCATCGTCCGCCTCTTCCATCCGATCGGCATGGAGGAAGCCTTAAACAACGCTCCCTATGAATTAATTCGCGAAGGGTGGGATGGAAAACATTGCGAGCGGATTGTCGAAGAAATGTCCCGCGCAAAGGCAGTGTTCGTTGGACCGGGCATAGGAAGGAACAAAGAGGCGGCTCAGTTAATGAAACATCTTCTTCCCCATATTAACGTCCCTTCCGTGTTCGATGCGGACGCACTCTTTTATCTGTCAGAAAACCCGAAGACTAAGCTGCCGGAGTTTTGTATCTTAACTCCCCATCGCAAGGAAATGAAGCGGCTATTGGGCCAAACAAAGGAGCCGCAAGACGATATCCATTTCCACGAAAGCTGCCAAACGTATGCGGAGCAAAAAATGGTCACCATTATTCTCAAGGGGGCTCCAACTTGGGTGTTTTCTCCTCACACGCCGCCTTTCATCATCGCCGTTGGAGATCCGGGAATGGCAACAGCGGGATCTGGAGATGTGTTGACGGGGATGGTCGCTGCGATGCTGGCGCAAGGGCTAGAGCCGGTGAAAGCTGCGTTGCTAGCGACGGCCTTGCATGGTCTTGCCGGAGAGCATGCTGCCATCAACCTGACTTCCTATTGCATGACCGCATCCGATTTGTTCGAGTACTTGCCCGACGCTTATCTGCAAATGATCGATATCATTTAAAGTTTTTGATCCGATGGGCTTCCCAAACAAGGTAAACGATGGCAAGGATAGTTAACGGCACAATCATGGCATACAAATACTCATCAAAGAAAGCAAGTCCTGCTGCAAATATTCCAAGAAGCAGTCCTATGGGAATAAAGCTGACCTCAATGTAAATCCCGGCCAAGTAGGTAGTTAAGGCCAGCAGGATTAACACTTCGAGGCTGGCTTCAAAACGGTCTTGCAGTCCGATATGGACGACAAATGAGACAAGCCAAATCGACAGCAGTAAACCGGTCCAGTGCAGAAGTTCTTGCCATAATGTGACCAGCTCCTTCTTCCAACCGGTCTTCTTCAAATGCCAGCTCAAGCCGAGGCTGAGCACCGCATAAACGACTGAAATCCAGCGCCAATAATTCCAAGCGCCTTGCTTCTGAGCATTCGTGATGACCAGTCCTATAAAACCGAACAGGAGCATGATCAAGCCGACAATTAACCGAACTTTCCATCCTGAAAATTTCATGAGGGGCACATTAGCTGTTTCTTTTCTTCTTCGTAGCGAACCTTTTCGTTTCTCTCAATACATTTTTCATCTTGATCGCATTCGGTGAATAATTATTAGAATTTTTTTCAGCTATCGAATACTGTGAGAAAAGTGTGCTGCCCTATCGGAAAATTATCGATCTGGAGAGAATTCATGACCCCGTTTTTTTCACGGCTGAGCTACAGTTTTGGAAATGAAGATTGGCAAACGGAACAAGAAGCATTAAAAATTCAACCGCAAGACCGTGTCGTCAGCATTACAGGCAGCGGCGACCGTCCTTTGCATCTTTTGCTATCAGATTGCAAGCAGCTGATCTCCGTTGATGCCAATGCCTACCAGACCCACCTTCTCCGTTTAAAAGCAGCTGCAATGCAAGCTTTCAGCATCGAGGAATACCAAGCTTTTTTAGGAATTACGGAGCATCCAGACCGTTTATCATTATTTTCCTCCCTCATTCCCTATCTCTCTTTGGAAACCATGGAGTTTTGGAAGCTGCGGTTAAAGATGATCCAAAAGGGGATTATCTATCAGGGAACAACCGAAAAGTTTTGCAAGATCTTAGGGAAGATCATGCATGTCCTTCGCGGATCCAAGATCGAAAAGCTTTTTTCGTTCAATGATCTTGAAGAGCAAAAGAAGTTCATCGAACAGCATTGGAACAGCAGGACATGGAAGACCGCAGTGGGAATCGCGCTACATCCATGGCTCACGCGTCTATTTTTTAAAGATCCAGGGCTATATGCCTATCTGGGAGATGAGATCAGGCCGGGAGGCTACATTCTTGATCGGATGAACCGGTGTTTAAACCAGCATTTGGCCAAGAATGCGCTCCTTGTCTCGTTAGCGTTAAGAGGGTATGTCTCGCATGATGCTCTTCCTCCATATTTGATCAAGGAGGGAGTGGAACAGATCAAGCCCCGCTTGTCCCGCCTTCACGCTAAAACAGAAAATATTTTCTCCTTTCTTGAATCGGCTCCTGATGAGAGCATCGACGTCTTCTCGCTTTCCGACGTTGCCTCCTATGTTCCGGCAGATCAGTTCGATCGGCTCCAACGCGCTGTTTTCCGAACTGCTGCAAAAGGAGCTCGCTTCTGCATGAGGCAGTTTATGTCGAACCATCACATGCTTCCTGAACTATCGGAGTATTTCCAGCGCGATGAAGAACTTGAGCAAAGGCTGGAAAAGGAAGACCGCTGTTTTGTCTATCGGTTTATGGTCGGAAAGATCGTTAAGTAAGAGCCGGTGGAAGGATTCTTTAAAGAGAGCTTATTTTTCTTTCTTACTTCCAAATACGGGGATCGCGTAGTAGAAAACGAGGGAATCCGCTCCCGGGTTGCGCAGCAGCATGCGCGCATTCGAAATATGGAAAAACTGAGCGCCAATTCGGCCCTTATTTCCAAGCACCACTGCAGCTTCGATCGATGAACGGAAGTTAAGCGGGAAGCCGAGCCTCCTTCCATCTCCCTGATGGTACCATCCCGGCGCAAAGCTCGGTGTGACAACAAATCTTTTGCCGATGAAAATATCGTACCCTACACCGCCGCAGATATAAAAGGAGCTGTCGGTATTCGCAAAGTAGGAGATCAAAGGCCTGACGTGGTGGCAATGAGGCTCCCATCGGTATTCGATCTGATACATGTAGCGGATATGGCTCTTATCGACATTAAAAAGACCCGGGCCGACCATCAGATGGGAAGGAGCATCGTCGGTCTTTCGTTTTGCTGGAGAAGAAGGCGCGTCAGCAGTTTGAAGCGTAACCGGAGGAGATGACGGATCATCGGCGAGAAGCCTTGCAGTAAAAAAGAAGGACGATAGGAAAAGGAGCCCTGCGAATAGTGGCAAGCGGAAATCCCAATTGCTGCGGCTATTAAAATGGATCATTGCGTCCTCTTCGTCTGACAGATCGGCGCTATCAATCTTAACTTCCAAGATCTTTTGAAATTTGACAAGATTTTTCTTTATCCCATCTCAAAAAAAATCGCTTGAATCCGGCTAACCTCTTAGTTAAAATCCTTGGCCAATCACCAGGGGTGCCTTTTCGGAGGCTGAAAAGATCTTTTACTAGATCTAACCCTCATTACTTGATCCGGGTAATACCGGCGTAGGGAGTGTGAAGTGTGCTGCCATGCTCGCTTCCTGGTGCTTTTTTCAAAATTCGGATATGGACAGGAGCAGCGCATGACAACATCTTCAGCACGCCAGCGTCTGGCAGGATTCATCGGAAACATCCTTGAGCACTACGACAATGCCCTTTTCGGCATGCTTGCTCCATTCATTGCTCCGTTATTTTTTGCAAAGGACGATCCTGTCACAGGGCTGATCCTGACCTATGGAATGATTCCGCTTGGAATTTTTTCAAGACCTTTAGGCTCATTGTTCTTTGGATGGATCGGCGATACGTGGGGCCGTAAAAACGCTCTCTTTATCTCGCTCACGCTCATGGCGTTCACCACAGTGCTAATGGGATTTCTACCTACCTATGGAGAAGTTGGGATTTGGGCCCCTGTGCTGCTTGCGACTGTCCGTGTCCTGCAAAACTTTTGTGCGGCAGGGGAATCTTGCGGAGGCGCTATCTTTGTCCTCGAGCACACCGAAAAGAGAAAGAAGAGCTTGATGAGCAGTTTTTACGATGCATCGACTATCGCGGGGATTTTGCTCGCTTCCGGAGGAGTCGCCTTGCTGAGCCATTTGAATTTGATCGAAAGCTCTTGGCGCTATTTGCTCTGGGCCGGCTCTCTGACTGCGCTCATTGGAGTGGTCCTTCGCTTAAAAACGGAGGAGGGAGCTGAGTTCTTGCAGGATTCTTCCAGCCACCTTCCCCTCAAAGAAGTTGTCCGCTCCCATCGCTCTGCGCTGCTTGCGATCATCTGCGTTTCCGGATTCAGCTACACCACTTATTCCCTTGCCGTTACCCTGATGAACGGCTACGTGCCGCTGATCACATCGCTTTCCAAAGCGCAAGTGATGGACATCAATACGCTTCTTCTTCTTTTGGATTTTTGTTTATTGCCCTGTTTTGGCTATTTAGCGATGCGTACGTCCAATCAGAAGGTGATGATGATCGCTGCGGCAAGTTCGGTCATCGTTTCCATTCCCCTCTTTTTGCTTTTAAGGGATGCGGCTCTTGCCACGGTGATCGCCGTCCGGATCCTTTTGATCCTGCTCGGCGTTGCCTTTTCCGCTCCTTATCATGCTTGGGCGCAAGAGCTTATTCCTCCATCTTGCCGCTACACCATCATTTCATTGGGCTACGCGATCGGCTCTCAGGCGATCGGCGGTCCTGCTCCGGCCTTGAGCCTCTGGCTGTACAAAACGATGGGATGGACCGGCGCTCCAGCGCTCTATCTGATGGTGACGGCTGCCTTAGCGTTCTTCAGCGTCTATAGGCTTTCTGCAGGAGCAAGGGCAAAGCCCGCTGTCAAGAGCTTCTAAAAATGAAAATTTTTTCGTTTTGAAGTTTCTCTTGTATACACAAAGTCGATATTTGCTATTATTTTGTGCATGAAACGCCTACTCTTCTTACTTTTTATTTCCATAACCTTTTCTGCCGGCATTAAAGGTGATGAGTTAAGCCTTGCAGAATTAATGGATATCGCTTTGCAGAACAATCCGGAAACTGAGAAAGCTTGGGGAAATGTCAAGCGCGCCCAGGCAGTTGTCGGAATTACTAAAGCCAAGGAATATCCCCATCTCGACGCCCAAGGATCAGTCACCCGTGCGCGGGAAGTCAAGTTTCCCAACGGCCCCGATACCACCTTTACCAGCTATGGCGGCGAACTGAACTTAAATTATCTTTTATGTGATTTTGGGGAGAATAGGGCTGCCGTGCGAGCTGCCAAAGAGGCTTTGAGCTCAGCCAAGTGGTGGGCGGACTTTGCCATGCAGAAGATCATGGCCTCGGTTGCAGCGAACTATTACGAACTTCTCAACGCGCGAGAGCTGTTAGAGACGACCGAGTCCTCGCTAAATGATGCGGAACTCATTTTAGAGGCGGCAACAGAGCTGCGAAACGCCGGTCTGCGCTCCGAAAATGATCACATCACGGCCAAAGCGGCAGTTTCTGAAATTTTGATGAGCGTGGCCCAGAAAAAAGCTGCGGCTGCAATTGCTTACGGCAAGCTTCTGACGACATTGGGAATCTCGGTTGAAACGGCTCTCAATATCCAAACCAAACCGGAAGGGATGCAGAACCCCTTGTTTCAAGAAAGCATCGGATCGTTGCTTGCAGTAGCCCAGGAGCAGCGCGCCGATCTGATGGCAAGGCGTGCAGCTTTAGCCGACATGAATGCCCGCGTCGACCGGGCAAAACGGGCGCCCTTGCCTAAGTTGTATGCGAATGGACAGGCGGGATGGTTGGAATACGGAAAGCATGAGGGCAACGGCTACAACTACAGCGCAGGACTTGCCGTCGATATTCCGATATTTAAAGGTTTTGAATACACCTATCGAAAAAGACATGCGATGGCCGATGTCGAGATATCCGCCGGAGAGCTAAGAGAGCTGCAGCAAGCGGTCTCCTTAGAGGTCTTAAGCTACAGCGAGACCGTCAAAGCGGCCTCGGAAGCAATGAAGTATAGCGAAGAGTTTTTTTCTGACGCTCTTAAATCTTATCAGAATTCTTTGGAGAGCTATAAGGCCGGACTGATCAATATTTTTGACTTGCTCCAAACACAGAAGTATCTTTCAGAAGCGCGGAACAAAAGAGCTTTGGCCAGGACGGCATGGCTTGTCTCGTTGTCGCAGCTGGCGTTCGCAACAGGGAGTATCAACAAATGAGATGGATGATTTTAGCACTAGGAGTTGTTCTTGTTGGATGCTCCGATAAAGCGCCGCAGCAGGGCTTTGAAATGCCGGCGGTGCCCGTTCACGCCGCTGCCGTCGAGGTCCGCGATGTCCCCCTGTTCTTTGAAGCGGTCGGGGTCGTGAAGCCTGCCAGCACCGCGGAAGTGAAGCCCCAGGTGTTGGGACTGATCAAACAGGTCCATTTTACCGAAGGGCAAAAAGTGGAAGAAGGGGCTTTGCTCTATACCCTCGATGAAGCTCCTTACGCCATCCGCGTAAGAGAAGCGGAAGCTCAGCGCGATCAGACGCTTGTCCACCTGACTGCAGCCCAAAAAAAATTAGCGCGTTGCAAAGGGCTGACCAAACAGGACTTGATTGCCGGCATCGAGTGGGACGAGATGGAATCGAAAATTGCGCTTCATGAGGCCATGCTGAAAGCTGACGAGGCCCGCCTTGCCGCTGCAAAACTTGATCTGGAACATTGCAAGATTACCGCGCCGATTACGGGAGTCGTTGGAAAAAGCGCGCTTCAAGCAGGAAGCATGGCCACCGCAGCCCCGCTTGTGACATTGACGCAGATCGAACCGCTGTATGTCGATTTTTCCATTACGGAAAAAGAGCTGCAGAAAGTTGCGGTCGCAGCGCCAGCAATCAGAATTTATTCAACTGGAAAAGAAGAATGTTTGGCTGCCGGAAAAGTGACGTTTATGGACCACGCCATCGATTCTAAATCAGGAATGCTGGCAGTGAGCGGAAAGTTGAACGGCGATCATAAGGCGATCTGGCCCGGCCAGTCTGTCAGCGTGCGACTCTACTATGACAAAAAAAAGGGAGCGCAATTGATTCCGATGGGAGCAGTCAGGACAAGTCAAGACGGACCCTATATCTACACGATCAAAGAAGACAAGACGGTCGAGATGCGTCTGATCAAACTGGGAGCGGAAGACAACGGGCTAGTCGTTGTGGAAGAGGGGCTCGATGGCGTCGGCAAGATTGTCACCCAAGGGCAGCATCGCCTTTTCCCGGGTTCCAAAATTGAGGAAGTGGAGCGATGAACTTTTCCCTGCCGTTTATCAAAAGGCCGGTCATGACCTACATCCTCATGGGAGTGATCCTATTGATGGGGCTGATCGCTTTTAAAAAACTTCCCGTGACCGACCTTCCGAACGTCGATTATCCTGTCATCATGGTGCAAGCTTCCTATGCCGGAGCAAGCCCCGAAGTGATCGAGCGCACCGTGACGACACCTCTTGAAAAAGAGTTGATCAACATCAACGGCGTCAAGCATGTCACTTCCCAAAGCAGCAGAGGTTTCTCATGGATCACGATCCTCTTTGAGCTCGATCGGAATCTCAATGATGCCGCTCAAGACGTTCAAGCGGCCTTGAAGCGCGCCGAATACGCTCTTCCCAGCGACATGGACCAAGCCCCGTCTTACAGCAAGGCCAACGCCCATCAAGAAAGCATTATCTATCTTGTCCTGACTTCAAGCTCTTCCACGATGACAGAACTTTACGACTACGCCCATACGCGGATCGAACAGCGGATTGCGCGGATCGACGGGGTCGGCAAAGTGGAGGTCCACGGCTCTCCTTATGCGTTGAGGATCCAGCTCAATCCCGAGCTGATGGCTGCGCGCAACATGACCTTTGACGAAGTGCGCGCCGCAGTGGCAAACGCAACAGGATGCCTTCCTCTCGGAATCCTCGAGACGACCGGCCGCAAGTTCACCTTGGAAGTCCCCGACCAATACGTATCGGCTGCCGATTTCCGAAACCTTCTTCTGAAAGACGAGGTCCGCCTCAAAGACATCGCCGATGTCTTCGACGGTCTTGAATCGGAAGAGGTCTTCCACCTGATCAACAAAGACCAGGACAGGATCGCTGCCATCATTGGTTTAAAGAAGCAAAGCGGGGCGAATGCGGTCAAAATTTCCGATCAGCTCAAAAAAGTCGTCAAAGAACTCAAGGAGGAACTGCCTCCTTCGATGCAGCTCGAAATTTGGTTTGATAAAGCAAGCTGGATCAAAGAGGCGATCGAGGATGTCGAGTGGTCGCTTGTTCTTTCGTTTGCCCTAGTCGTTGCCGTCATCTTCTTTTCTTTGCGCAGAGTTCGCGAGACGATCATTGCTGCGACAGCTTTGCCCCTGTCCGTGATCGGCACGTTCATCTGCATGTATTTTCTCGGGTTCAGCATCGACATCCTCTCATTGCTGGCATTGACGCTGGCCATGGGATTTGTGATCGACGATGCGATCGTCGTCCTGGAAAATATTGTTCGGCACCAGGAAAAAGGCCTTACTCCCATGCAGGCAGCGCTTGAGGGCTCGAAAGAAATTGGCTTCACTGTCCTTTCGATGACCCTGTCGCTTGTCGCCGTCTTTATTCCCCTTCTGTTCATGAATGATGTCACAGGAAGGCTTTTCCGCGAGTTCAGCGTCACCCTTGCGATCTCCATTTTAGTTTCCGGATTCATTTCGCTGACCTTGACTCCGATGCTCTGCAGTAAGTTTGCTTCCCATCACAAAGAGAGCAAGAAAGCTTCCAATCAACGGATGCAGGGCCTTTACCGACGGACGTTAACTTGGTGCATGGTCCATAAAAAAACGACCCTGGCGGCAGCATTTTCCTGCGCAGCCCTTGCCGTCATGCTTTTCCGGTTTCTCCCTATTAATCTGTTCCCTGAAGAAGACAGAGGCTTCATCTGGGGCTTTGTCCAGATGCCGAGCGGAATGACAAAAAAAGATTCCGAGGGCTATCAACAGAAGCTCAACGCTATGGTGCAGGTCCATCCTGCCGTGGAGACTTTTGTCACCTTGAACTTTAAGGATTACTACATCTATTTGATCAGTCTGACCGAAGCGGAAAAGAGAGCAGCCCAAAAAGAGGTCCTCGTCGAGCTTCAAGGCAAGTTCAACGGCGTCCCCGGAGTGCAAGCGTTCATGCAGGGGATGCAGCTTATCTCCAATCAGGGCGGCGGCGGGTTCATGCGGAACACCTATCAGTTTGTCTTGAGGGGGACCGAGAGCAGCGAAGTGCGTCTTGCTGCAGAATCGCTGAAACGCAAACTGCTCGTCAACCCTACTTTTGTGAATCCCGACCTCAGCATCAAAGCGGACGATCCGAAACTTGAGGTGAGTGTTTTTGAGAGCCAGGCAGAAAAGCTCGGGTTAAACCGCCAGATGATCCAAACGCTGCTTCAAAATGCCTATTCGGGCGGGCACATCGGCAAGATCCAAAAAGATGGAGGGGAATACCATGTTTTCCTGGAGCTCGATCCGGAGCTGCAGAAAAACACGGCGGCCCTTGCTAAGCTCTATTTAAGGACGCCGTCCGGAACCTCGGTTCCTCTCAAATCGGTCGCTGCCTGGAAAGAAGGCGTAGGCCTGCAGAGCATCGAGCACCTCGACCTCCTCTCCTCGATCACGCTTTCCTTCGACGTCGCCAAGGATGCTCCTTTGGCTGAAACCTTGGAACTGCTTAAAAAGACCGCCGCCGAGACGCTTCCCTCTGCAGTATCAGGTAAGCTTGAAGGGGTAGCTGAAATGGTCGATAAGACGAGCAACGACACAGTCCTCTTGCTCCTTTTAGCCGTTGTGGCGATGTATGCAGTCCTCGGGATCCTCTATGAAAGCTTCATCCATCCTTTTACGATCCTCTCTTCTTTGCCATTTGCGTGCCTAGGCGGGATCTTGACCCTCCTTGCCTTCCGCGAGCCCCTTTCCCTATACAGCATGGTCGGATTTTTGCTCCTTATCGGGATCGTCAAGAAAAACGGGATCATGATGGTCGACTGCGCGCTTGAGCTGCAGAAGAACCAAAATCTAGCTCCTGCGGAGGCCATCCGCGAGGCTTGCCTGATCCGCTTGCGTCCCATCATGATGACAACGGTTGCTGCAGTCATGGGCGCCATTCCGATCGCCATCGGAATCGGCGCAGGCGCAGACACGCGCCGTGGCCTTGGACTGGTGATCGCAGGCGGCCTGATCTTTTCTCAGCTTCTCACCCTGTATGTGACGCCGATCATCTATCTCTATATGGAGAAGCTTAAAGAGGCTGTTGCAAAACTCCCGCGCCCTGCAAAATCGCCCTTTTGAGCCATTTCGCCGCCCCGCCGCCTCGCCTACTTCTTCAAGTATGCCCTCGGCGGCGGGGCGCGGGCCGCACTTACGGCCCTGGCAAACTGGCTCAAAATCATCGATTTTTCTGGGAACGGGAGTTTTTGCAACTGCCTCTAAAGCCAAGCTGCAATCCCGCAGGAAAGCGGCTAAGGTTTAGTCTCGATCATTAACCATATCTTTCGTTTCCATAGGGGGCTGAGGCTTCGCCATTCGGACTTCTTCCCTTCCAACCGGCTTTGCCTCGCCTCCCTCTACAAACGAAACTTGTCAGTAACGATCAGGGTTTAGCCATGGAAACTGACTGGTTGCCGCTTCTATATTCCAGATAGTCCTTTAAAACTTGAGCATGGTCAAATGCAAGCTCGTCCCAAGGAATATCCTCTAACTTAACGACAAACGCTTTTGCGGCATCATCCCCGGCTGTTGGAAACTGATAAGCAACAGCTAGATGAGCTACCTCGACAGAATGGTGTCTGAAATCCCTTGTTGGATCGGAATAGACATGGAATTGTCTTAAATCAGTTAAATCGAGGTTGACCTCTTCCTTCATCTCCCGTCTCACTGCATTCTCGACAGTTTCGCCATATTCCACTTTTCCTCCGGGGATCGCTTTGCCAAAAGGCGCTTTCCCCCGTTCAATCAATACAATGCCTTTAAAATCTCCTCCTTCATGGATTTCAATAATGGCCGTTGTTGTAAGGATGGGTGGTTTATGAGCAGGTTGTGGGAGTGGATCTTGGGGAGATGCTGCCAAGGGAAGAACAATCAGCGAAAGAAAAATGAAACATTTTTTAAATTTGCGAAACATCGATTTACCTTTTGTATGGAACGTGGTTAAGAGGCATGTTTAAAAATGCCGCTTTCGGGGAAAGACGCTATCAGCAGCCGAAAAAAAAGTCCATCGAACCTCTATTGTCCTAAATCGGGCAAATTAAAAAG
>JAFEGV010000079.1 GCA_018239665.1 Verrucomicrobiota bacterium | reverse complement strand
GCTTTCCAATAGATGAAGTCAGCTGTAATAAATGGATCAGCCCAGTGAGTTACCTTTGGCTGAGCCTCAGGCGTGATCTCACGCGATGGGAGCTTATAGCCGCCATCTCTGCTCTGATCGTTTCCAGTTTGGCCAGTTGTAGCTTGTCCGTTCTGCGCTGCAACAAGTCCACTGGACTGTTGCGCGAAAGAACGCTCCGCCATCGCATGCTCATTGTGAGCATCGGCAAAGAGAGCTGCTGCTCCCATGCTGAGGAAAGGCGCAGTTAGTAATGCGAACTTCTTCATACCGTACCCCTATAGTTGGTATTGTCTTATTCGCATCGTAAGAAATTGAAATAATTATTTCCAATTAAATTATCTTTTTTCAAGTTGCTCCGGTATTGATTGCTTTAATGTTCTAAGGGAAAAACACACTTCTCCCAAAAAGAGAAGACCCGCTCTTGCTAGAGCGGGTCTTCTTGTGTTGAATCCTATCGTTTGCAACGATTAGAACATCAATCCGGCTTTAACAGTCAAACCTTGGAAAGTCAAGTTTCCGGTTCTTGTGTCAACTGTATCGAGGAATTGGTTCTGGTTGAACCAAATTTGCTCTTCCCATCCAGCTTGGAGATAGAACTCATAATCGCCAAGGAAGAATGTGCAGTCGTAACGGAAACCAAGGCCCAACTCCAACACTTCAGTCAGTGTTGTGAGAGTGCGTTTGAAATCAAGGTTTTCAACTTTTGCAATAGCGTTAGTTGCAAAGTGGTCTTCACGCTTAGAATGGAAATCACTCCACATAGCGCTGATCGCGAACTCTCCGTAGAGGCCCCAATGCTTCGTGAAGTACCATACAGTATCTAAACCTGTACGGATACCAACGCCGAAGAAGTCTTGGTCCATTTTAGAAGAAGCTTCCGATGGAGGATTGATTCCAGCTGCTCCTAAAGCAGCTAATACTGTGAAGTCATCAGCTTTGGCGTGATAGTCTTGATCGATCCAGCCGAACTTCATACCGAAATGCGGTCTTAAAGTTAAATAACGGCTGATAAAGAAATTACGTCCGAGCTCGATATCAAGAGCATTGAAATGCATGCTCCAATTTGCGTGAGCTCTATCGAAGGTAATGTCCCCCAGAATGCCAACCTGTGGCAAACCAGCTGTATGGAGCATTGAATGCGCGACAGAGTCTCCGTCAGAGTCGGATTTAACATGGCTATCGCCTTCAAACTCGCTCAGCCATGTCCACTGCGCAAACAGGTCCCAGCCGTCGTGTTTGAACTTCAGGCCGAACCCTAATTTAAAGCCAGGCTCGAAATCAAAATCCGGAGAGTGGTAGCTACCTTTGTCAGCATTGTGATTTGTAGCGCCGAATCCACCGTTGTAAGCATAGTGGATGTTCTCTTCGACAGCTTTCCAATAGATGAAGTCAGCTGTAATAAATGGATCAGCCCAGTGAGTTACCTTTGGCTGCGCCTCTGGCGTGATCTCACGCGATGGGAGCTTATAGCCGCCATCTCTGCTCTGATCGCTTCCAGTTTGTCCTGTTGCAGCTTGCCCGTTCTGCGCTGCAACAAATCCACTGGACTGTTGTGCGAAAGAACGCTCCGCCATCGCATGCTCATTGTGAGCATCAGCAAAGAGAGCTGCAGCTCCCATGCTGAGGAAAGGCGCAGTTAATAATGCAAATTTCTTCATACCGTACCCCTATAGTTGGTATTCTCTAACCTGCATCCTAGGAAATTGAAATAATTATTTCCAAGAAAATTTTTTTCCACTTCGTGAAATTGATTCATTGACCTTCATGTTTTCATAGGGCAAAATGAGAAAATATTTTTTTTCGTTTGCGATGTTGCGACATTTTAAATCTCTGTCTTTTTTCTTTGCTTTGCTGTTCTTTCCGCTTGCGCTGCATGCGGCAGGAGTGAACTATTCCGTCGAATTCGAAGGGCTGGACGATGATAAAGCTCTTAAAGCGATCAAATCGTTTTCCCAACTGACTTCCCTTAAGAAAAGGCCTCCCGCTTCGATCAACGCGCTGAGGTACCGCGCGGAATCGGATGTTCCCGGACTGATCAAGGTCCTGCATGCGCACGGATATTATGAGGCCAAGGTCAATATCCGCGTTCAAGAGATCTTGAACCAAGTGCATGTGTTTGTGGTGATCGAACCCGGCCCTATCTATTGCTTGGAAGAGTACAAGATCCATCTGTACTGCGAATCTCCTGACGAGCCTGAAGGATGCTGCCCGATTTCTTTAGAGAAGATCGGAGTGAAGCTGGGGAAACCCGCTTTAACGGAAAGGATCTTGAGCTCGGAACTTAAACTGCTCGAATCGCTTTCCGAATGCGGATTTCCTCTTGCGCACATCGACGGCCGCGAAGTCATCGTCGATGGAAAAACAAAAAGCGTCCGCGTATCCGTTGCAGTCAAAACCGGACGGGAAGCTGCATTCGGCCCTACTGCAATAGTTGGCCTTGACAAAGTGAAGCCTCTTTTTATCGAAAGAAAGACCGATTGGACCGAAGGCGGCACATATAATAGCGCCCTTGTCGAGCAGACGCAGGATGCCCTCCTCGATTCCGGACTCTTTAGCTCGGTGTTGATCACTCATGAAGACGCGATCAATCCTAATGGGGAGATCCCCATGAAGATCGAAGTGAGCGAGACCAAGCACCAAAGCATTAACGTGGGCGTCAGCTACCAGACAGTGTTCGGGCCCGGTATCACCTTTGGCTGGGAAAATAGAAATGTGGGCGGCATGGGGAGGCGCTTGAGCTTTCAAGGAGACATCACCCGGATCAGCCACACCGGAAACGCGATGTACGTCCACCCCGATTTTTTAAAGATTGGACAAGATTACATCTGGCAAGCGCAAGCGATGCACGAATCGCTTTTTGCCTACTCGATGCGCTCCTACAGCCTCATGAACCGATTGGACCGAAAATTGGGAGAGCATGTCCGGTTTTCGTTAGGAGCTCAAGGGGAGCGGCTCTATGTAACGGCAAGCGTCCATAATGGAAACTATTGGTTGTTTGAACTTCCCCTTTATGTGCGCTACAGCACAGCAAACCACCTGCTCAATCCCACCAGGGGGATCACGTTGGAGTACACGACCACGCCTTCCTTAAATGTCACTGACGCAAAAGACTTTTATCTGATCAATCAAATTTCCGAATGCACCTATCATCCTTTGAACGGAAGCGAGTCGATTGTTTTTGCCCAGCAGTTGACCGTAGGGTCTATATTAAGCGAAACATTGAATGCCATTCCTGTTTCAAAACGCTACTTGGGCGGATCTGAGCAGGACCTCCGCGGATACCGGTATAGGACGGTCAGCCCGCTTGATGACGAGAAGCCGATCGGCGGAAGATCGGCGATCTATTTTACGGCCGAGGCCAGGTTCCGCCTGACAAAGAAGATCGGCCTTGTCCCATTTCTCGATATCGGCAGCGTGTATGAAACGATCCTGCCGACATGGCATGGGAAATGGTTTAAATCAACAGGACTTGGGCTCCGCTACTTTTCCTTCATGGGGCCGTTTAGGATCGACGTCGCCTTTCCTTTAGATCGCCGAAAAGGGATCGATCCTGTATACAAAGTGTTAGTCAGCATTGGTCAAACCTTTTAATAGTAGTTCTGATATGGGACGATTCATCCGATTCTGTGTGCACCTTCTCATCATGAGCGTGATCTTTGTGCTCCTGTTATTATGCATCGCTTTAACGACGATGCAGACAAAATGGGCAAAAAGGAAGATCACCGATTTGGCAATCATCGCTCTGGAAAAAAACGGAGTCCATGCAAAAATCGAAGGCTTAGAGGGACAGCTTCCCTTCTCATGGAAGGTTGACCGGATCGAGTTGAATTTTCCTTCAGATCAAGGCTTGACGTTCGACCGAGTGACCTTGCGCCTGGCTTTTTTTCCCTTGCTCCGCGGCCACGTGGCGATCAATTACTTAAACGCCGATCGCGCCGAGTACGAGTTTTTTCAATCGGCGGCACCTGAACATATTGAGAGCTCAAGCTGGGAGGCCTATCAGAGGGCCCTCCAAGAGAAGATCCGTCAGCTCACTCCCCTTGTGCATCTTTCTGTCCGCCGGCTCAAAGTCGACCATGTCCACACTCACAACCTCACGACAGACAGACATCTTGATTTTTCTCTTCAAGCTCAAGGGAAATGGAAAAAAAACAACTCGGAGTTTTTGCTCTCTTGCAAAATCGCCTCCCTTGCCAATAAGCGCAATGAGGCAACAGGAGTTTCGGTCCCTTCCGATCTTGAGTTCTTCATTCATGGCAGCAAAGCTCTTAAAACAATCAGCACAGCATTGAAGGCCCATATCGGCGCCGTCGAAAACTTGCCGTTTGCCCACTTGCTCCTTTTTGAAGGAGAAGCCCTTGCCGAGATGCAGATCAACGGACCTTGGCAGACTTGGGAGTCTTTAGTTTGGAACACATCTTCCTCTTCGCTTCCTCTTCAAGGCAAAGTCCGCGCCCGCTTGAGCAACGTGAACGTTCCTGAACTTCCCCTGGCATTTAAGCCTAAAGAAAAAGATGCTTCCTCTTTTTTGCAGGACCTCATCAATCGGGACTGGTTTGTTTCCTCTCAGTTCGCGCTCTCTTCCAAACGCACCTGCCTCGTTGAAAAACTGCAGCTCTATTCGAACCTTCTTCAACTGCATGCTAAAGGAGAGCTTGTTCCCGATCTCAAGCAGAGCAAAGGGATTATCACCTATTCCATTCCCCGCCTTTCACCCTTTTCGCCCCTATTTCATGCTGAGCTCGACGGCAGGGCAGTCGGAAAAGGATTCTATCATCGAGGCAGTCTGAAAACGATCCTGTCAGCCTCTGACCTCAAGATCAATCACTATCCAGTTGAGACTCTGAAGGCCCACTTCCAAGCCAAGAAAGCGGGCTCGCCTTGGACAGGGATATTAAAGCTCCATGCCGAAGAAGGTGTTTTGCCATTCGACGGAAGTTTTGTCTTTTCTTGGGCGCCGGACCAGTTCCTCGACTTATGCGACATTGCCCTTGATGCTCATGAAACTTCATTGAAAGGGAACTTAAAAATAGAACTGTCCGATCGTCTCTTGAGCGGATCGCTTTACGCCAATGTGCGCCACTTGGCCCAGTTCTCCCCTTTTCTTCCTGCAGCAAATGCTGACGGAAGCTTCGGGGCGGAAATGATCTTTTCCCATGGAGATCAGTTTGAGGGCTCTCAAGATCTGCGGATCAATTTTTTATCAAGGAACATCCGCTTTTATAACTACTTGATCGATGACATGTCCGTTTCCGCCCACCTCATCGACCTCTACAATACTCCCCAGGGCAGGCTTGAAATGCTTGCCGAGAAGATCTTCACGCCCCAGATTTATTTGAACCAGGTCTTTCTGAGGACCCACTCCAATGACGAGAGCTGGCCCTTCTTCTTAAATGTGATAGGCCCTGCCCATGAACCCTGCGATCTCAATGCAACGGGGACTTGGAAAAAAGAAAATGGTTCGTTCTTCCTTCAGCTCGACCATGCCGACGCGGAAATTGCCGAACAGGTGATCGTTTTAGAAACTCCATTCAGCATCGATTGGGAGCCTTCCCAGCTTCTGATCTCCTCTTCCGATTGGAGCATCGGCGAAGGTTTTCTGTCAGCGTCGGCGTCGTTTGCGCCCGACCAGTCACTCGCCGAACTTGAAATGGAGCATTTCCCTCTTCAGATATTTTCTATCATCAAACCTCAGTTCTCTTTAGAAGGATCGATCACTGCGCGAGGATTTCTCGATGCGACCCAGGATAACATCCAAGGGGCATTGAACATTGTCTTAGAGGAAGCGGACTTCCTGCATTACGGCAAGAAAAAACCTTGGCGCGCCAAAGGGTCTTGCCAAGCGCATCTTAACCACAGCATGCTCCAAGTCCATACCGATCTGCATGCGATTGGAGACCAGTTCCTCGATTTTTCCGCTTCCATCCCCCTCTCCTATCAGCTCTATCCATTTAAGATCTCTATCGACGACCTCCATCCTATGAGCGGCGAGCTCGTCGCTGAAGGGAGGATCCAAGACATCTTTGACTTCGTCAACATCGGCACTCATCGCATTACCGGTTTTGCCTCATGCCGCCTCTTCCTCTCTCAAACCTTTGCCCGTCCCTCTTTGCAAGGCGAGATCGAATGGCAGAACGGAACGTATGAAAACTACTACACCGGGACCCAATTAAGAGACATCCAAGCTCGAGCTGAAGCCCTCAACCGGGAAATCCATCTGGTCAGCATGACAGCCCGCGACGAAGAAAAAGGAGAAATGGAAGCGGACGGGAAAATGGAGCTGAAACCGGAAGCGCGCTATCCGTATGCGATCAGAAGCGAGCTTAATAATCTGCATCTTCTCCGCTTCGATACGATCGATTGCTACCTGACCGGCTCCTTATATCTCACGGGATCGACGCAGTCCGCCTTAGCGCAAGGCAACCTCATCGTCCCTTACGCGACGATCCATATCCCCGATCAACTGCCCTATGAAGTTCCGCAGGTCCCGGTCACCTACATCAACAGGCCTCCTTTTCTCGATGCTTCGCAGATCGCTCCGCTTCCCGTTTTTCCTTTTCATATCGACCTTGAGCTCACCGCTGATGAAGATGTGCATGTGGAAGGAAAAGGGCTCTCTTCCGAATGGGAAGGCTCGGTGCGCTTGACGGGCACCAACACGACCGTCGCCGCCAACGGATCCCTATCTCTGATAAGCGGAGACTACCTTTTCTCCGGCAAAGTGTTCAAACTCTCAGAAGGAGAGATCGTGTTCAACGACAAGCCTTCTCCAAGCGCTTATCTTAAATTGCGAGGCAACCTGAGCTTGTCCGACGTGGAAGTGACGGCCCTGCTTCGAGGCCCCCTCTCTTCTCCGCAGCTGACCTTCCAATCAAACCCCCATATGGCGACAAGCTCGATCCTCGCCCGGATCTTGTTCAATAAGGATATCTCCGACATCTCCCATCCTGAAGCGCTGCAGCTGGCGAACACGCTCATGTCCCTTTCCGGCGGGGCCGGGCCCGATGTGCTGGAAGCCATCCGCAAGAGCATCGGCGTCGATCGGTTGACCATCGTTTCATCGAGCGCAGGCTCCGACCAGATCGCTGTGCAAATCGGCAAGTACTTGACAAAAGGGGTCTTGATCACCCTTTCTCAAAGCGCAACGAGCAGCCAAGTGATCGTCGAGGTCGAACTCGACAAAGGATTTATTTTCCAAGCCGAGACTCAAGAAGAGGAAGAGGGAAAGTTTTCTTTAAAATGGCGTAAAAGCTATTAAAAGCTGTTAATTTTAACCAAGAAAAACAATAGGACTGATAAAATATCGCCATTATACAACAATTTTGGTGTTAAAATGGATTTTAAAGTTCTTCTTAGTTTAAGCAGTGTTTTGACCTCCTTGAATCCCCACTTAGGTTCAAGCACCGTCTCGCAGCAATACATTGAAGCTCCTTCCAACGCTACTTCGTCTAATAAAAGCTTATTAAGAAAAGTCCAAGCCGAGTCACAACTCCTTGAATTTTTTGTCCCGTCCGAGCTGATGCCCCACTATATCGGCGAGCTCCAAGAAAAGTGGCAGTTCACATCGGACCATCTTCCCATGGGCGCAAAACTCGATGATTTCCATATCGTGACGTGGAACGTGCTCAATTCGGAATACATGGGCTGGGTCGAAATGAACACCCAAGGGTTAAAACGTTCCTTGATCATGCTAGAGCATGTTTATCTCGACGGCACCGGGCTTACCGTGCGCGATGTCCACGTGATCGATCAGATCAACCAAATGATCGGCCATCCGACGCATCCGAGAAGCGTTCTCGCCCTGCAAGAGTGCAGCCGCTCCTTTATTGAAGCCCTGGCAGCATCCCTTCCCAGCTCAATGAAAATAATCCGCTCTTCCGAGAGTCCGCAAAAAGACCAGAACATCTTGATCTATGACGCCAACTTATTTAACTATGTCCCGGAAGAAAGCGCCATTGTGACCGACGCCTTCCCCAGCCAAAGCGGCAGATCGCTGATGGACATCATGCTGGTCAAAAAAGATTCCAATGAAAAGTTCCGTTTCATTAACGCCCATGTCCCCGGAGATCCGAACCTGCCTGGACGGTTTGAAATGGCAGACTACGCAGTGCGCACGCAGCAAGATGATATGGTCACCGTGGTCCTTGGCGACATGAACTTTGATGACATGGAAATGCTCGAGGCATTCAATCGCGCCTATGCAGGCAGAGAAAATCAGTTCCACAACTTTGCCGGCTACTACTCGAACATCGGCATCGACAAGTACGCCAAGTGCATCGACCACCTGTTCGTCCACTTCGGTTCTTCAAAAAAGACTGCAGAAGCGGAACAACCAGAGGACGTTCTACCAGAACTTCCTCAAGTCGTCGCCCTTTTGCAAAAAGGCTAAACGGCAAGCCCTGCTCTCTGCACGATCTCCTGCACCGCCGAGCCGATATCGCCAAACGGATAGAAGTCATGTTGATAGATCGAATATCTCTGCATGGCCTTCTGCTTTAACGCAACGCAAAGATCGTCAAAATCATTCCGTCCTTCTCGATGGCGGATGACCTGGACAGCTGCAAACAGGTTCGTGACCACGCAATTGTTGAAATTGGCAGGTTGCGTTCCTAAATCGATGATCCCATCGCGCACGGAAAATTCAGACCTTACAGATCCGTTGCCATCCTCATGGCCAAAATTGTAACGGAGGGACAAGGTCCTTCCGATAATGTCTCCCATCTCTTCTAAAGAGACGCGCCTTGTCTTCGCATGGTCCGATCCCCTCTCAATCATCTCCGCTTCAAAATGAGACTCATCGAGCTTTTCAATCAGCACATAGCGCATGTGGGAGTTCCACGAAGGAAGCAGGCACATGTCCTGATCGCGCTGCTCGGGTCGGGTGATTACAGCCGGAAGCAATAATTTTTGCCCCGGCGCCATTGCGGCCAGCTGGGATTGGACCTTGTTCATTTGGAGGCTGAATACCATTTTAGCTACGACGTTCGTCCCTTTTTCGCTAATTTTAGCGCCAAACTTAGGATCGACCCAAGCTGCAGCAAACCCAAGTGTTGCGCTAATGAAGAACAGTGGGACCTTGGCAATATTGGCAATGATGACCTCCGGCGAAGAGGCTGTTTCCATATAAGCAGAAGATTGCCCTCCGAGGATTTTCACGGCGAGCGTCCCCAAACAGACAACGGTAGACACCGCATAAACGGACAAGTCCAGCAGCATCAGGACCGGATAGACGATCAAAGCCGCCCTTTTGGCCACTTCTTGCACAGGAAGCGGAAGATGGCAATTCTCAATCCCCTGGACCAGCTTTTGAGTCAATTGGCTCGTCAAATTGAGATTGAAAAAATCAAGCGATTGGATTTTTTCAAACCCGGCTTCATATGA
>JAFEGV010000078.1 GCA_018239665.1 Verrucomicrobiota bacterium | reverse complement strand
AGGCGGTAGTCGCAGAGGTGGCATGCCAAAATGTTCTCGTTCAAATGAAAGGTCAGGCTGACATCGCAATGGGGGCATTCGATCACGTGGGAACAGCGGGGGCACATTTGCGAAGTGTGGTAGCCGCGGCGATTGAGAAAGAGGATCGTCTGCTCGCCGATCTCGAGCCTTTTTTTCATCTCGTTGATGAGCGGTTCAGAAAAGAGGGTAAAGGCCTTGGCCTTTTGGAACTCGATTTGCATGTCGACGATCTGGATCTCGGGGAGCTGCGCATGGTCTGCGCGCTGCTTAAGGGTGCTGAGCTTGTATTTTCCTGTCAGCGCGTTGTGATAGGACTCAAAGCTGGGCGTTGCGCTGCCGAGAACAACCGTTGCGTTGGATAATTTGGCGCGCATGACGGCGACGTCGCGGGCATGGTAGCTTGGCGACTCTTCCGTTTGTTTATAGGAGGATTCCTGCTCTTCATCCACGATGATGAGGCCAAGGCGGGGGACGGGGCTGAAGATCGCGGAACGGGCGCCGATGACGATGGGTGCTTTTCCCTGGTGGATCTGATGCCAGGCGTCGTGCCGCTCTCCCTCTGATAACCGGTGGTGGAGGACGGCGATCTTTTCTTTGAAGCGGCTTCGGAGCCGCTCGATGGTCTGAGAGGTGAGCGCGATCTCGGGCACTAAAAAGATGACCCCTTTGTTCAGCGAAAGTGCGTGGTCGATGGCCTGAAGGTAGACCTCCGTCTTTCCGCTTCCGGTCACGCCAAAGAGCAGCTGCGGCTCGAAGCGTGCCGCGCTTAAGCTGTCGGTGATCAGGGATAGGGCCTGGGCTTGTTCTTCATTGAGCCGTTTGGGCTTGGTTGGAAAATACTCTTCATCGCTTAAAGCGGAACGCTCGATCTGCACTTTTCTGCTGCTGAGGAGCTTTTTTTTAATGAGGGTATCGATCGGGCTGCGCGACACGTTCGCTTTTTCAAGAAGTTCGGAGAGCAGGATCCCTTTGGGCGCTTTCAAGACGATATCGAGGATCGAGGCGTGCCCCGGGTTCTTTAGCCGCAGCGCTTCGCATTCAGCGGCCAGGAGGTTTTGAGAAAGGGGCGACTCGATCAGGAGCTGCTCCTTGTGCTTGACTTTGCCCCGAATGCTGGGCGGCAAGATCGATTTGAGGACTTTGCGAAGAGGGGCGCAGTAATATCGGGACATCCAGCGCGCAAGTTGAAAGAGCTCGGCGGAAATGAAGGGCTGTTCGGAGAGGGTCTCCAGGATCGTCTGGACCTTGGAAAACACGCTGGTCTCTTTTAAAGCAAATACGGTGCCGGCTTTGTGCGCGCCGCGCAAAGGGACCTTGACGCGGGACCCGATGTGGACGCACCCTCGCAGATGCTCGGGGACCTGGTAGTCGAGAGGCTTGTCAATGGCGGAATCGAGGATCACCTCGGCAAAGGCTATTTTTTGAGCGTCTGACATAAGCTCTTCCACAGGCTGATCTTCTTATCGGGGGAGTCTGTATATACAGACGCAGGCTCAAGAACGATCAAGGGAGTGTTTGCCAAAAATGCCGATTGCTGGGCAGGCAGGGCCTTATAGTGCTTCAGCAGGTCGGGATACTGTTCCATCCCCGGGGAAGCGATGACCAAGCGAAAGGTGTTAGTTTGAAAAAACAGGTCCCATCGTTTTTCTTGCTCGAGCCTCTCGCCCGACATGAGTTTAACCTGTCCTAGGTCTTTTTGGATCGCTTTGGCGAGATTTTTCATGAGCTCGATCGTGTCCGGAAGGCTGTTCAATGCAAGCAAGACCACATCGATGCCGGAAAGCTTCTCTTTCCAGGCCGAAGCGATCTTCTTGGCGTTCTGATCATCGGGGATGTGATCAGAAATGATCAAAGCTGGCGCAATTTTCCGCAATGTCTTGACGATCTCTTCGGATGGTTTTATAGATGCCGCTACAGGTTTTTTATGTTGCGGCTCCGATCTAACATCCGCTTCCTTGACGAATTTTTCCTCTGGAATCGGAGCTTCCTGAACGGGACGCTTTTCCGGCGCTGCTTTTGGAATAGGAGAAGGCGGACGAGGTGTTTCAGGTCTTTTTTGCGCCACTGGCGCGAGCTTTGGCTCCGTGCGACGCGTAGGTTGCTGCGCGCACGATTGCAAAAACCGGACCTCTTCGGGAGAGGCAAAGGTCCAAGCTTGCGGAGGTTGGGCGCGCGCATAGTCCAGCGCATCGCGCACTAGCTGTTGAAAGGAATCATTCATAAACAAAAGCTCAATTTGGTCGGCTCAATTCAGAGAATAGAGTCTTTAACTCAGGGATCAGTGAAGAGAAGCCTCGATCGTGAAAATGATCGCATAGTTTCTTTTCTAACTGTCCCAACCCTTTTTTGTGAAGATGGGAAAGATACGCTTGCAGGTATCCTTTTCCCATCAGAGCATTGACTGGATCCTGGTTTTTCAACAAGAAGAAGATGAGGTTTTCGCTATTTTTAAAATGAGAGATCAACGGTTCTGCAAGAAGATACAGTTGATGGAGCTTTCTTTTGATATGAACTTTTTGGCGGGAGTTAAAGTTTTCTTTTCCCGAAAAAGAGAGGACTAGGTCGCCAAGCGCCGTGTGGATCTGCTCAGCTTGGTCTTCAAAACTTTCGAAGGCGATCGAAAAAAGCTGGGCATGCTCGCGCGCTTTGTTGACATGGCCCGACTCATGCGCCCAATCGTAGGGGAAATGGCGTCGTTCTGAAGAAATGACCAGGTTAATTGGAGCTTCGTATAAAATCGCTTGATGCGCTGCCAGAAGCTCTTTGAGAAAAAACTGAAGCAGCAAAATGCGATGGTGTTCCTGCCTGACCAAATGGGGCGAAAAAGGAGAGAACAAACAGGCTTGAACTTGTGGCATCATATACCTTAATCAATCTCAACTAGAGATGGGGCAACCCGCGTTAGCATGACAAATTAGCTTTTGAATTGCAAGCCCTTCCTTTAAAAAATTTTTCTAGTTGATCCGGATTCGATTTGGTGCGACAATGGACAGCCCCGCGCTAATTAAGGAGGCATTATGAAAAAATGGGTGTTTTCATTGTTGATAACGACGTGCACTGCAGGCTCTCTGCTTGCTGCGCCGCAAGCCATCGTCTTTGACTTTGGCGGAGTCTTGACAGGCAATCCCGACCGGGAGGCCGTCGTCCATTTTATCAGACAAACACATCACCTTTCTGAAGCGGAATTTGAAAAGGCCAATCAGGAGAAACGGTTGGCAATGAAAGACGGCAAGACGGACGAGGAGTTTTGGATTGCTTATGCTAAAGAGCATGGGGTCCAATTGCCGTCCAACTGGTCGGAATCCTTCCACGCGGTCATGAAAAAAGCTGTCGGCGCGAACCCTGAAATGTTTGCGCTTGTAGACCGGTTAAAAGAGGAAAAGGTCCCTGTGGCTCTGTTATCGAACATCGATGCTCGGCTATCGAAATTGATCCGGAGCTTTGGCTATTATGAACAGTTTGACCCTTGCCTGCTCTCTCATGAGATCGGGGTCGAAAAGCCAGATCCAAAAGCGTTCGAGGTCCTTCTTAAAGAGTTGAAATTTCCGGCTCAGGATGTTGTGTTCATCGATGACAAGCTGGAAAACGTTCAGGCTGCAAAAGCGCTCGGCATCGATGCGATTGTCTTCGAATCGACCGATCAGATCAAAAGAGAGCTGGCCCAAAGAGGAACTCTTAAAGATTAATTCGTATACTGAAACAACTTGAAGAATCGGTATTCTCGGAAGAAATGGAAGGGATCTTTGATGCCCATCAAAGATCCCTTTTTCATTTACCGAATCGATCCGCAGTTTGAGCAATGTGTGTTAGAGGTAAAGTTGATCGTGATTTCACAGGAAGGGCATTGCCAAACTTCGGCGGCAGGAAGAACAAAAAAGACCCCTTTTCCATCCGAATAGATCGTTTCCGCTCTGATGCTCTCTTTTCCGAGATTAACGGTGATCGTGTTGTGAGAGATCGAGACTTGCGACGCATCGACGTAAATTTTTGCAAACGATTGCCCCTCAACGGTAAAAATGCAATCTGATGAAACAAATGGATTAGCTGAAACAAAAGAGAAAAGTAGAAGTGTGGAGAAGCTTGTTAAAACAACTTTTTTCATGAAAACTCCATTAATTTTGAAATATATCTTCATATCAAATTCATTTTTTTGCAAGATCCGAAATTAAGAGGCTTCAATAATTTTTTTGCCTCTGATGAATTCTGTTGAGAGGCAGATATGTCGAGATCTTTGCAGATGCTAATCGCGGTGTTAGCAGTTCAGGTTTGTCTTTTTGGAGGCGAAGAGGTTCAAGGACCCTATCTCTACTGTCAAAAGAAGTGGGGAGAATTGAAATGGGAAGGCCTCAAGATCCAAGTGCTGAAGCTAAGGGCGGAGCAATTCCCTCCGGGAAAGACCTATACGCTGTTCATCCGGAACTGCGATGGTTCTGAAACGCAGGTCTTCAACTATACGGCCAATAAAAAAGGTCATCTGATCATCGATATCGACAACGAGCTTAAAAAAGGAGCTCCGTTTGCAGTAACGCCCCTTAGAAAAGGGGAAAAAGTGTCCTACTGCATGTATTCTCCCGACCGCTCTGAAAAATTTATAACTTCAATTATCCCTTTTCCGATTGAAGCGTCTAAAGACTTTACCACGGTCTCCCTCGAACTGCTAGATCCCAAAGGGGAAGCGTTTGTCTGTATCGGCAAAGGCTTCATGCCGGGCGAAACAGTGCAAGTCGTTTGCACGTCCGGAGATCGGGTCAGCCAAGAGGTTATCTCGGTTGATGAGAACGGGATGTTCAACTATCTGTTGTGGCCATCCGTTAAGGACCAAGAATCGGGGGCTGCGAAGGTCACTGTCAAGCGCCAGAACGAGCAGATCAGCGTTCCTTTTGTTTGGGGGCGTCAGGCTCAAGAGTTTGTCGGCGCCATCTGCCTTCAGATCAACTAACAATTAGCTTTAATGTAATTTTTTAGTGTATTTTATTAGTTTCGAATAGTTTGCGATTTCTGTTGAGTCAATGATTATTTTGTTGGTATAATTTATCATTCAAAATTGATATTTTACTTTTGATGTGGTTATGTTATACCGTTCTTGTATGTTTTTGGTGGTTGTCGCCATGAGTTATGCTTCTTCTATTTTTGCTGAGCCTACCCACTTTTTGCTCGTCCGACACGGAGAAACGGATTGGAACAAAGAAAGGCGTTTTCAAGGGCAAATGGACATTGCTTTGAATGAAACCGGAGTTGCGCAAGCAAAGTCTTTAGCAAGCGATCTAATTGTAACCCATCCTGACGTTGCAGCGATCTACTCGAGCGATTTGAGCCGCGCCTATGTCACAGCGATCCATTCAGCCGAGAAGTATAATCTTACCGTGAAGAAAACAGAAGCTTTGCGGGAAATCAGCTGGGGAGCTCTCGAGGGTGTCCAATGGAACGAGGAAGAGGCTCTTGCCTATGAAGAAAACAAAAAGAACTTGCTGCTGGATATCCCCGATCGGAAAAAGCGTTGGGACTGCGTGCTTGTCAACGGCTCTGAAAGCTACAATGCGGTGCTTTACAGGGCAAAGGACCAGTTAAAGAAGATCGCAGAGTCTCACCCGGGTGAAAAAGTTCTTGTGTTCACTCATGGAAAGGTCATCCGTACGCTTGTAGATGACAGTTTGGACAACGAAGGTCCGTTAAAGATCGACAACTGCACTGTCGTCCATATGATCTACGATCCGGATCGGAAAGGCGCCGAGTTTAGCTTTGAAAAAGTCGAAGAGTTTGTTACCTCGGAATCATCATAACTTGTTAACTACTAGCCCGCTGATCAAATAGATGACAAAGAGCGTCGGCGAGGCAAAGTCAGATCGAAACGCAAGTGGTCTGAACGAGGAGGTTATAGAAACCTCTATAGCCGACGAGGAGGATCGATGTGGCGCAGCCGTAGCAAGCTATATGTCATCTATTTGATCAGTGGGTTAGTAAAAAGGTTCTTAATCTTCCGTAGCAAACAGCGCTTTGACATACGTTTCAGGATCGAACGGCTCGAGGTCGTCGGCCTTCTCTCCCGTTCCAATCCATTGGATGGGAATTCCAAATTGCTTATAGATCGAAAGGACGATCCCTCCCTTCGCTGAACCATCCAGTTTTGCAAGGACAAGCCCTGTAAGAGGGGTAAACTGGTGGAAGGCTTTGGCTTGGTCGATCGCGTTTTGGCCTGTCGTCGCATCGAGGACAAGGAGCGTCTCATGGGGAGCATCGGGGATCACCTTGCCGCACACGCGCCTCACTTTTTCCAGCTCTTGCATCAAATCGGTCTTATTTTGCAGGCGGCCTGCCGTATCGATCAAGACAACATCGAGTCCGCGAGCTTTGGCTGCTGTCAGAGCATCAAAGGCGACGGCTGAAGGATCGCTTCCAGGTTTGGATTTGACAATATCGACCCCGAGCCTTTCAGCCCATAGCGTAAGTTGGTCGATTGCAGCTGCCCGGAAGGTGTCGCCGGCAGCCAGGATAACCTTTTTTCCTTCGCTTCGAAAGTGGTTGGCAAGTTTGGCGATCGAGGTCGTCTTTCCGCTTCCATTCACTCCGACAATCAAGATCACAAGGGGAGTTCCGGCTGCAGGGGTCCCAGGGGTTCCCTGGGCGGGCTCATTCAAAATGCCCAGAGCATGGTCTTGCAAGATCTTAAGGATATAAGAAATGTCGTTGGTCGGCTTGGTGCGCAGGGCAGAGCGGAGATGGTCGACGAACTCGGTGGCGCACTGCGATCCCAGGTCAGATTCAAAGAGGATTTGCTCGAGCTCTTCAAAGGTCGCATCGTTCCAAGGTTTTCCAAAGAGGGCATAAATCCTCTGGGAAAGCAGGGAGCGGGTCTTTGAAAGGGCGTTTTTGACTTTTTGGAAGCTGGACTTGAGAAATTTAAACATTGTTACGGCGTTTTAGGTTGATGGAAAAAAGAGTCTATCAGATAAGGGAATTTAGAGTCTGTCGTTGAAATAAGGCTTCGTCGCTTTTTGAATCGCAAATCGGCTCAAAAGAATCCGAAAATCGACAGAAGATTTTTTTTAGCGACAGACTCTTAGGCAGGCGTAATGATAAATGTTGGGTAGTGAAAATGAGTGTTTTCATCTGATCTAACATGTTCAGTTATGCCTGTTTGAACACCACGATCATGAGGCAGGCTCTGATGAATACGCATGAGTACCAGGCAAAAGAAGTTTTACAGCGCTATGGGATCCCGATACCCGAGTTCGCTGTTGCGACGAAGATTTCAGAGGTGGAAAAGGCCATCCGCCACTTGCACCTGAAAGAGGGGGTCGTCAAAATCCAGGTCCATGCCGGTGGTAGGGGAAAAGCCGGGGGGGTGAAGTTTGGGAAAAACCCGGAGGAGATCATCAGGGCGGCAGAGCAATTGATCGGAATGAAGATGGTCAATAACCAAACGGGCCCGGAAGGTGTCATTGCCCACGAAGTGCTCATCACCAAGCCGATCGACATCAAAAAAGAATATTATTTAGGCGCTGTGATCGATCGGGAAAGGGCAGTTCCCATCCTGATCGCCTCTCCAGAGGGTGGAATGGAGATTGAAGAAGTGGCGGAAAAGCATCCCGACAAAATTCTAAAACTCCCCATCGAGCTTGACGGAACGCTGCGCGGCTACCGCCAGGTCCGCCTCTGCAACTTCATGGGATGGAAAGGGGAAATGGCCAAAGAAGGGGCCAGGATCGCGCGGGGGCTTGCTAAGGCCTTTATCGAAACAGATGCTTCCCTTTTGGAGATCAATCCTTTCGTCGAGTCGACCGATGGAAAGCTGTGGGCTTTGGACGCCAAATTAGCGGTGGATGACAATGCCCTCTATCGGCAGCCAGACATTTCCGCTTACTACGATCCGACCCAGGTGTCTGCCAATGAAGTGGCTGCAAAAGAGTTTGAATTGGCCTACATCGCTTTGGACGGCAACATCGGCTGCATGGTCAACGGCGCAGGGCTTGCCATGGCGACGATGGACATCATCCAGTACTACGGCGGCAAGCCGGCCAACTTTTTAGATGTCGGCGGCGGCGCCTCAAAAGAAAAAGTGGCCGAGGCGTTCAAGATCATTTTAAGCGATCCTAAGGTGAAGGCAATCCTCGTCAATATTTTCGGCGGGATCATGAACTGCGCCACGCTAGCTGAAGGGATTATCGCAGCCGCATCGGAAATGGAGATCAAAGTCCCTCTTGTTGTCAGGATGGAGGGGACCAATGTGGAAGAAGGGAAAAAAATGCTTGAGAAGTCCAACCTTTCCATTGTTACGGCAGACGCCCTTGCGGAAGCTGCTGAAAAAGTGTGCGCTACTCTGAAATCTTCACCGAAAAAATAGCGAGGAATTCCATGGCGATCTTAATTAATAAAAATACGAAAGTGATTACACAGGGGATCTCTGGAAAAGCGGGCAAGTTCCATACCGAGCAATGCCTACTTTACGGCTCCCAATTTGTCGGAGGAGTGACCCCTGGAAAGGGCGGTCAGGAGATTTTAGGGATCCCGGTATTTGATACGGTGTACGATGCCAAGAAGGCCACCGGCTGCGATGCCTCGGTGATCTTTGTGCCGGCGCCTTATGCGGCAGACGCGATTTTGGAAGCGGAAGACGCAGGCATCCCTCTGATCGTATGCATCACTGAAGGAATCCCTGTGCGCGACATGCTCGAAGTGAGCCGCGTGATGAGAAATAGCAAAAAAAGCCGCTTGGTCGGGCCAAACTGCCCTGGGGTGATCACGCCGGGAGAGTGTAAAATTGGCATCATGCCAGGCTATATCCACAAACGGGGAAGCATCGGCATTGTCTCCCGTTCCGGGACACTCACCTATGAAGCGGTATGGCAGACCTCTCTGCTCGGACTTGGCCAGTCATCCTGCGTCGGCATTGGAGGGGACCCGCTGAACGGCACCAATTTTATCGATGTCCTCAAGCTGTTTCAAAACGATCTGGAAACGGATGGGATCCTTTTGATCGGGGAGATCGGAGGGACAGCGGAGGAAGAGGCTGCCGACTGGATAAAAACCCACTGCACGAAGCCTGTCGCCGCGTTCATTGCGGGAGCTACCGCGCCTCCGGGCCGGCGCATGGGCCATGCCGGAGCGATCATTTCTGGCGGAAAAGGGACCGCTAAGGATAAAATGGCTGCCTTGAAAGCAGCAGGGGTCGCCATCATCGAGTCTCCTGCCGAGATGGGCTCAACCATGCAAAAAGTGATGAAACAGCGAAAGTGAGATCCGCTTAAACGGCGAGGTTTCCTTTCTATTTGGACAAGCTATGATCACTATTCCCGGTAAAATTCCGATTTCCATTTATCCGACCTTTTGGCTTTTTGCTGCCCTCATAGGCTATATGAACAGCATGAGCTTAATTGGGACGGTGATTTGGATTGGGATCATTTTTGTCTCCGTCCTTTTCCACGAGTTCGGCCATGCTTTGACAGCCTGGGCCTTTGGACAAA
>JAFEGV010000077.1 GCA_018239665.1 Verrucomicrobiota bacterium | reverse complement strand
TTTTTGCAGATAAGGAAGAGCGTCGTTTAAGAACATCTCCTGCATCTCATGCGGAACGCCGGGCAAAATGATCCAGGTCTTTTGGTCTTCCGTGAAAATGAGGCCCGGAGCCGTTCCAACGCGATTGAGGATCGGTTTGGCCTTCTCGGGAATCGTAGCCTGATCTTCTAAACTGATGAGCTGATCGCCAAAACGTTGCTTAAGATCGGCGGCTACGCTGTCATTAAAATGAAATTCGGAGGAAAAAAGACGAGCGAGGATTTCGCGTGTCCGGTCGTCGCAAGTGGGGCCGAGCCCGCCTGTTGTGATCACAATCGTAGAACGTTTAAGGACCTCCTGCAACCCCTCCTTTAACACAATAGGATCGTCTGACAAGGTTGTATGCCGAGAGATCCGATATCCATTTTCAGATAAGTGGCGGCTTAAAAAAGCGCCATTGGTGTTGATCGTCGTTCCACGAAGCAGCTCATCGCCGATTGCGACTAGTTCGATTTGCATGGTCACCTAAGTATTTCGAGGGAATTGCAAAACTCCATTCGGGCCCAAATCCGCGCTTTCTTCGCCGGATTCGGTTTTTCGCAGATTGCCTAAGGCCCAAAAGGTTATGTCAATTTGCGAAAAACCAAACCGGCTTTGAAATCATCGAATTTGGGCCGCGAAGCGAGTTTGCAATTCCCTCTTTCGCTTAATTAGATGCGGAAAAAGAAAAAACCTCAATTCCTTTTTGCAAGAGCTGGGGATGTTTGCCGATCCAGTTCAAACATTGTTTGCCTAAACGGATCGGCGCGTTGGTCCGTTTACCATCGACAACAAAGGGCGTGGGCAATGTGTGCTCACGAAGCCACTTGGTCAAAGCTGCAAAGAGCGCCGTATTAGGAAAGGCTTCTCCCTTGCCCACTTTAATGATGTCGGAGGTTTTGGGATCTTGGCTCAGTTGAGGATAAGAAAATTGGATCCCCCATGTAACGCTTTCTTGGCTGAGCACCATTGGATGAAACTGTTTGTCGAGGTCGGAGTAGAAAAAATGGTGGCCTTGCAATTGAATAAGGGGCTTGATCGGCTTGATAAGATATTTATCGGAAGAGACGGCCATCGCATAAACGGTATCGAGGTCGGAGGTCCAAGCCGAGGAAAAATAGCGCCTGAGAGGTTTCTCGTCGACCAGATTGCCTTCTTTGATCCCGGCGACATAGTTGCCGTACTTTTCCAAAAATTCTTCTGTTGGGATCAAGGCGCGATCCAGCGGGGTCGGCTCGGAAACGACGCAGATATGGACAGGGGCCAAATCTCGCAGCAGCGAACTCATTTCGGAATCGTCGAGCAAAACCTGGAATTTGAGCTGCTTGGAGACTTGAAGAGATCCTTCGATTTGCGGAGTGCTGATGCGTATACCGAAACAACCTGAAGAATCGGTTTTTGGCTGCGTCGACTTTTCCTCAAAATTTTCATGCTCACTCGCGCCTTGCCCATTTGGCAATGGTCGCTCGCTCCGCAATGCTTTCGCTTGAAAATTTTGAGGAGTCTCTTTGCCAAATTCCCGATTCTTCAGGTTGTTTCGGTATAAATCTGTCAAGCTTCTCTAGCCTTTTGTTTTCCTGCTCCGCCTTTTTTAGTTTTGAGCAGTAGGGATTGAAGGAGCAAACAGGCAATCCCGCAAAAAATCGCGCTATCGGCGATATTGAAGACCGGGTAGGAGTATCCCCAGAAGATGAAATAGAACATATCGACCACATGTCCATACACAAAATAGTCGACGACGTTCCCGATGGCCCCTGTCGCAATGAGCGTGAGGCACAGCTTGCGAAAAGGCTCGGCTTTGATAAAAAATAGATAAGTGATGAGTCCGCCGATGATCAAGATCCTGGCATAGAGCAAGTACTGCTGCAGGGATGCAAAGGCCCCCCATGCGGCGCCCTTGTTGATGACATGGGTGATGGCAAAGTCGACCCCATGCCAATTATGAAAGATCCCGATCCCATCGTATGGATAGATCGGCGAAGCGACATTCATCACAGGGATCGATAAGTGAACGTAAGCCTTTAAGATCGCATCAGCGGCAAAAATGATCAGCGCGATGGCAATATACTGAAAGGCCTTTTGCCAGTTCATGTTAGAGCAATCCTTTTTCAAACTTTTCTTGGGCTTTGACGGTCATCGTCGCATAAGGGATCGCTTCCAGACGCTGGATCGGAATTTCTTCTCCGGTCACATCGCAGATGCCGTAAGTGTTCTCATCGATCTTATCAAGCGCGCGCTCAATTTGACGCAGCACGTTAAACTCTTCATTACTCACCTGCAGGCTAATGGTCCTGTTGAAATCGTCCGTTCCTTCATCAGCTTGATGCTGCGAGTACCCTTTTGCCTGATCGACCGCTTTGACATCCTCTTTAGAATCGCGCAAGAGGTTGGTCATTTGGTCGCGCATTTCTTCCAAACGCTTTTTGAAACGCTCAATATCTGCTTTTTTAAGTGCCATGACTGTTTCCTTATCGTTAGTTAAGAACATTTATTGGCAGAACTGACTGCAAGTTCCATAGGACTTAGAGCATCTTTAGGGTTGATATGCTCAATCGCATCCATCAGTTCGTCTACATCTTTAAAACGTCGATATACGCACGCAAACCGAATATAGGCAATCGTATCGAGCGCTTGCAGGTGCTTCATTACAATTTCGCCAAGTTCCGAAGTGCGGACCTCGCGGACTTGCCTTTCCATCAGATCGGAAGTGATTTTATACGCAAGCGCGCGAACTTGGTCGTGGCTGATGCGCGTATGGCGGCATGCAGCATCCAGGCCGCGGATCAACTTATCCTGGTGAAAATCTTCATAACGGCCATCTCTTTTTTGAACTTGAATCGTGAGATCGACCGTCTCAAAAGTGGTAAACCGTCGCAGGCACTGCAGACATTCCCTGCGGCGTCTCACCGCATTCGTCTCAGCAGCGTTACGCGAATCGGTAACCTTTGATTCTTCGTTGTTACAAAATGGACAGCGCATCAGTCCTCCTCATTTCCAAGGAACTGTCAAGTGCATAAATTTTACTATTTACGATGCTTTTCTATACATCGCAAGTATTTTTTTAAAGGAGAATTTGCATCAAGAAAGAGATTGGGACAGTGCGCAATTCATCCCTTAAAGAAACGGAGGAGGTGGGATTCGAACCCACGAAACGTTTTCACGTTTACACGCTTTCCAAGCGTGCTCCATCGGCCACTCGGACACTCCTCCAAAAGACATAAAAAGAACTGTTTATAAACTACGGAGACAGAGGTTACTCGACTGAAAGTTTATTCACAAGAGGTAGTTGCAAAACTGCTTTGCCCGAAAAAATTGATGATTTTGACACTGTTTGCGCCCATTCGACGAGGGCGACCCCTAGTGGGTCGGGTGAGGAGAATGGGCGCAAACAGTGTCAAAAGGGCGATTTTAACGGGCAAATGAGTTTTGCAACTACCTCACAAGGAACTTTGCAAAAGTGGCGCGTTGTGGTATTTTGCTCTGCATCAAATCCAAAGGTATTATGAAAAAATCGATTTTCCTATTTCTGATCTCTCTCTGCTTTGCAAGCTGCCAGCCTGAAAGCCCCCGACAAAAAGAAAAAACTGTACTTGTCAGCATCGCCCCCTACGCATTTTTTGTGCACCAGATTGCCGGAAAAGATCAGCCCGTCACCACCTTAGTTCCGGAAGGAGCAAATCCTCATATCTACGAGCCAAAACCCAAAGAGGTTGAAAAGGTTAGGGATGCATCCCTCTGGGTCCGCCTCGGAGAATCGTTCGACCAAAAAGTGTTCAAGGTCATCCAGGAGCAAAACCCTCAAATGCGCATCGTCGACGTGACGGAGGGGATCCACCTGCTCTCCTCTTGCGAAGTTGACGACCCGTCGCACGAGCACCACCATTGCCATGGCAACGATGAAGGGAGCGACATCCATATCTGGCTAAGCCCTAAACTGGCAAAAGTCCAAGCCGATACGATCGCTAAGGCGCTCATGGAGGCATTCCCGGAAAATAGCCAGCTCTATGAGAAAAACTTGAATAGGTTTATCGCGGAGCTCGATCTGCTCGACCAAGAGATCTCCACCATCCTCGCCCCGATGAAGGGAGATGCGATCCTGGTGTCCCACCCGGCCTTTGCCTACTTCTGCCAAGACTATGGTCTCGTCCAGCTCTCCGTAGAAATGGAAGGGAAGGAACCTCTTCCCCAGCAAGTGACCCATTTGCTTGAAGAGGCAAGGCACTATAAAGTGGCCACCGTGATCCTGGAGCCCCAATATAGCAATAAGGGGGCGGAACTGATCGCCCAAGAGCTCGGCATTCCCACAGCGACGGTGGACCCTTACGCTGAAGATTATCTGGACAATTTACGCTCGATCGCCCAAATTATTGCCAAACCCCTACAAGCTGAATAAATGATGCCAGAACCCGTCATCTCAGTTCGCGACTTAAGATTCAGTTACGATAAGATCTCTATTCTCGAAAATGTCAATTTTTCGATCGATGCGGGTGAATTTATCGGGATTTTCGGTCCTAACGGCGGCGGAAAGACGACCTTATTAAAGCTTTTGATGGGGATGCTGAAGCCAGACCATGGCGATATCAAACTCCTCGGAGAGGACCCGAACCACAGCAGAGGACAGATAGGCTACGTCCCCCAAATTTTACGCTTTGACAAAGACTTCCCGATTTCCGTCCTCGAAGTTGTCCTCATGGGGTGCCTCTCTAAGCTGCATTGGTGGGGCGGCTATCCTAAAGGGACCAAAGAGGTTGCCCATGAAGCCTTGCAAAAAGTCGGCCTGGCCGATTTTGCAAAAGCATCCTTCGGCACCCTATCTGGGGGACAGGCTCAAAGGGCGCTGATCGCAAGGGCGATCGTCAATCACCCAAAAATTCTTCTTCTCGACGAGCCTACGGCAAGCGTGGACCCAAAAGCCGAGCAAGAGATCCACCAACTTCTTGTCGAGCTGAACCGTACAATGACCATCGTGATGGTCACCCACGACCTCCAGTCGATCATCGACAAGGCCCAGCGCCTGCTCTGCGTCCATCGCCAAGTCACCACAATGCGGGCAAAAGAGGTGTGCGAGCACTTTGCCCTCGGCCTTTATCACACCCCCTTATCTTCCAAGGACCACTTTACATGGTAGAGACCACCTTCTTCCAAGCCATCACAAAAAATCCGTTCCTTCTCTTAGCTCTATTCGCGGGCCTTGCCGCTTCTTTTGCTAGCGGGATCATTGGAAGCTATGTCGTCGTTAAGAGAATTGTTTCCATCAGCGGGAGCATCGCCCACTCTGTACTGGGAGGGATGGGGATCTTTCTATGGTTGAAGAGAACCTATGGCTGGGAGATCCTGACGCCGCTCTACGGAGCTTTATTTGCCGGACTACTCTCAGCCTTGCTGATGGGCTGGATCCACTTGAAGTACAAAGAAAGGGAAGACACCGTGATCGCCGCGCTTTGGGCAACGGGCATGTCCGTCGGGGTGATCTTCATCGCCCTAACCCCCGGCTATAACGTCGAGCTTCTCAATTTTTTATTCGGAAATATCTTATGGGTGACGCACAGCGACATCCGCCTGCTGCTCGTTTTAGACGTCCTGATCATAGGTCTAGTGGCCCTCTTTTACCGGAGGTTCCTTGCCATCTGCTTCGATGAAGACCAAGCCCAGCTGCAAGGGATGTCCGTCAGACTGCTGTATCTGCTGCTTTTATGCCTTGTCGCCATCTCGGTCGTTCTCTTGATCCAAGTGGTCGGAGCGATCCTGGTGATTGCGATGCTGGCGATGCCGGCCGCGGTTGCCGGCACCTGGACGCAGCGGCTATCGGTCATGATGTTCCTGGCCGTTTTATTGGGATGCGTGTTCACAAGCGCTGGAATGTATGCGGCTTATGAACTGAATTGGCCACCCGGGGCCACGATTTCCCTCTTCGCCGCCTGCGTCTATTCGCTCAGTTTGCTTCTGAAGAAAAGAAAAAGAAAATAGCCTATCCCAGCATAAGAGGTCCTTAGCTAAAATAGGCCATCGAAATACTTTTTGAATCTATCTGAATACCCATAAATGGGTTTACGGACAGATCCTTAGATTACATCGTGCAGTAACGGTCCCAGAAACGTTTCCACCCGCTGCGACGTCCGCTCGTTTCTTTAATTTCTTTTTGCTCTTTTGCAGAACGTTTCGTACGAATAGTTCTCTTTGATTTCCTAGAGCTAGCCATGAACCTTCCTCCCACTAGTAATGTTGATGCAGCTTGATATCTTCAGGACGGACGGAGGAAAGCCCTTCGGCAGCTTTTTTCATCTGCTCATGCAAATCTCCAGTCCGATTGTGCTTGCGATGGTTCTTTAAAGTGACCTTCGAAGCTTTCTTTTTGTTGATCCGCTTATTGACAGGCTTCATCTTTACCCCGTTTGCTTTTGCAACACAGATCGGCAAAAGCTTTTCCTTCTTAAACTTCATAATATAAACAATTCATTTAATTTTCAAATCATAATAATAATATTTTTTTATTCCACTAAAACCAAATCGATTATAGCTCGAAACAAACCTCAAAAACTGGTTTCGTTATGCATCGCCAGGCTCTTAATCTGCTTCCCCTGCTGCATTTCACAACTTATTCTCCTTGAGCCGCTTCGACTCCAGCTCTTACCATCATCAACTTCACCCCCTCGGCCAGTTCTCTAACCTAGAGGCTGGCTAGTATCCGAGGTTCACGCTAGGCCTTGCGCTCATCCCAGGCCGAATCAAGCTGCTCTTGCAACTTATGCGCCTCGCCCTTTATACTCCGGCTTACTTCTTATAGGCCTGCCCCGAACCTGGGGAAATGCCTTTCCAAGAAAAGACATTGACTTAGAATGGGGGGGTCGACTATGATGCTTCTTTTCCTCTCCATAAATGTTCTTATTTGAACATCCGAATTGTAATCGATTGAATTGTCAGGAGGCCAAATGTACGCAATTATCGAAACCGGCGGGAAACAATACCGAGTAGAAAAAGGCGATGTCATCGACGTTGAGCTCATTGATGCGAAAAATGCAGGAGACAAAGTCGAGTTTAAAAACGTGCTCTTCCTCAATACAGGAAGCACAGTTAAAATCGGCAGCCCTCACGTTGCTAAGTCTGCCGTGCAAGCAGAGTTTGTTGAAGAATCGCGCGGACCTAAAGTGGTTGCTTTCAAATACAAGCGACGCAAACCCAATCGCCGCAAAGTCGGCCATCGTCAGCACTATTCCCGTGTTAAAATTACAGAGATTATCGGCTAAGGAGAGTTCGAAATATGGCACATAAGAAAGGTCAGGGCTCAACCCGTAACGGTCGCGACTCGCGCGCCCAACGTTTAGGAATCAAAGCTACAGGTGGACAGTTCGTCACGACTGGCAGCATCATTATCCGCCAACGCGGAACCAAATGGAAGCCAGCTAAGAACGTCGGCGTCGGCCGAGACGACACCCTCTACGCTCTCTGCGATGGAATTGTTACCTATCGCAAAAGCGCAAGAACGCACGTCTCCGTTCTGCCCGTTGCTTAAGTGTTACCGAAACAACTTGAAAAATTGGGAATTTGACAAGGAGGCGTCCTAAATTTGAACCAAGCAAAGCTGACGCCGAAGCAGCTCAACTTGAATAAGTTGGGCGATGCAGGCGGGTGCAAATTTAGTGACTGCCCGACACAGTCAAAAACCAATTTTTCAAGTTGTTTCGGTATGTAAAGTAGTAAATGTTTAAGAGCCCCTGGAAACAATCAATTTTTGCGTTCTAGGGGTTTTTTATTTTATAAGGTTTTGAATATGTTTATCGATTCAGTCAAAGTCACTCTGCGTGCAGGAGACGGTGGAAACGGCGTTGTTGCCTGGAGGCGGGAAAAATACATCCCTAAAGGCGGGCCTGTCGGCGGAAATGGCGGAAAAGGCGGATCGATCATCATCAAAACCGACGTCCATACCCCTTCTCTTGAGAGTTATCGAAACCGTCGGATCCTCGTAGCTGAAAATGGACATTGCGGCGGCGGCAACCTCCGGCAAGGACGCAACGGCAAAGACCTCGAGTTGCTCGTCCCCTGCGGCACCCTCGTCAAAGACGCCCAAACCCAAGAAGTGCTGTTCGACTTCACAGAAGAGAACCAAACCTGGCAGATCTGCAAAGGGGGAAAAGGCGGCAAGGGCAACCACTGCTTTAAATCGCCGACCAACCAAGCTCCTAACATCTGCACTCCGGGAACCCCTGGAGAACACCGCGAAATCGAGCTCGAGCTCAAGCTGATCGCCGATGTCGGACTGATTGGGATGCCCAATGCCGGCAAATCAACTCTGATGTCCCAAATCACCCACGTCCGGGTCAAAATCGGAGCCTACCCATTCACTACCCTCTTTCCGAATTTGAGCTATGTCCAACTCCCCGATAAGTCTCGGATCCTCGTAGCCGATATCCCCGGTATCATCGAAAACGCCCATCAGAACAAAGGACTAGGGATCGCCTTCTTAAAGCACATCGAGCGCTCCTATGCCCTCGTCTACGTCATCGACGTTTCAGGCATTGAAGGCAGGGACCCTTTTGATGACTTCACCGTTCTTCAGAACGAACTCAAAGCCTACCGCCCCGACCTTCTGGAAAAACCTTTCTTGGTCGCTCTGAACAAGATCGATACGGAAGGCGCAGAAGAACAAGCCCGAGAATTTGCTAAGAAGTACCCTTACGCGCCGGAAACGCTGTTCACAATTTCAGCGGCCAATAATGAAGGACTACCCCCTCTTATTGAAGCGATGCGCGGGATCGTCCAAGTCCACGGCAAACGCTACAAGTAGACTGTTTAAGGCAAGTTATCTAGAAACTCTTGAATGAGCCTTCTGTCCAGCTGCATCAGCTCAAGCGCCCTTCTTTTATTTTCAAGCAGATAAGGGAGCATTTGATCGTATGTTTCCGGCGTTATGGATTGGCATAACCGGATGACGTCTTTCGGAGATTCCGCAATCAGCATCCCCCTCTCATCAAAATAATCGCGCACATTGGGACAGCCAAGATAAATCGGCACCGACAAAGAAACAAAACAGCCAAGCAATTTTTCCGTCATGTAATTGATCTGCCGATTGTTTTCGATCGCTATGGAAAATTGGCTGTTGAAAATCCATTTTTTGGAATCGGTCGGCAAACACCGGCAGCGCATCTCTTCAGGAAACTGGTCAATCCCTCGCCTAGTGACATAGAACCGCGTAGGCATCCTTATGTTTTTTTCATGGTTCCATACATAGATCCGCGGAATGTAGTTCCAGCTCGGATTGTACCCCTGGAACCCTGTGCTCAGCAAATAGGAAACGCTATATTCCTTTTCAGCTTCCAGCTCGTCCGTATTGATCCAGGTATGCATGTAGCCCGGGACCACTCTGACATTGTCTGCAAAAGGCACCGGGCAGAACACCAGATCGAAGCCCTGGCTGATTTTCCTCACATAAGCCTCCAAAGAGTGGGCCCCGGTACTGAAGTTGGGCTCGTCGACATAGTGAAAAAAGTTGAAGCGGAGCGGGTTGATGTAATATCCCCCAAACCAAGAATTGTAATGATACGCCCGATGCACAAGCAGTCGAGGGTCATTGTCCCATA
>JAFEGV010000076.1 GCA_018239665.1 Verrucomicrobiota bacterium | reverse complement strand
TGTTCGGAGACGATCACTCCGCTGTTGTAAAGGGCTCCCGGATGAAAGCGGGGCAAATGGGTCAGGTTGAATTCCCGCATAATTCCAAGCTGCGATTCTGCGCTGCACATTTCGAAAAGAGGATCGATCGATCCTAACACTTCGCAGTCAAGGTCGAGCCATAGGGTCCGCTGAAACGGAGAGCGCAAAAAAGCAAATGGCTTTTTAAACCAGACGTGGCGGAAATCCCAAACGGTGCTCGTGTAGCAGTTCTCCCATAACTTCGCTAAAGCGGGATCGACTTTTTCTTTAAGGGCGACCTTGGACGGATCAAATGCGATCGGGACGACCTCTCCTCTTTCGCGGCACCAGTTCAACGCACCTTCCGACATCCCGAAATCGCAGAACACGACCGGATGATCATTGTGATCGCGCAGGCGGGACCACCACCAGGGAAGGAGCCATTCTTGCTCCTGATCGGAGCCGCAGATAATTCCCTTTGGGCTGATCGGTTTCGACTGCCACCGCGTCAAGGTCGATTGCATGATGGCCCCTCCGCCTGTTTGGCACACCCTTTTCGAAACTGCTCCAACGCGGGTTTAATTCCGCCGAACTGCCGGATAAACGTTTTTCCACCATCTCGATGCCAATGCCAAATCACCGCATTCAGATTGATCCCTTGGGAAATGCGCCAATTGTAAATTTCGGGGATCTCTTCAACGGGAATGCGCAGCGAATTGATCAAATGGGAAATCAGGACATCATCGCCGCCAAATTTGTCGGTCAGCTCGATAGATCCGGAGGCCCACTTTTCAATGATCGGAGCTCCATGTTCAAATACGACCACGCCGCTATTGTAAAGGGCTTCCGGATGAAAGCGGGGATGGTGGGAGACGGCAAACTCGCGCATCATCCCGATCCGGCCCTCGGCGCTGCATCGGTCGAACAAATCGTCAAGAGGGCCTACGACTTCGCAATCGAGATCCAGCCAGATGCTCCGTTGAAAAGGGGACTTTAACAAAGCGAGGGGCTTTTTAAACCAGACATGCCGAAGGTCCCAGACGGCGCTCGTGTAGTTTTTCTCCCATACTTCAATGAAATCAGAAGAGAAGCTCTCTTTGGAAGCCGCTTCTTCGGGCGGAAAAGGAAGCTTGATCACATCCCCTCTTTCGCGGCACCAGTTCAGCGCACCTTCCGTCATCCCGAAATCGCAGAAGGCCACCCGATGGTCATTGTGATCTCGTAAGCGGGACCACCACCAAGGAAGGAGCCACTCCTGCGCTGCATCGGATCCGCAGATGATCCCTTTGGGATAAGTTGGCTGCGACAGCCATTGTGTGCGTATCTTGTCCATGAGATCATCCTCTTGCCTTGCCGCAGGCCGCAAAAAAAGAGTCCAAAGCAGGCTTAATGCCGCCCCGTTCCCGAATAAAACCTTTACCGCCGCTGCCTACCCAGTGGTAGATCTTAGCGTTCATACAAAAACCATAGTTCATCCGCCAGTTCCAAACTTCAGAGATCTCGTTGACTTCGCACTTTTCATGCGAGATCAGATGGGACAATAGCGGATCGTCCCCCCAAAACAGGTGGTTGGACCGGATGGCCTCCGCAGCCCACTTTTCAAGAAGGGAAGCGCCGTGCTGGTAGGCAATCACTCCGCTGTTATACTTGACGTCGGGATGAAATCGGGGAAGATGGGATGAAATGGGTTCGCGCACAAGGGCGATCGGAAGATCCGGGCTGCAGGTTTCAAATAGGTCGGAGAGGGAAGCTAAGATCTCGCAATCGAGATCGATCCAAAGAGTCTTGAGATAGGGAGTCTTGGCCAAAGCTAGAGGTTTTTTGAACCAGGTATCGCGCGCCTTCCAAACGCCGGGCCCATAGATCGCCTCCCATTTTGCAATGAGGTCTGTTGAGATCCGTTCTTGGGAAACGATGTGCGCAGGATCGAACTCAACGTCGATGACAGATCCCCGCTCTTCACACCAATTCCTCGCTTGCGAAGTCATGCCAAAATCGCAGAATGTCACAGGAAGGTCATTATGGTCTTTGAAGCGGGACCACCACCAAGGGAGGAGCCACTCTTGAACAGAGTCGGTTCCGCATAGGACGCCATGCGGCAGTTTCGGTCTTTCTTTCCACATTACGATCCCGTTATATAGTCGACCACATCTTTCACTTCGCCCTTCACTTTCTCCGGGGCCGCCTGCAAAGAGGCCTGGGCATGCGCCAGCGCCTGCTCCCGCTCATTTTTCGTGAAGAAGAATTGGGCGATCATCATCTCGACCTTCCACAGGTTTTCCTGATCATCCTTGCCAAACTTTTCCACGTAATGGACCAAAGGCGAGACCGCCTTGTAAATGCTTCTCTTGCTTTTGACCTTGGTCCCTAGCTTTTGAAACTCCAGGATTGCCATTTTCAATTGGGTCCCCATCTTATTATCTGGGTCCTTATCGATCAGCTCCTTGCGAGTCTTCTGCACAGTCTCAGACTTAAATTTAAACTTTTCCAGCAGTCCGGCATATTTTTCAAGGATGAAAAAGGAGCCTTTTTCTTTTTTTAACCCTATTTGCAAGATCTGATCGCGATACGATTGGGAAGAGAGCTTTTTTGCATGCGCATAAAGCTGGGCCATCTGCTCTTCGGAACTTACCGACTTTGGACTTTTCAGGAATGCGATCACCTCTTCAAAATGCTGCGCCAGCTCAAGGACCTGCACGGCGTAATCTTTTGCCGAAAGGGGCAAAAAGCCCAAACGGGCAATTTCTTCTTGGGAGTAGTCGAAAAGCACAATTGTCGGCGACTGTTCGATATGGAAAATCTCCCGCATCTGCTTATTGTGCTCGGAATCCTCTTCGTCCAAACTCACGGCAGCGCAATGTGCAATTCCCTTAAGACTGTTCAAAAATTGAGGAGAATTCAATACGTCGCCCTTTAACTTCTCAGCCCAGGGGCACCAGGCGTCCCCTAAAAAAGCGACGACCAAGATTTTTTGCTCTTCCTGCGCCTGAAGAAAGGCATCATCTAGGTCTTGCGACCAGATAGGGGAAAGAGAAATGCTTTGTTTAGGCTCCGAATCAGTAGAAAGAAGAGTATTCTCCGCTGCGGAATGCCCAACGTTAAATCCGAAAAAAGCTAAAATAATTAACAAGTAATGAAAATACATATCTTGTTGAAATAAACAGGATTTTGTTTTAATATTTGACCCTATTTAATTCTCTCTATAGAAAATGAACGCATTTCCTCCTACAATTATTTTACGCCATCGGAAAGAGAACCTAAAAAAATGCAGCTTAAAGGGGCTCGAGACCCGGGAAGACATGCAGTTTTTTACCTATCCGAAAGACCGCCTGCCCGATCTGACGGGGTACGTTCTGCTGACCCTCGATGGGCCGCCTCTCTCCTCGGAGGATGCGCAAATGGGACTTTTCCTCATTGACGGCACATGGCGGCATGCCCAGACAATGTTCCGCCAGCTTCAGACTCCCCATCTCTTTGAATGCCGCAGCATCCCCTCCATATATATGACAGCATACCCCAGGCGCCAAGACGACTGCTCCGATCCTCACAGAGGGCTGGCCTCTGTTGAGGCGTTGTACATCGCCTACCGCCTTTTAGATAGACCTGCTTGCGGCCTGCTCGACGGATATCATTGGAAAAAAGACTTCTTAGAAAAGAACTGTTTTTAGAGGTGATTGCAAAACTCCATTCGGGCGCCAATTCGCGCTCGCTGTGCCGCTTCGATTTTTTAAAAATCGCCTAAGGCCCAAAAGGTTATGTCGATTTTCAACAAATCAAACCGGCTTTGCGATCATCAAATTTGCGCCTCGAAGCTATACACAAACAACATGAAAAATCGGGAATTTGGCAAGGAGGCGTCCTGAATTTGAGCCAGGCGAAGCCGACGTCGAAGCAGCTCAACTTGAATAAGTTGGGCGATGCAGGCGGGCTCAAAGTCATTGACTGCCCGACGACGCCAAAAACCGATTTTTCATGTTGTTTGTGTATGAGTTTTGCAACCACCTCTTTAAACCTCTTAGTGCCAGGATGTAGAGTCCTCATCCGCTTGACTTTATACAAGTCGATCAGATACGATGGACATATCTTATTTTCAAATTAACATTCACAAAAGGGTGAAGTGGAACAGAAGATCTATCCCTTCGAAAAACATCAACTTCCCATTAGCAAAGTCGATCCCGACGCGCTTTACGTTATGGAAAAGTTACGCGCTGCAGGCTTCACGGCTTATCTAGTCGGTGGAAGCGTGCGGGACCTGCTTCTCGACCAAAAACCCAAAGATTTTGACATATCAACATCTGCGGAACCCGAGCAGATAAAAAAGTTGTTCCGCAATTGCATCCTGATCGGACGCCGCTTCCGATTGGCCCACATCCGCTTTGGGCAAAAGGTGATCGAAGTCGCCACATTCCGCTCAGGCGATACCGAGACCGATGAGCTCATCGTGCGCGACAACAAGTGGGGATCACCCGAAGAAGATGTGATGCGCCGCGACTTCACCATTAATGGCCTGTTCTACGATCCTGCAAACCAAACGATCATCGATTATGTCGGCGGCTATCCGGACATCCAAAAAAAGGTCCTGCGAACGATCGGCCAGCCCTTTATCCGCTTCCGCCAAGACCCTGTCCGCATGCTCCGCTTGATCAAGTTCCAAGCGCGTTATGGGTTTGATGTCGATCCGCCATCGCGCATCGCGCTTCTAGAGTGCCGCAGCGAGATCGTCAAAAGCTCTCCGGCTCGCGTCCAAGAAGAGCTGTTGCGCATGCTCGAATCGAGCGCCTCGGAACCTTTTTTCCGTTTGATGACAGAACATGGAATGCTCCACCTGCTCATGCCTGTTTTAGGCGAGTATTTGGAATCTTCTGAAGGAGAAGAGGTCTACCCTTACCTTCAAGAGATCGATACCACTTTTCACGCGCCCCCCAATCAGCCCCTTGACCGCGCCATTTTGCTCTCCTGCCTCGTCTTCCCTCTTCTTGAAAAACGGTTCCAAGTGCGGTATGTCGACCGGGAAAAAGTTCCCCACTTAGGCGAGATCTACCAAGAAGTCCATCAGCAAATCGACGAGGTCTTCCACCCCTTTTTCCACATTCCGCGCCGGATCAGAGGATCGCTTGCTTCGATTTTAACTTCGCAGTACCGGCTCACTCCGCTGGACAAGAAAAAAAATCGGAAGATCCGGATTCCTAATGATCCCGAATTCCCCAAGGCACTCAAATTTTTAGAGGTGCGCTGCTGCATTCAACCTGCTTTACAAAAAACCTATCAAGAATGGCAAGATGCGGTTACATCTCCAGACCAACCGGTAAGGCGCAAACGCAGGCGTAGAAGAAAACCATCCAGGGAGTAATTCGATGCTCGACAACGATTTGACCCTAAACACTCTCGATCTCAACGCCGATATCCAAGTCGCCTATTTAGGCCCCGATATCGCCGAAGGCCCCCTTCCCGCTCTCTTTTACTTTGCCCTTTCTTCCGAAGAGAGCTTATGCCAAGACCCCTTTAACCAACCCGCCGCTTATCTTTCCGCTTTGCCCATGCGCATCTTCTCATTGACCCTTCCCGGGCACGGGTTTCAACTTCCGGCCACGCAGGCCATGACCATCTGGGCAAAAGAGATTGCTTCAGGCCGCAACTTCCTTCGAGAATTCATTGATAAGGTCCAGGTCGCAGTGGAAGGGCTTATCCATCAAGGCATCTTAATTCCAGAGCGCCTTGGAACGATGGGACTGTCGCGCGGGGCCTTTATTGCAACCCACGCCGCTGCCCAGATCCCTCATTTCCGATGGATTGTCGGCTTTGCCCCCCTGACAAAATTATCGGCCATTAAAGAGTTCCAAGAGATTCCGGACCTGCCTCTTGTTAATGACCTCGACCTTGAAAACCTCGTCGATAAAGTATGCGACCGCAATATCCGTTTCTATATCGGGAACCTCGATACACGCGTTGGAACGCGCAACTGTTTTGACTTCATTGAAAAAGCCTCGCAAAGAGCCTTGGAAAAGAAGGTCCGCTCTCCTCAGATCGAGCTGATCGTCGGTCCGTCGATCGGCCACCAAGGACATGGCACAGGAAAAACGGTCTTTCACGATGGCGCTCAGTGGATCGCAGAAAAGCTAGGCGCAATCGATGTCGTGTGACCTGTTTATCTTTGTCGGAGAAAAAAGCGCCGACCTTCACGGTGAAAAAATCATTGAAGCATTAAAGAAGCATTCCCCCTCTTTGCGCATTTCCGGCGTTGGGGGACCTAAAATGCGCGCTGCAGGATTGGACTGCGTCCTGCCCATGGAAGAATTTCAGGTAATGGGCTTTGTCGATGTCTTTTTAGCCCTTCCCAAATTGATGCGCCAATTCTACTTTGTCGCAAACCAGATCTTTACCTTAAAGCCCAAGGCCGTCCTCTTCATCGACTACCCGGGCTTTAATCTGCGCATGGCAAGACATTTAAGAAAAAAAGGGTATCAAGGAAAACTCTGCCATTACATCTGCCCTTCTGTTTGGGCCTGGGGAAAAAAGCGGATCCCCCTCATGGCAAAGCACCTCGATCTGCTCCTCACCATCCTCCCTTTCGAAAAAAACTATTTTGCCAACACCGGCCTCCGGGTCGAATATGTCGGCCATCCTTTGGTCCAGCGGATCAAAGAGCATAACTATCTACCTTTCCCATTTCCCAAGGACAAAAAGATCATCGCCGTTTTCCCGGGAAGCCGCAGAAAAGAGCTCGAAAGAAATCTTGCTCTGCAGCTGCAAGTGTGCAGACGGCTCAAACAGGACGATCCCGACCTATCGTTTGCCCTTTCGATCTCAGACGAGAGGTTCCGTCCATTGATCGAAGAGATCGTGCTAAGACAAGGCTGGAAGGACAATGTGCAATTTGTTCCGCAAGACAGGACTTATGAACTGATGCGCGCAGCGCACGCCGCAATCGCTAAATCGGGAACCGTCACCTTAGAGCTTGCTCTGCATGAAGTCCCCACAGTGGTCACTTATGCCATTTCTCCTCTCGACTTGTACATCGCGCGCGACGTCCTCAAGATCCGCCTACCCTTTTACTGCCTCGTCAACATCATCGCTAACTCTGAAGTGTTCCCGGAGCTGTTCGGGCCCAACTTCACAGAAGAAAACCTCTATCAAAAGATCTCATCGTTGATCGGCGGAACGGAAAGAAAAATCTGCCAAGCATCCTGCCTTGCTCTGAAAGAGCAGCTTGGAGACCGAGACGCAAGCACAGAGGCTGCAAAATACGTTCTTCAGCTTGCATTCTGAGTTGTCCACTTAAAAAACCTACTCAGCAATCATTTTCGGGCTATCCCAAGAATACCTCGCAACCCTCAGGAGCCAAATCTCGCTCTTGGCTCCAGAAACGCTTCACAATGCCATCACTAAACGTGCTGGAAATGGATTGAATAAGGGATCACAGGAGCATCTTCACTTTTTAAAAACCTTTTGATCTCATCGGCCAGCGGCTTGAAAAACAGACGGTACGATAAAGAACGATTATCCGAACCCTCCATGACGTTCAAATCCATTAACGGTGATTGCATACGAGGATTTTGGTGGCGGGTCATTGTTTGCATACATTCCATCAGCCTTGCTCTTTCATCCAAAAGCAATAGGGCTCCGGCCAGACATAGTTGACTATAGTTTGAAACGAGGTCGGATGATCCTAAAAAAACTGCCACTTCGACAATTTCACGCAAAATCTGTTCCTTATTGTCGCACGGCTGGATGTTCAAGACAGGAGCATCTTCATCATCTTCCCAAATCACATCCAATGTCGCACCGCTTGCACAATATTGCGTAAGCTTCTCTTCTAAAACCCGATCGCATAATTTCAGCGCATCTAAACTATTCTTTAATCCCGGATTGCCTTCCAACATCTTCGAAGCTTGGTCAAACTGCAATAACTTAACCTTTTGCAGAAATTCAGACGGACTTACGATCGACTCAGCAGGAACTCTTTGAATAATAACTTGTCTAGGCACATCTCGAATGCCAGATGACGTACTCATTGAAACCTCCAATTGATTTGCGGTCAGGCAATATAAAGTCGGTTGAAAATAAACTTCAATCGAAAATCCCATAGCGATCAATAGCAGATTTTTGTATTATTTCTGCTTAATTTACAGTTCGGAAAAAGCAATGGAAAAGTTCAAGATTTATGTTGACAGGCTAAAAAACGGCCATGTCGAAGAGATTAAGGAAACGGTAGGCCCTGAGTTTTTGGAAATTGAAGAAGAAGAGCTTTCCTTCCCCGAGGATGTCCAAGTCAGCGGCGAGGTATATCTAGCTGACGATCATTTGGTGGCCCATTTTTCCATTCAGACGTCGGCGACGCTTCCTTGTTCCATTTGCAATGAGCCCGTCCACATTCCCATCAACATCCAGAACGCCTACAGCACGATCCCATTAGAAGAAGTGCGTTTTGCGATTTACGACCTGTCCAATGAGATCCGAGAGACCACCCTGCTCCAGGTTCCCCTTTTTGCAGAATGCAACAATGGCAAATGCCCTGGACGGGACCAGATCAAAGAATTTCTTCATGGAGATTCAGGCGGAGAGCTGAATCCTGAGCAGTCCCCGGTCGTCCATTTTCCCTTCGCAGATTTGGATATGTAATATTTTTTTAACTTTCAAAAAAAACGATCTTTCTGTATAAGCAGTGCATAATTTTTTTAAGGAGATCACACTATGGCAGTACCACGTAATCGCACGTCAAATGCTCGCAAAAACTCACGACGCGCTCACCATGCAAAAAAACCAAAAAATGTTTCGAACTGCTCTAACTGCAGCAAACCACGCATCCCACACCGAATCTGCCCTCATTGCGGATTTTACGCAGGACGCGCTGTTATTCAAGCTAGCGCTGAATAAAGTCGTTTGCTAAGCATGATGTGTTAATGGAACACCTTAGAATAACCCTCTCAGGGTTAATTTAGGTGTTCTTTTCATTCAAGTGCTGTGAGTTATACAAAAGTTTAGGGGAAAAAGAAGGCGTGCCACACCAAAGCCCACACAGCACCACATGCCACATTGGCATCGATCTGATGGGAAGCGACACCCAGCCCCTCGAGCTCTTGCACGCAATCTATCATTTTGCCGATCAACTACCGCCCTCTGCCCACCTCACTTTATTTGCGACGACAGATATCTTTGCCGGAAGACACTCTCCTTCGCCCAATATCGCCCTCCATGTCGTTCAAGAATATATTTCCATGGACGAAGCGCCTCTTTCAGCCATCCGCAATAAGAAGCAATCTTCGATCTGCGTCGGGATCAAAATGCTTAAAGAAAAACGGCTCCACGCTTTCGTTTCAGCCGGTAATACCGGAGCGCTTATGTGCGCAGCAAAATTATCTCTGCCTATGCTTCCCGGCATCGACCGTCCAGCCCTTCTCACCCTGCTGCCAACACGCGGAAATGAGATCGCCGTCCTTGATGTTGGCGCTAATACCTCTTGCAAGGCCCACCATCTGATCGAGTTTGCGCTAATCGGCGCCGCCTTTCAGAAAATCCGAGGCGTCAACAACCCCAAAGTGGGGCTGCTGAACATTGGCTCCGAGGCTAAAAAGGGAACGCCCCAATTGCGCGAGGCCTATGGCTGCCTTGAAAAAATGGCCCCTTCCCAGATCGACTT
>JAFEGV010000075.1 GCA_018239665.1 Verrucomicrobiota bacterium | reverse complement strand
CATTCGCTCTACCTTAATAACAACCGGCTAAAAGGCCTTCCAGAGTCATTTGGAAGCCTTAAGCTGCTTCAAAGGCTTTCCCTTAATAACAACCAGCTAGAAAGGCTTCCAGAGTCATTTGGAAACCTTCAGCAGCTAGAATGGCTTTCCCTTACTGGCAACCAGTTGGAAGGCCTTCCAAACTCCTTTGGAAACTTTCAGCAGCTAACAGAGCTTTATCTTAATAACAACCTGTTAAAAAGCCTTCCGGACACGTTTGGGAACCTTCGACAGCTACAACGGCTTCATCTTGAAAACAATCAGATGGAAAGCCTTCCAAGCTCATTTGGAAACTTTCAGCAACTAATAGAGCTTTACCTTAATAACAACCTGTTAAAAAGCCTTCCAGAGACATTTGGTAACCTTCATCTGCTAACAGCTCTTTACCTTAATAACAACCATCTGCAAAGCCTTCCAAACACTTTGGGGAACCTTCAGCGGTTAAGCGGGCTTTTCCTTAGCAACAACCAGCTATATTGTCTTCCAGAGACATTTAGAAACCTTCAGCAGCTAAAAATACTTTCGCTTTTTTTTAACTCATGTTTGTTCATGTTTGATAAAGAGTTATCGGCCTTTACCTCAAACTATTCTCAAAGACCTCTGGAAAAATATAGAGCATGCCGAGATTACGTCCCTAGCACTCCTATAGCAAGACTCTGCCAGCTTATTCACAATCAAACAGACAAGGACCTGCTTGAACCGACGCTTCGCAGCATACCTCGATCAATGCAAGCCAAACTTCGAAGCAGAATAGAAGACATTTGGGCCTCTCTGGCTGAACATGAACAGGTTGAAAACAAAGACCTGCTTCGAGCAAATGCCGTCAGGGCAGCTTGCCATGAGCGCGTTGAGGTATTAAACCAAGCTATCATCGAGGTTCTGAAAGAAACATTCGCCGACTTTACCGAAGAACAAAAGCGTCTTGTCTATGATCTCGTATGGGATCTTGCCGGCAGGCCAGAAGGCGATGATAACTGGGGAGAAAACCACGCCGAGGACAATATCATCCGCTTAATTGATGCTGTGGCAATTGTGCTGTCTGAGCAAGGACAGGGCTAGTTTAAAAGTCTGCCGTTGGAAAAATCTTCTGTCAATTTTCGATAGAAAATGCAACGACAGGCTTATTAATTCCTATGAGCCTAGCCGCAATCTAGAGATAAAATTTGGGGAACCTTTTTTCATCTAGTTTCCGGCTAGGCTTATCATCGGCATTCTCGGACTCTTTGTTTTTCCTCGCAAAAGGATTCCCTGGCACGTTCTTTGTATTTCAAATTAACAAAGTAAAAACTCCACCATTAAAAAAATTTATTTTTGAATATTTCTTTGCGCAAAACTCATCAGGGTGCTATTCAGGAAATTAAACAAAAAATTTTACAAATTTCCACTGCTGTTGAGATAACATCTATGGCTTCTCGTTTTAACTTCTTTTGGAAGCAGCTTATTCACTCAAACTTAAACAGATCCGATCTGGACGTGCCGTTTGGAAAAGCCAATTACCGCTCGTTGTTCTCCGATCCATTAAGCGAAGTCCACACTGCTTCTGAAGACCTCGATGAAAACATGGCCTCTTCTTGTAGAGGTCGACGCAGCAGACAGAAATTCGAGTCCCGTTGTTTTGAAGACGTCGCCGGCTAAGAAGCAGCATCCCCTGCCAATACGCCTCCCTCTTTAATCTCACAGCCCGGTCAAATTCCACTCCAAACTATAATAATATTTTTAACTAAAAAAATTTAAATCAAATATATTTAAAAACAATACAACTTAATAGATGAAATTAAATTAAAAACGTGGTATAATGTTATTAAAAAAACCGATAAATTATGGCCATACACTTATTACAAGCTGCTGCTCCCTCAGCGGAGCATTCCTTTTCCAGCGATATTTTCATGCTGGACCGCGACTTTGGAATATCCAAAAAGCCGTACGTGCTGACAAATGAAGCTAACCAAAGTGCAACGATAGCAGCATTAAGGAGCATTCCCCGTCCGGACAAACCGTTCCACATCGGCTTTTCCGGCTGGGAGAACTATAATCTCATGGTCGCCCGCCAATCTTGCGGGGCCCTCCTTGGGGACATCAACAATACGGTGATGGAGCTTTTCCAAAAAACGCAGGCCGCGGTCCTCCACTCGAAGACCCGTCAAGACTTTGTGGAGAACATCCTCTTGGAATTAGAACCTCAAAAGGAGCGTTTTCTTCGAGAAGACAATGGAATGGACAGTTCTGCAATACGCTCCGAGCTCACTCGAGAAGGAAGCTGGCTTTCTACCGACGCGTCCTATGGCTACGTCCAATCCCTTTATCAAGAAGGGAAAATCTCTCATCTTCGCTTAGACATCAGCGACCGCGCTGCCTTTGCAAAAGTCGATGCATGGCTAAAAGCAAATCGTCTAACTTGCGATTCGCTGTACCTGTCCAACATCGGCGACTGGTTCTTATTAATGGAAGACGGCGGCAAAGGGATCCGTAACATGAAAGCTTCGGTGAATCGCGTCATAACAGAGAGCACTGTGATCATCGATGCATCGGAACATTTCTACCATCCATCCGGCTCATTGCCACAACGGGTAATCCAAGCCTTCCCTTACGATCCTGAAAAAGCACGCTCGAAATTCACGTTCTAATGCAGGGAAAATGAAGTTCTCGAGAGTTCTTCCTGCCCCTGAGTTTCGATGATCCGGAACACGAGCCCCTTTTGCGTTTTCATTTGCTCCAAGTCAAGATCTAATCGGATCCGGTAATCTTTTTTAGTTGCTAATTCCGTACCTAATGCCTGATGGAGGGCATCGTTCAGACCTGATGTGATTGCAGCATACGCTAACATCCCCTCGTAGGAATATTCGAAACTCTCGCCCTTGGCAAGTTTCGAAGAAGGACCTGAACTGAAATCATTGATCATATGAAGCTCTACGGGCAAACAGCCGAGGAGGAAATCCTTTGCTGGCCTCTCTTGCTGTGAAGGTAAATTGATGCCCACATGAACATAACCGCCCCGCAGCATAGGATTTTGCTTCAAGGTCAAGCTATTGCCTATGATAGACTGCATTTTTTCATAGATCTCGCTTATCTGCTCTCTTGTGACTGCTCGAAGCATCTCGCCGATGACACGAGGATCTTTGGAAACTTCTGGAACATGTACGGAGTGGGTATGATTGGGAGGAGACATCAGTTGCACGCGAAGGGACATACTAACCTCAAGTGAATGTTGAATGTAGGATTGCAAAAATTCTGAAGGGGAAACAAAGTTCTGAAGAAGCATTATCTATCGGCTTTCTCAAAAATGTCCAATGGAAATCCAAAACAGATGGAAAATCGAGTTGCAGAATATGTTTATGAAAACTATCGTTTTGAGCATGAAACACATATTTCTTGCATTTCTGCTGATCACAACAGTCTGTCTTTCTGCTGAGGAAAATACCCCTCAGAAGGCAACGCACCGCATTCCTCAGTTTGAAAACGAACTGGTGAAGGTATGGAAGACTGTGATCATGCCTCATCAACCTCTTTCGATGCACCGCCATGACAACGACCGCGTCGTCGTTGGAATCAAAGGCGGAGTGCTTAAGAAGATCGAGCAAACCGGAGACATCTCCGACCTGGTCCTTGAAACGGGAAAGGCCTACTGGCTGACCGCTGATCCGATCGGCACCCTCCATGCAGACATCAACGAATCGGACGAGCCGATCGAAGTGATGGTCATCGAGTTTAAAACTGCTCAAGGCAATTAGCGGTTCACTGTTTTTTCAACTGGTCGATCAAGTTGGCCACAAGCCCGCTCCATCCTGTTTGATGGGAAGCGCCAAGGCCGCGCCCCGTGTCGCCGTGATAATGTTCATAGAACAGGATCAGGTCCTTCCAGAAGGGATCTTCTTGGAACAGCGGCTGATCGCCATGGATTGGCCTTTCCCCTTCAGAATTTTTACGGAACAGATCGATCAGGCGGCTGCGCAGTCCTGTGATCATCTCTTCGAGCTGGACGGTCCTTCCTTTGACCTGGATATCGAAGGTCTTGACCGCTTCCTGCAAACGGATGAGAGAGTTTACAAAAAGGAAATTGGTCGGAAACCAGATCGGCCCCCTCCAATTGGAATTGCCCCCCTTGATCCTCTCCAACGATTCACCGGGTTCATAACCGACTTGGCTCTGCATCCATGAGACGGGATGCTGTTCATGGTACTTGGAGAGGCTGCGCAATCCGTACGGCGATAAGAACTCGTCCGGGTCCCACGCATACTGCAAGACCTTGTTGATCTGGTCCAAGGTCATCAGCGAGAAGAGATACCGCTTTTTCCCATCGACCTTCAATTCTGTGATGCTTCTTCCAAGAAGCTCGGAGCGGTGGGCTAGATAGAGTTGGAAGTGCTTGTAAAATTTGGGGTAGCTTTGGAGTTCCTCTTCCTCAAAAAAGTCGAGGGCGTAAAGCGGGATCAGTCCAACGAAGGACCTGACCTTTAACCGCTGATGGGACCCATCGGGATGGAGGATGACATCATAGAAGAAGCCGTCTTCGTCGTCCCACAGGTCGATCGGGCGCGACTTGGAGTATTCCATAGCGCAGGCAATGTTGACAAAATGCTCGAAGAAGACAAATGCCAGCTGTTCGAAAAGAGGTTTCACTTTCGCAAGCTCTAAGGCCATGCGCATCATATAAAGGGCATAAAAGCCCATCCAGCCAGTTCCATCAGATTGCTCGAAGAAGCCTCCGCCGGGAAGGGGTTTGTCCCGATCGATGATCGAGATGTTATCGAGTCCTAAAAAGCCCCCCTCGAACACGTTATTTCCCAAACGGTCGACCTTGTTGACCCACCAGCTGAAGTTCTGCATCAATTTGAGGAAGCAAAACTCCAAATAATCGTGGTCTCCTTTACCTGTCCGCTTCTTCTCCCTTTGGTAAAGGGTCCAGAGCGCCCAGGCCTGCACGGGAGGATTGGTATCGGAAAAGCCCCACTCGTAGGCTGGAACTTGCCCGTTGGGATGTTGGAAGAAGTGCAAAAGGAAGGTTTTAAGCTGCTTCTTGGCAAACGGAAGGTCGGTCAATGACAGGACGACGCTATGAAAGGCTCCGTCCCAAGAAGCAAACCAAGGATATTCCCACTTATCGGGCATGCAGATGATGTGGTTGGCGTGCAGATGCCTCCAATGGCTGTTCCGAATTCCATAACGGGAAGATGGAGGCGGCGGCTCTTTGGCATCGCCGTCCAGCCATCTTCTGACATCGTATAAGTAGTATTGGCAGCTCCAGATCATCCCTGCGATCGCTTTCCTTTGGATCTTCCTGTCATCTTCGCTTAACGTTGCCTCTTGGATCGAGTGGTAAAAAGAGTCGGCCTCAGCTTTTCGTTGGGACACAACCGCATCGACATCCTTTAAGGGATTATTTTGCGGCTGAGATGTCAGGCGCAGCCTCAAGACATGGGAGGACTGAGGAGGGATGGCGACATCCTTGTAGTGCAAACAGGCCTTGGTCCCCTCTTTGAGAAGGTTGATGCATTGCTCTTGATGAATGATATAACGGTGGAACGCATCCTTTGTGTACACGGACGCGTCGGGCGGCGGCGACTGCCCGAATCTTTCAAAGTGGGTTTCATTATTTGTAAAAAGCGCTTGCCCGTTCCCTTCAGAATACAGATACATGGGAGGGATCTCGTAATCAAATGTGATCCAGTCAGGTTTGGGAAGCTGCCTGGGGTCTGCGCGCAAGCAGACAACGCCCTCTTCAGCTTTTGCCTCTTCGATGATCGGAAGCAAGCCTTTGACCTCCCTCCAGCTCCATCGGTTGCGGAACCACAAATGGGGAAGCAGATGGAGCGAAGCCGTTTGCTGCCCTCGATTGAACACCTCGATCCTGATGCAGGTGTCATCGGGAGATGCCTTCGCATATTCGACGACCACATCGAAGTATCGGTTATTGGCAAACACGCCTGTATCGACCAGTTCGAACTCCCGGTCTTTGGCCGTCCTCTTTTTGTTCTCTTGGACAAGCTGATCATAAGGAAACTCATTTTGAGGGTACTTGTACATGTACTTCATGTACGAATGGGTCGGCGTCGCATCCAGGTAATAGTAGTACTCTTTGACATCTTCGCCATGGTTGCCCTCCAAAGGCGTCAGGCCGAAGAGCCTCTCTTTTAAAATGGGATCTTTCCCGTTCCAAAGAGCAATGGAGAAAATCAAGGTCTGGTATTGATCCGTCCAGCCTGCCAGTCCATCTTCTCCCCATCGGTATGCCTTGGAACGGGCCAAATCGTGCGGAAGGTAGGTCCAGGCGTTCCCATCAGCGCTATAGTCTTCGCGGACAGTTCCCCATTGCCGCTCTGAAACAAAGGCTCCCCACTTTCTCCATGGCGGGATCTTTTTATCTAATGAATCATGGATCCGATCTGCTTCCATTTATTTCTGCTCCTTCACCTTTCTTTGGATGTAAGGGATGATTCCGCCTACTACAACAAGAATTGCTCCGATTGTAATCCATCGGTCGGGCAAGTTGTCGAAAACGACCCAATCTAACAGTCCTGAAACAATCACGGAAAAATAAAGCAAAGGAGCCAAAATTCCAGGCCGGGCGTAACGGTAAGCCACTCCGCGGAACGATTGATTGGAAATTGTGGCAAGTCCCAGTGCAAATAAGTACCAATAAAACTTCTGATCGACATGCATGAGCGAATCGATCTCTAAGGCAATCCCCCGATTAAGAAGTGCAAACACGAAAAAGAGGAGGAAGCTGACGATCGAAGAAAAAAAGAAAAGGTAAAAGAGGTTCGTCTCCTGTCTTTCCGCACGGGACTGCATTCCAAAGAAGACTTGAGAGCCCGCCTGCCCAAGAGCTGCGATCAGACCGATGATGCTCAACGAACCGAAGATGCCCCGGTCGGGCCTCAAAATGAACAAGACCCCAATAAACGAAATAAGCATCCCTAAGATCAATTCCTTCTTGATCCGATGCTCCATAAAGATTTTTTCGATCAACGGGATGAAGAACGGGGCTGTATTTTGCAGCACTGTCGCATCTAACAGAGTCGTTTTGGTGAGGTAATAGAAGATCGCGTATTGGTAAACGAGGATGCAGCCCACCCTTCCCAACTGCAGGCGCAAGTTGCCAAGCTGGGAAAATTTTGGAATTCCCACCTTCCATAAGACATAAGGAAGGATCAAAAGAAATGGAACGAAGAACCGTAAAAAAGTCAGCAAGAAAAAAGAGACCGAAGCTGTGCCTAGTTTGACAAATAAGCCGAAAAAAGAAAGTCCGGCCGCAGAGAGCAGCATGTAGAGGACCCCTTTACGGATATCTTTCATGAGCACCTATTTCATTGTATCGCTTTGATACCGAAACAACCTAAAGAATCGGTTTCTGACGTCGTCGGGTTTTCTTCAAAATTCGTATTTTCACTCTCGCCTTGCCCTCGGGCAATGGTCGCTTGTTCCAAACGCAAATTTTAAGGACCTTCCTTGTCAGATCCCCGGTTCTTCAGGTCGTTTCGGTATAAGCGCACCATGCCAGATCGGGAATTGAGAGGCAAGCCGGCACTAGATTTTTTTACAGGCGCCCGACCGGAGGTCGCCGGATAGATAAAGCCAGCTTCCTTTGATCTTTTCGAACTGGCTCCGTTCGGTAAAGGTGGCGTCATGCCCTTGCTGCTTCAAGTAGGCAATGAAGGCGACAGTGGCCTTTTCGCCGCTCTCTTGAAAGTCGAGAATTTCCAGGCCGTCGAATGAGATCGATTGAGAGAACTGCTCGATCTCTTTTTTCCACTTGGCCTTGTTCGGCTGCCAGTATGTGCTTGATGGATGCGTTGTCGCAATGATATAATCGGCAAGTCCTTTAGCGTAGGCAGAGTAGCGCGAGCGCATGAGGAGCAAAGCATTCTCCGTTTTTTTTCCACGATGGTACTTAGCGCAGCACTCTTCATAAGGCTTTTTACTATGGCAGGGGCAAGTCATCCGGTCATCGCGGTCAAAATCCGCCTCTTGCCGTTGAAGACCGCCCGGCCGTGCATCGCTAAGACGTTGTCCAGGACCAAAACATCTCCTTTTTGCCAGGGGAAATAGATCGTGTTTGCATCTAAGACATCGAGGACATGATAGAGGTCTTTTCGCGGGATCTGAGAGTGGTCTGAAAAAAAGACCTCATGCAGTTTCATGTGGTCCCTGCAGTAAAACATTTTGGCTGCGACGTACCGCCACATTCCAAGCAGGCGAGGATTGAAATCGTACAAATGCACCTGGTTGAACCACACCTCTTCCCCCGTTTCCGGATGCTTCATCGTCGCCGGACGCGTCTGGCTGATTTTGAGCCAATCGTGCTGGTTCCACTGATAGGCAAATTCATTTTCGCGGCAAAGGCGCTCCACTTCGTTCTTATCATTGACCTCGAACACATCCAGCCATGAGCGATGGGACCTTTGAAACCGGTTGAGCATGTTCATGAGAGCGCTGTCCCGATAATAGCAAGAGACATACTTCAAGCCTTTCTCCGAAAACCGTTTTCTGACATCGGGATCTACCGCCTTTAAGACCTTGCGGGCATCGCCGACGATCGTCTCTCCCCCCTGCTCAGGAGCGATGTGGCAATAAAAATAGATATGCTTCGGGTGATTTTTTACAAAGGAGAGCTCGTTGTGCAATGGGATCTTGATCGAAGGAGGCGCTTCGGTCGATGTGTAGACCCCTCCTTTAATTTTGTCGCGCGGGCTATCGCCGCCGATGTAGTTGATGTATTTTCCTAAGTGCAAATGGTCGATCACAGAGCTAAAATCATCTTCGTTCTCAATGGGAAAATCGCGGAAGAGCAGCCCGCCGTATGTCAGAAGCTGCTTGCGCAGCTGGTCGCCGTCGCTTTTTAAAAGCTCCCAAAAATCCTGCTTCTTTATCCCTTTCTTTTTAGGTTTGATAACAAGCGGCAATTGTTCCTTGTTGATGTGCTCCGCAGTAAACTCTGTCATATGGCCATCCTCCAACCAAAAAAATGTACGAGCCAGTTGCAAAACTGCTTTGCCCGGAAAAATCGATGATTTTTGGGCCAGTTACAAGTGGCAGCAAAACCGCCACGCTCCATTTGACGAAATCGGCCACGTGTGGGCCGGCCAAGGAGAATGGGTGGAAATGGCCCCAAAAGGGCGATTTTGCTGGGCAAATGAGTTTTGCAACTGCCTCGCACAATAATCTGTTAAGACAAATGATTGCAAGCTGGACTGAAAAAAATAAAAACCGCTATGATTGATAGGTTTAATAAGAGGTAAAGATGAAAATTATTGCTCTCCTTCTTGGGATCGGGGCTATTCTTTGGACCGGACATCAGTTCTATGAAAACAAGACCCGGTATGGGCTCCATGCAAAGTTCTCTTCCCCAACATTTTCACCTTCAGCAGAATGGGAGCTGCCTCCTTTATCGGATGAGGAGCAACAGCTCGTCGATCAAATCCTCTGTCAAAAATTCACTTTTCTTGCGCGCGGCTCTCAAGCGTTCGCCTTCATCAGCGAAGATAAGAAATACGTTTTAAAACTGTTCAAGCAGCACAAATGGAAGCCAGGAAGTATTCTAGGCTACATCCCTATCTCCTTCAATCCTTATTATAAAAGCTATCTCGCAAGACAGAAAAAGCAATACGATGTTCTCCATAGCTGCAAAACTGCGCTAGAGCACGTCAAAGAAGACACGGGCGTTCTTTATGCCC
>JAFEGV010000074.1 GCA_018239665.1 Verrucomicrobiota bacterium | reverse complement strand
TTCCGTCGGATGGGATACCCGAAGGTTAGAAGCGGTGCTCATTAACAACGTTATACATTAGGGGATCACGACGCTAAAGCAAGGTAGGCCAATTGCTCTTGAAGCAGATGGTTCCTCCTTTAGGAAGCGGTCCCACCTATTGCAATTAGGTTATTGCAGCCCTACCCGGCCCCACCCGACGGTCTTTTCTTAAGTCTCAATCAACGCAGTCGATTGTCGTGCGTCGCCTGTTTGAAGCGCGCGGGCTTCATCGAGCGATGAGATGTGCACTTCGAAATTTTTTTGCAGCGCTTTTTGGATCTGTTCGACAATTCCAGGTTTTTCAGGAAAATGATCGGACAGCCGGCATAGAAAATCAGAGTGGGACCTACCTTCTCGATAATGGGGTGTCTTTTTAGGATGGAGAAGATATTGCATCCTTTCATCCGAGTAGTCCCATAGAAAGCTGGTGTGGTGGAGCCACCTGTCTTTTTTGATGTACTGGGCATTTCCTCCCATTTTTTTCTCGCCGATCACAAAGTCGTTTTCCCTCAAACGAAATTGCTCGTGGACAAATACATCTTTGTAGATCCCTTCCGTCCACTTCATGATCGGTTCGGGAAAGGCTGGGAAAGCGTGAAGCTTCTTGTCGCAGATAAACGTAACAAAGAGAGTGTCCTCGTCGACGATGACCGTTCCCCCGCCGCTAAAGCGTTTGATGACGGGGATGTTGTCCTGGCGCGCTTTCTCTAAATCGATCAATTCCTCTTTTTTTCCAGAGATCCCCATCACAATCGAAACGGGAGAGCCTTCATTGATGATGCACCAGTTCCGCTCATCGGAGCGCAATAAGGCCTCTTCGATTTTGAGCTGCTCTAAAATGGGAAATTGCTGAAGGTGGAGGAAATGAAACGCCATCGGAATGTTATATGTAGCTAATGGAGGCGATCTCTTCGACCTTGACGAGTTGGAAGCGGATCCCTTGCGTGGAATTGAAGCGGAAAAGGATAAGGGTGGAGTTGGACATCAGCGTCATGTCGATGATATTAGAGACTGTCGAGCCGTTCATTAACTGGAAAAAGACCTTGCCGGTCGTTTTTTCTTTGCGAAGGGTTTCGAAGGCCTCTTTGAAATCTTGCGCGCGCATTTTAGGATCAATAACGAGCGAAGAAGAGGGGGTGTTCGGCGCGGCAGGGGAATGCTGGGCCTCAGCTGCCGGGGCCGCCGTCTGAACAGCTGCATGGGCGTTGCTAAAAAGGAGAGGAAGTAGAAGTGCAACTGATTTTAAGGGGGCTTTTAACATGCAATAATCCGGTCGCCGTGTTGTTTTGCTTCTTTGAGGGCGGAATCGACTTTTACCAACAGCTCCTCAAATTGATCGTAGGTGTCCTTAGGCATAGGAATTTTTTCATCATAGGCGATCACACCTAGTGAGAATGTTAGCTCAATCTCCTTTTTTCGTGGGAAGAAATGTGCGCCATGGACCTCTTTTCGGATCGTTTCCGCGATCATCATGGCAGCCCGGTGGGAGGTTTTGGGCAGAAGGATTAAAAAGCGCCCGCCTCCTTGAGGCATCAGCACGTCAAATTTGCGCAAGTGGTTCTTTAAAAATTTTTCTACTGCGTGCAGCACCCCTTCGATCACCGTTTTTGGAAAGGATTCGTAGAATTTCTTTAAATCATCGATTTCAAGCAGGATTAAACAAAGCGGGCGGTGGGACTGTTTGACTTTGGAGATCTCTTTAATCGCATCTTCTGTCGTCACAAACCGCAGCTGGAGCTGCTTTCGAAGAAGAGGTGGGGCAGTCTGTTTTTTGATCTTCTGTGTGATGAGGGCCATCTTTTTATTGACCGGCTTGGTTTGCAGAGCGACGACCACTCTTTGATAGATCTCTTCTCCTTGGAGAGGTTCGTGAATGAAATCGGAAATTCCTTGGTTTAACGCTTCTATATAGAAGCTCTTCTTATGGTTGTTAGTAACGAGGAGGATAGGCGTTGTTTTGTACCCGGTTAGCTGGCGGATGTGCTGGCAAAGGACCGCCCAAGTGGCATCGAGGGTCTTCTGGTCAATGATGATCAGGTCGATCGGCATGCTTTTCATCCAATCGACCGCAGAAAAGGTGTCGGTGCACTCGATGATGAAAAAGGAGTTTTTTAAGACCCGTTTAATGAAAGTCTTCTGGTAGCTGTTCTGGGTGATCAATAGCACAGACGGGAGCGATTCTTTCTTTTCCAGCATATTATAGGATCTCTTCTGTGGAGTACCTGATACTAGGGATATCGAGAGCGGCGAAAATATTCAATTAAAAATTTATCTATTCAGTTTGTTTTGTATAAAAAATTTTAAATCCTTGGTTTTTTTTTGAGAAAATAGACGTAAATTGTTTATAATAAAAGAGTTGCGGTTTAGTAATGTATTTTAATTGATTTGTTTAATTTTTGTTTGAGTTATTGAACTTTAACTTTTAAATTGATAAAATGTCAGCTTTAATAATTAGTTTATTTTGGGTTTAAAATGTCATTTGTTAAGGATCAGTTAAATCAAGCAAGTTCTATTGACAAGCCGGTGTCCATCAACAGTTCTAGCGAGAAGCTAATGCCGGCTTTGCCAAGGGCCTTATCAGAGTTAAGGGTTTTCTTGCAGAGCCAAGATCTCGTGATGGATTTGGTTTCTCTCATTGTGAAGGAACAAGGTCAAAAGGTCCGATGGGCTGATCGTCAGCCTCTTTGCGCTAAGGAGCTGGTCCAAACTCTCTTTTCTAAAAAGAAGTACGATCAGGTGGTCCTTCCATTTTTTTCTGTTTGCGCCGAAGACCCCGGCTTAAAGAAGGCTCTGATGAAAATTGCTTCTTATCCATCTTCTGATAAGAGATCAGAAAAAGTGCAAGTAACCCTAGAAAAAAATATCCAAGCGTTAGCCGAGCATCCCACCGTCTTCTTTGAGCTTGCGAATGAATCTATCAAACATCAAAACCGACGATTAGCTCAATCGCTACTGGCCTACTGCAACAATAACCCCGAGTTTGTCCAAAAGAATTTGAAAGAATTTTCCAACCTTGTCAAGCGCTCCGTGCATACGGAGGATCTGGTCGTTGTTGAATACATTTTAGACAATAGGCTTGATCGATTTTTAGAAAATGATGACAGAAGCTATAACCTCCATGGAGGTTTGGAGCTTAGTCATTTGCTGATCTACAAACGGTGGAACACTCTCGACCTGCTGATACAAAAGGGCAAGGTCCTGGGCAAGAAGATCTCGGATGACTTGGTTAAGAAAGGGGAAAACCCAGAAAAGATCGATCTGTTGATTGCAAATGGCGCTGTCGTCGATAAGCCTTACGATTACTTGGGATATGAAAATGAAAGGATAGTTCGCGAGAAAAGAGCATTTAGACTCTGTGAGATGCGCAAGGCGCTACATGAGGACGGCCTTTCGCCCGACTACCTGAAGACTCTTAAACCCGAAGATCTATGGCGATGGCTTTGCTCCGATCTCAATGCAGCAAGCGTCTTAGCGAAGCATCCCGAATTTTTTAGGGACCTTCTTTTCCAACAGCCTAACCCAATTCCCAATTTTGACCTGGCATTGAAGGCCTATAGCAATGCCGGGATCTTTAATCCGAAAGACCATGGAATCCCTTTGCTGTTCAAGGCGATTTCTTCAAACGATTGCGCGATGGCAATGACCCTGTTCCAACATGGCGTTCCCCCAAATGCGATCGACTTGTCAAATGGATGGACCGGATTTGAAGCTGCGTTGCGCTCTCTCAGTCTGAATGAAAGAGGGGTTCAACTGTTTGAATTTTTCTTAAATCATCCAACAACAGATTGTTCTGCGCTTTTTAAAGATGGGTCCCATCCGATCGATGTTCTCTTCCAATTGAACGTTCCGTACAAGCACGTGATCCTTAAAGCGATGCTGGACAAAGGAGTTTCTCTTTACCAAGTCAAACTATCTCTTTTAGAACGGGCCGTAACAGCGCAGCCTTATGATGTGCCTGCTTTAAAATTGCTGATTTCTCATGGGATTTCTTTGAACGAGCGGACTCCCAACGATGATACGGTTCTGCATGCGCTGATCTTTGCTTTTGCTAAAGAAACAGGCGCGCAACGCGAAGCGATCCTGCAGCTGATTACCCACTTGGCCGTTCATGATCCGAAAAATTTTGACGGTCTTGTCAATAACGATGGGAAAACAGTCCTGGACTTGGCAAAGGAAATGGATCTTCCGGAGGTCGTCTTGACCTTGCTGCAAGTTGGATTTAAGAAAGAATCTTCTGTTCCCGTAAAGGGATCGGGAAGCTCCGAGCTGGATTTGCTCTTGTCTCATTTTGAAAATATAGGCGTGCAAGCCTCCATTTCCGATCTCGCATCGATCACGCGAGCCTATCAAAACATAGATAGGCCGGCAACTCCTAGTGAACTGCGGCCGTGGCTGAACCTGACAAATTTTGCATATTTTTTTGGCGATGCGATCGACAAATACGGAACATTAAAATCCTCAAAGAAGGAAACCGGGTCTCGGCCGGGAAACTCTTTTAATGAAAACGGGAGCTTTTTAACGGTCCTCTTATCCGTTTGCGAGAAAGTATTGGCGGATAAGGAAAGTCCCAAGGATGAAGTTGAAGCGGTGGCCACTGCCAAACAGAAGCTGGAACGCGCGGTCTTCTGTTCCAAGGTCCTTACTCAATGCAGCCACTGCGAGGAGTTTAAAAGACGTTTTTTGCCGGTCCTTTCCGCCAGCATCGAGGCGCAAATAGCAGCTCTTCCTCCTGGAGAATCCCTTTTGATCCCATCAGGATGGTCAGGTCAGGAAGGCAGGTACCATGCGATGCTCATCGAGGTGGTAAAAAATGCCGATGGGACCTGTTCGTTGCTTGTCGTCAATACAGACAAGAAAAATGGAGCTCTGCTGCATGCGCAGCGTCCAACCGGTCTAAAAGATCTGATCAACCCAATCCGGGCTTTTGACAAGATCCCTCAAGAGAAGCTGTTTGACACTGAATTGATCCCATCTCTTCTTTCCCTTTTAGCTCATTTTCCAGAAGATGGCGCCAACCAATATGGGGACAAGGACTACTACCATCTGCTCTTCTCCCGTTTAAGCGAATATGCCGTTGCTCTTCCCGAGGACAAAAAGTTATGCTTCATTACCGCGCAGCGCTCCGGCACATGCACGATCCGCTGCGCATTGGCCTATTTGCACGTGTTTTTGGGAACAGAGCTCTATAGGAAAGTGAAAACGGAGATCGAGCAGATCGTTTTTAATGCGATCAACGATCCTGAGTTTATCGATAAGGCCGCCGTCAATCCTGACTTTCTCATTCACTTAGAACATGCGATCGAGCGGTCTGCCTTGCATGTGAATAAGCATAAAAGTAGAAGCGATGCAAGCCTTTCACAAGCAAAAGTGGTTGCCGCTCTCTTAAGCGATGTCGAAAAGAAAATTTCTGTTGCCGTAAAGAGCTCTGAAAGTTCCAAGAAAGCTGAGGAGGTCGTCAACGTGGCTGCAGATCCTTTGCAGCAAGCTGCAATCAAGCTGGAGGAGTCTCGTCAGAAACTTATCCATCGTGAAGTTAAGGCGGAACCGCTCGCTCCTTTTCAACCGTTGGTCCCTCCCTCCATCGATTTTTCGAGACTCTCTTCGGGAGAAGAGTGGATTGAAGCTATTGATGAGCTTAGCGCATTTTTTGAGAAGAGCTCTCAAAGTCCGATGGATCCCAATCAAACTGTTGCAACCCGCCTGACGACCCAGGCCCTGAGCACGCTTGCTTTGCCGAACAACGGGGTTTTCCATCCGGGGATCGATGCCAAGACGCCGGTCGGATTGTTATCATTACCGGAAAAAGAAGTTTTTAGACAGAAACTGGGAGCCCTTTGCCAAAAGTACGCAACAGCGATGTACAACCAAAGATCTGCAGCAGCAGGCAGAGAGGTGGAGCGTTTAGCCATATGGTTTGGGTCTCATGAGGAACCTTACACTGAAGCAGAAAGCATGGAACAATACCTGTGCATCAACAAGCTCTTTGCCCATTACTGGAGGCTGTCGCTTGAATTGGAAGGCGATGAACGAGGCCCTGCTTCCCTTAGTCATTACGGGATCGACACTTCTCATTTGGAAGCCCTTAAAAATAGCATCCATCTTCCCTGTTATAGTCCTCGAACTGCCCAGCAGTTGAATGAACTTATCGAGTTTTTCGAGCAGAGCCATCCGGCCCTCGGCAAGTCCAATCGGACGCTTCTTGCAATCGGAGATTGGTCGGAAAGGGAAATGAAAATCGTACTTCCTCTCAAGAGTAGCGAGCTAGAAGGATTTGGAGAAACTGCTCTTTGCGAAGAGTGGTATCAAAGAATTCCGGACAAGGCCTGGTCGTCCATCGATTCAAAAATGCATTCCGTCAAGGGATGGACCAAGCCCGATATCAAGAAATTGCGGCTTGCCTATTTATTTGCGCATCCAGAGATGTTGCAGCAAAGCGAGTTAAAGGAGGCGTCTAAGGATTTATCGAAAGCACTCGGGCTTTACAGTGATTTGAGAAAAATGGCATTCACCTGCTGGTTATTTAAAAGGGCCTCTCATGAGGATCCCGTTCGTTTTGAAGAGGTCGAATGGTCGGACGAGGGCAAAGTATTGCAGACAAAATTTGTCGCAAAGTCCCGACTGAAAGAGCTGGAAGGCAAGGAAAGGGAATCTAAAGATCCATTCCTCGTAGGGAAATTGGGACACCATTTGATAGACGGACAAGAGTCTGCATTGAAAAGAGCCACCGAGCAGAACGATTACACCATCCATGAATCTCAAAGGGTTCATTTTAATTCTCGTCGGTTCTATGAGATCGCTCAGGCAGAAGAGTTTGCCGTTCATCGTCTTCTTTGCCACTATCAAGAGAACATTTCCGATCTTAAGAATACAGGCGACCAAGTCTTTTTCCAGCTTGTCTTGTTCGGCAAAGAACAGTTAGCTAAAGCTCTTAGACAAGACCCTGCCATTGGGAACCGGGTCTTGCATCTGATCGAGCAGGCCCTTCATGAATTTGATCTTCAATTGCAAGCAGATCCAACAAAAGAAGAGTTGCTGCGCGGGATTATTTTTCTGAATGCGATCAAACTCAGGCTCGACTCCTATCTGCCGGGCAGCTTTTCAGAAAAAGAGCGCCTAATGCTGCAGCAAGAGATCTCTCAACGGTTCCAAGCAATGGATGTGAAAGAGTCCACGCCGCAATCGAGTGCAATTCAAACTTCCCGGTATGCAGCGGCCAACAAGGCGGAGCTGCGTTTGCTATGGATCTGCGCTCAGCCATCCTCATCGTGGACTGACTTAAAGAGCTGCGAGCAGGCTTTAATCTATCTTGGCCAATTTGAATTTTTTATTGAGCAATTGGGACCGGACGACCACAGCATTGATCCGACCTTAAGGGCGCTTGCCTATCAGACAGTATTTGCCCATTTCAATGAATTAAAGGAGGCATTCGCAAACCCGGAAGTCCTTTCTCGGGCAGCAGCGCAAATCGCCGGGGTTTATGGGATCGACATCGGTGGAGATACTGTGATTAATGGAACGTTTCCGCAAATCTCTTTTGTTCAAAATATGCGCCTATACGAAATCAATCTCTTAAGTGGAATACTTCTGCGAGATAAAGCTCCTCTCGTGAACCCGATGAAGGTATTAACGAATTCAGTGGTAAGAGAGTTTTCCCGGGGAAGAAAAGAGCCTATCGAAGTATATGTCTTAAGCAGAGGAGAAGATGCAACCCGGTTTTATTCCCGTTCGCAAGGGTGCGAGTATTATTTCACTGTTCATAAACTGGATGAAAGAAATTGGGAGACCCAGGTTGAGTGGACAAGAGGGGAAGAAACATTTTGTTATATGCCGCCTGACAAGGTCCCTGACGAGCTCAAACGGATTGCCCTTGAACAGACGCCGAAACTGAATAATTACTATTACTGGATCAGCAAAAACCCTTCCAAAATTGCTGCGATCATACAAAATCGGGCAACGGGCGTTGAAGAGGTCGTTATCTATGCGGACGGCACGGCTGAGAGGCCTTCTTCAAAGGAAAGATGGAATTATGCGGCGGTGGAATCGGTCCCAGGTCTTGCGGTCCTGGCCTCGATGCAGCCCAAAGAGCAGGTAGCCGTTTGGGAAAAGGCGGATCTTTCCGATGCTTTAGAAGTGCATTGCTTTGGCTTGAAGGACAGCCGCGGCGCTCCATTTAAATTGGAAGGGGGTAAAGATCCCGCCTCATTGAATGTGGTCAATCTGCCCGGATACCGCCTTGCCAGCGAGCAAACAGTCAAAGGCCTTGGCCGCCATTTCCATTATGTGATCGTGCACAATGAGAAGGGCAAGCAAAAAGCTATTGTTCCTGTAAAAATTTGGTCTGAGGTAGCCCGCGGCTCAAAAGATTCGGAAAGAAGTTGTGCCTGTGAAGAGATTGCGATCGACGAAAAAGGAAATCCTACTCCTTCGGGGATCAAGCAACAGCTTCTCCTCGCCTATTATTTTATTGGGGCCAAACAGTACGACCGCGCCCTTGGGCTGCTCAAACAAATTGACGGCTCCAGGGTCTATGCTCCTGAAGAGTTGCAAATGCTTGGATGGATCTTCCTCCATAGCAAGCAGACTAGGGACTATTCTCCAAAAGCCGTCGCATTAAGTCTGATGGCAGCGCGTTTGGCAAAAGAAAACTTGGAGAACTTTCCCGATGTGTACCCTCCAGATCCCCGCAGTCCAAAAGTGACCGGTTATTATGCTGAGCCAAAAGTTTGGGTGCAGTTTTGGAAAGGATCTGTGCCTTTTGAAAAATCAGCCGCAAAGTCACAGACTCTTTATTCCCTCCTTGGCGAGGCGTTTGAACGCTACTATGAAGTGAGCTCCCACTGCACTCTGGAGTTTCAGGTCCATGACAAGCTGCTGACTCCGTTTCAAGAAGCGCTCTGGCTAGCAGAGATCGTTACCAATTCTTTGAATCATACGCTCTTCCACCGCTTGAAGTTCCTTCTCACAGGCAAGATTGATCCGATTATTGAAGAGGCAAAGCCTCAATTCCAGATCAGTTTTAAGTTTGCAGAAGAAATGACGGGATTTGATTGGCTCCATTCGATCGATGCGGGCCCCGACGAATATAGGCCGGTCCTCGCCTTTCTTAACCGTATCCGTCCTGAAAAAGGGCTGAAGGAGGAATTTGGAAAGCTCTTTGCCTTAGCGACGAAGGGAACGGCGGAAGAAAAAAATGCCCTCTTTTTGTTTTTAATGGACATGCAGCACGATCCGAATGAGGTCAACCAGCTGATCCGCGGGATCCTGATGTCTCAGCTGCCGCCCTACGACTCAGGCCCCATTTCTTCTCGATATCACAGCTATAAAAGTCAGAGATATGACTATTATAGCAGCTCTTCCAAAGCCGAACCGGACCTGACGATGTCTCAAGCGATCGTTAAAAAAGTTAGTGAAATTGCATCCGAACGGCATCGGGAAGGTCCAACTCCCTCTGAGTATCGAGGATTTTATGGATATTCCAATCCTGAAAAACAACTGACCGAGCTGGTGCATGAATGGCAAGGCCATTTCTTCCGATCTTCCGAGGCGAGCGGCGAAGAAGAGGTAATAGGACCTATCCCGAAGATCGAAACGCTCTTGCCCCCGCTTGCTCAGCAGAAAAAGGAAAAATTAGTCGGCCAATACGAACACGACGGCGATGTTTTCATCTCAAAAATGAATGCGTCGGCAGCGCAGCTCTTTATCCCGGAAGAAAAACAACCCAGCGCGACCGCGTTTCCACCATTGCCTGCGACATTGCAGAAAGATCCCTATTTCCAAATGCGCG
>JAFEGV010000073.1 GCA_018239665.1 Verrucomicrobiota bacterium | reverse complement strand
CGGAAAGCTTGATTCCTTAAAAGGGCAAGATCGGGGAGTCATTCAAGAAAGCGTGACGAAAGAGGTGGCTAGGCTCACAGGCAAAGACCCCCGCTTACTATCCTTAGACGACCAGAGCGCGATCGAATTGGCTGTGTCCAGGATCATCATGCTTGGATTGGACTCAAAGGCGACCGATAAGCAGCATGTGGCCTTTTTGGCCGGTATGCACAAAGAGCACAACCGCCTTCAGACAAAACAGACTTGCTTTACCGGAGAAGATTTTTTACGGGTCAAAGTCGAGCAGCTCAATTTCTTATTTGAAGGATTGGACCATTTTTGCTGGACGTTGAACTTTGTCGCGGACGAGGCAGTGGAAGAGGGCGTGGAAGGGACGATCGATGCGATGCGAAAGATGATTGCGACCGATCCACTATTGCAGCGCCATGCGGAACAGATCATCTTATTGAGTTATGAAGAGGATTTGCGCGAAGAGATCTCCCAATATCGGGACCCGGCTCTTGCGACAGCGGACAGCAATGCATTTGCCAAGAGGAGCGTCAAGGGGGGAGCGATCCAAGTGGGCTTGCGCTATTTGGCGCATGCTGCAGGCGAAGACAAGAAATACAAGACAGCGCCGGCACAGGCAATTATCTATACCGATTGCGACACGTCGATCAACTTGGGCAACTCGGGTATCTTACTCAACCAGATTTACAATAAAGGCAAAGACATCGGGATCGGCTCGCGCCGGATCGAAGGCGCCCATGTGATCGGAAAGAGCGCGGAGCGCCATTTGCAATCTTATGTGTTCAATATGCTCGTGAGGGTCCTTCTGAACGTGCAGGTCAGCGATACCCAGGTGGGCGCAAAGGCGATCCGCCCTGAGGTCGTCCAGCAGATCCACGGCGGATTTTCCGAGGTCAGCATGGCCTTTGACGCGGAGCTGTTCAAATTGGCCTTTGACAGGGGCTTTACCGCCGGAGAAGATGGCGTCGTATGGACCGATTCGGCGATCGAGTCGCAATCGGCGACCCAAGGCCAGAACATGTTCAACGGACTGCTCGGCATTGCGCAGCGGATGTATCCGCAGCCGGCACAACCGGTAGAAGTGTTCCCCGAGGGAATGAGCGATAGGGACAAAGAAAAAGTGATGTTCCAGCGCAAGGCCGGAGCCCTTGCGAAAGAAGGAAAACTGTTTAATTCCTTGGTGAAACTTGCCTCCGACCGGAAATGGCACCTGATCGTCAAGCACTCATTAGACTTATATAACACGCTTTCTCCGAAAGAATGGCGGCAGTTCGTCAGCTCGCTATGCAGCTTTTTATGTAAATTAGCGGCCAATGAAGTGACGCCGGAAGATGTGCAGAAGCTGGCGGGCCAGTTGATCGCCATCGTCGATAACTTTAAAGAATCCGACTTTGTCGCCTTCTTCATGAAGGAGTTCCCTGAAATATTCGATGTCCTTGAACTGCTCCACAAAGATCCTGCTTACGCGCCGGTCATCGTTTCGATGCTCGTCGGCGATAGTTTGATCACCCGTCTTATCTCAAAACAGGGATTTGCCTCGTTCTACGATTTTAAGGCAGCCCATCCTGAGCTTCTTCCTGAAGAAGCATTCGGCGCTTGGGTCGAAGCGGGAAATACCCTCAAGAAAACAGAGCCTCCGATCCCTCGCGAACCGATCCAATTGAACTGGGAGAGGATCGACAAAGGCACCGCGCGTCTCGAAGAGATGAACCAAAAGTTATTAGCGCGGGGAGAGACCCGCAAAGTGGCCGTCGTCCTCCAGTACAACATGGACGGGACTTCCCAAAGTTTTATCGACAATGTCCTCGGCCAAAAGTTAAAAGAGCTGCAAGAGCAGTTCGGGCACCTCTCCCAGATCCACTGGGATGTGATCGTCGTCGATGCGCGCAGCCAGCGCACCTCGGGAATTGAAACGCATATCGACGAAGTTCTCAGAGCAAACGAAAGCCCAACCGTCCACGGCAGACAGCTTCTTCAAGACAATGCCCAGGGCAAGGCAAGCGCAGTGCGCTTTGGAATGAGCGCTGTTGCCGAAGAGCACGACTTTGTGTCGTTCATCGACTTCTCCGACAAGATCAGCGTTTTGGAAATGAGCAATCTATTGGCCGATGCCTTCGAACAAAAAGAGAAAGGGCAGGAAGCTGTCGCTGTCGGTTCGCGCCGGCTCGATGAAAGTGAAGTGGTGAACAAGCCTCTGACCTTCTTGCTGCGCAGCTTAGGCCTCAACTTGATGGTGAAGGGGATGTTCCCTCTTCTTTACGACATTTATGATACGCAGACAGGATTCAAGCTCTTTACGGCAGAGGCGTGGAAAGGCATTTCCGCTCTTGGCCTCGAGAGCCAGAGCTTGGCGTTCGACATCGAGATCCTCCAGCAGGCAGCGCGCCTCGGTATTCCGATTTCCGAATGCCCCGTCGACTTCTACGATAACACGCAAAACAGCGGCGACGAAGTCGGCGAAACGCTCGTTACCGGGATGTTCGACGACCTCTTAAAGATCCGCGGCAGGATCGACGATTCTCCGGCAAGGCCTTTGAAAGACGGAGAATCAAAGCTCGTCGGCGGCGGAGCGGAAAACATCGTGTACCGATTGAGCAACGGATCGATCGTTAAAATCCCTCATGAGAACTTGGACACGGACTTCATCGCGGTCGTAAAAAACTTCCTCCTGAAAAACCAAAAGCAAATGTCTTTGCACGACCAGCAAGATAAATTGATCACCTCGAGCTTCATCAACCAACTTCTGACATCTCCACGCATCAGCGGATATATCCCGCATTTGAGAAGCTGGAAAGACTTGAACATCTTCGTCATGAAGATCATCACATCGATCGAGAACAAAAACTACAAGTCGATGGGCTACGAAACAGCAGGAAGATTAGGCAAAGACCTGGTCATTCCTTTCCGGTTTGTCAAAGAGCCGTTCACGATCACCGTCGACGGAAAGGAAAGGACATTTACGGAAGAGGACCATGTCAAGCAGTCTGTTTTCGCCAAAGGCGTCTTTAAAGACCGCTTTTTAGATATCCTCAATGATTCAACCGCTACCAACCCTGAAAAGGTGGAACGGCTCAAACAATTGATCGATCAAGGACTCGACCTCTTTGATCAATTATGGATAAGAGGTCTGTTCGACCTCGATACGAACTTCATGTGCGACACCGGCTACTATCCCGATAGCCAAGGAACCGAGAAGCTGATGGTCTTAGACCCGGGCGAACTGATCGATGACACGCGCCTTGTCGACGTCTCTATTGCAAGGGCCCAAGTCGAAAAACGCTACGACTACATCGAAATGGAGATCTTTTTACGCGCCCTTCCGGTCGAAGTCAAAACGGAAGTGCTCGACTATTACAAGCAGAAGATGAATGCGTTCATCGACCGGGTCGAAGAAGATTTAGAGAGACCGAGCGAATCACGCGACTTCGGAAAGGACCAACGCGCAGAGGGAGCAACACCTTCTGATTTTGCCGTTCCTTTCGATCCTACACTGACCTTGCCCCCCGCAAAAGAGACCGGGCAAACATCCGGTCAAAAGAAACGGGAAGCTTTGGAATTGAGCCGCAGCGGCTACCAGATGCCATTCACGCTGACAGGACATGCCCCGACACCGGAAAGCGCGCCTGTCACGGTGCCGTTTATCCACTTGGTCCCCGAAATGGGCGACTATCCGACCCCGACATTGGAAATGGAAGCGCGCCTTCCAACTCCCGTAGGATGCATTGGCCCAACGCTTGAAGTGATCCAAGAGATGGCCCCGCAGGTCTTCAGCGAACCTCAAACAAACCTGGTCGTGCTCGATGCCGGGACAGCGACCCGCTCTTCCTTGCTCAAATACGCCGAGAAAAGCTCTTCGAAAGGGAGCATTGAAGTGGGAGGCGTGCCTCTTTACCAGCGCGCAGCGGCTTCGGTGCAGGAACTTGTTCAAAGCAAATTGCCGGAAGGCTACGTCGTGCTCACATCGAGCGACGACCTCATCGAACTGACCGAAGAAGACCTACAGAGGATCGTTAATTATTTTGAATCAACTTCTGGGACAGCGCCCGGGCTTTTCTGGTTCGACCTGCCCGATGCAGGCAGCCAGTTCTTCCCATTGACGGTAGACGGGACCTACACGTTCTTCAAAGAGCACGCCCAGCTGCCTGAGCGAGCGGAAGGATTCCTTGCAGAGATCCCTTTCACCAAAGGTTTTGTGCGCAACGATCGCGTCGGCCAAGTCTTTCAAGGCGTCTTCAATGCAACCGACGCTCTGATGCAGAGGAAATCGGCGCCGGCCGACGCTTCTTCAGAAAAATCATCTTCGATGCCGCAAATCCCCGGAGCCTCCGTGGTCGGCGACCTCTACGGCCAGTTTGTGGTCTACAACGCAGCCGAGCGGTTCGGAGGGATGAAAACACCGTTCCTGCTCGTTTTCAGCAAGGAGTTCCTCAATGATTTCAAAAACGAGGCCCTTCCGCTGATCCCCGATTACACCTATACGCACATCACTTGGGAAAACATCCTCCTCCGAGGAATTAAGGCCGATAAGCAGATGTGGATGCAAATGGGCAAGCCCCCTCAAATGGAAAGCGCCCAGTGGGCCCGCCTCTGGGACAAGATCCAAGAGTTAAAGGCAAGGCACCATATCGATACCAAAGATCCGGCCCAAAATGAGGCCCGCGTCTTCCAAGGCAACTGGCAAAACTTCGACGACCCTCATGCGGCGTTCCGCTATGTCCATGGGGCTTATTCGGAACAACCGGGCCATACCTTCCGCGCAGGCCCTGTCCAAATCGTCAGCGACCAGCCTTTAACAGGGGAAAACAAGGTCCGCTCTTCGGTCCCAGGATCTGTTGCCCTGATGAAATCGGAGCTTCACGGGACCGTGGAATTGACCGCCGCCGAAGGCAGAACGGCCAAGACCCACGAAGTTGCCGAAGTCCTCTTCTACAATGTGGACCTGCCTACAGGAAAAAGCCTCTTCGTCCCTTCCAACCACTTGGTTGTAGGCATCGATGGGCAGATCTTCTCGATCCGAATGGGCAAGATGTCCAAAGACGAGCTCAAAGCGCAAATGGTCTACCGCTATGACGTCAGCGGCCGTCCAAGCCCGTTCATGAGCTATAGCGACTTCACGAAGAAGTTCGGAAGCATACAGAATTTATAAGAAGGAAGGCCTTGGGTTTAGGCCTATGAAAACGGCAATTTTAGATCATGTCAAAAATCGTCGCTGCTATCTACAGTTTCAGGCTGTTCAGAGGCGGTTTGTTCAGGAGCAGTAATGGAATTGCCTGGAATTAGCGCCAAAGCCTGTGAAGCGATCGTTGCAATATCCTTGGATTCAAAATCCTTTCGCCCTTCGATCTGAGCGCAGCGGCGGATCACAAGATATCCGCAGTCGATTGCATTGAAGATCGACTGATCTGCGGAAACTCTCCCTTTGTTGTGGAAAACGAGGTTGACGTTGTCTTTGCCAAGGGCCATTTTGACGGTGTTGATCACGTTTTCAACATTTTCAGTGTTTTTAGAATATCGAATAATTTGCGAGCTGGTCGCATCCCTTCCTTTAGGATCATAGTATTCGAGTTTGAAAGAACCATCTTCATTTCTGATTGCAGTAAGCATCACGATGTGGTTTTCAACGCATCCTCCGCTAAAAAAATGCGCTAGCATGCACGCGTAGTAAACAATAGCTTCAAAAAAGCCGCTTGGCGCTTCGTCTGCATGTAAAGAGCTATATCCCTCTATGACCATAGGGATGAAAAGCTTCGTTTTCGTCAGGTCTTCTTTAAAAGAATCGACGGCATCTTTATAGGGATTGCTGTCTGCAAAAAGACCGTAATAATCTGTTGGAACCAGGGCAATGGAGGGATCGATTTTTCGTAGGACATCTAGAAATACGTCTGAGCACTTTGAGTCTAGGGATTCCTTGATGCCCGGTTTTTCTTGCAGCTGCGCTCGTGCCGAGGCGTAATCATCAGTATTTAATTTTATTTCTAAACTCATTTTTGGCCTCAAGCACTATCTTTTGACATCTATTATATCTAATTTATGTTATTGAATAAAGCATAGATTTTAATATGTTGCTATTTAATGGTTTAGTTTATTTGTTTAATTAACTTTTGTGGGCATTGTTTTATTGAATTGTTGTGAAGCGGATGTGGATTAGAAATTATCTCAGAGCATATCAAAAAAGAAATTAATCTAATCGTCTCTTTTTCAGTGGTTTAGGTTGGACTGACCCGATGACCTTGTTTCAAGTTCAAAAGGCTATCTTCGTTTTGATTGGACACAGAACTTTGCTAAATAAATTAATATTAGGTCATCGTTATTGTTTTGAATGAAACTACTTGCATTAAGTTAAGCCGAATTAAATGTTGGAGTTGACAATCGATTGGTCATATCAAAATTTCCTGGAGAATCGGAGCAGGAACAGATTTTTGAACTAATTGCGGTATAAAATCATCGATCTGATAGAGTGGGCAATTTTGTGAAGGTTGCTTTAGGTCTCCATGCTCCGCGTAACTCTTTTTTTCTTATCTTTGACGTTTTCATGGGCGGCATACGCCGCTTCTCCCTCCATCTTGTATTTGACATGGACGGATGATCCTACAACAACGATGACGATCCAGTGGCACTCGGATAAAGATGATGAGAAATCCGAGGTGCTCTTTCGCCAAGCGGGCAAAAAAGAATGGAAGAGCAAGGAAGGGGTGTTTAATGCCCTGCATTCGACAGATTACCTTGCACATACCGTCGAGCTTGATCAACTGAAGCCGGGCACCGATTACGAGTTTATGTTCCCTGGCAAAAAGAAGACGTATAAGTTCCGCACGATGCCCGAAGATCTGGACCGTCCTGTCCGCTTTGCAATTGGCGGCGACGCCTACTATTATCTCAATATATTCCGAAGGATGTGCGCCCAAGTCGCTGCCCAAGATCCCGATTTCGTCGTCGTCGGAGGCGATATTGCCTATACGAACGGGCGCAGGTCCGTATTCCAAACGCAGAACTGGGAGATCAACCGCTGGAGGACATTTCTTCACGAGTGGAAAGTCCAAATGGTGACCAAGGATGGAAGACTGATCCCTCTTCTTCCGGTCGTTGGAAACCACGACGTCAAAGGATCTCAGCTCGATCCCTTCAAAAACCAGATGTACTTCTATGAGATCTTTACTTTCCCCAAGAAGAATATCCCCTATAGAAGCCTCGATTTCGGTTCCTATTTAAGCCTCACCCTTTTAGATACAGGGCACACCTATCCGATCAACGGCAAGCAGACCGATTGGCTGGCAAATACTCTTGCAGAAAGGGAGAACTTTTCCTACAAATTTGCAGCCTATCATGTCGGGGCCTATCCTTCCGTCTATCCTTACGCAGGAGCCGTTCCTCGTAAAATCCGAGGGAACTGGTGCCCAATCTTCGAACAGTACCATCTGAATGGAGCCTTTGAGCACCATAGCCATACGTTTAAAAGGACCCATCCGATCAAGCAGGAGAAGGTCGATCCGAACGGAGTCGTTTATTTCGGAGACGGCTCGTGGGGAGTCTCCCCGCGAAAGGTCAAGAACGCCGATATGTGGTACATGTCAACGAGTGCGCGGGAGAACGCGGTCTTTATCATCACCTTGGACGAGCATATGGGCGCTGTAGAAGCTCTTTCCATCGATGGGAAGGTGATCGATACCGCAGTGACCTATCCTAGCTCCAACCTCGTGTCCTTCGATGAAAGCCGCTTATTGAGATAGGATATAGAAGCAGCATTACTTTCCACTAGAGTTGCTGAAATTTTCTTTTGCTGGTAGGTTGTTCCTATTTCAAGAATTTCTTAGGAGGAACAATGAAGCCCATTTTATTCATTCTTGTGTTTCTTGCTCATTTGATTTCTAGTCATACTGCAATGGCATGCACAAAAGAAGGCGTTATCAATCTTGAAAAGAAGATATATGTTGAAAAGGACCAGATTAAATTAGATTCCGAGAAAATTTATGTTGAGCTTGGGGGATTGATTTATGAGACTCCCGTTCTACATTCTGATGCAGATGGGTATTATATCGATCAGGTGGCTAAAAGTGGATCTTGCTCTTGGTTTGAGTGGGAATGTTCAAGATGCGGGTTTTGTAATTTGAGAGGAATTGATTGGGAATGTGGCTCTTGTGGAAGATCGATTTCACAGTAATGCTAAGCTAATAGGACATGCTCAGGGGGATGGATGAGAAATAAACTGCTTGCTCTTCTCTTGATAATCAGTGTGGAATTTGGCCAAGCATATGCAGAAAGCAATCGAATTTCTATCAATAGTGGGAATGTCGAAGGCCAAAGCGGGCATATCAATCACGATGTGTTTTCTATAGCAGAAGAAGATCGAGCTGTTTTAGAAGCGTTCTTTCGCGATCTGTTATTCTCGGAAGGTTTTGCGTTTACTCTTTTCGGTGACAAGCCGATCAGCGTTAACGAATATGATACTGATAACTCTGAGCTGTTCAGCAAGTCATCCGCCGGTTATCGAACATGGAGTAAGTATGCTCCAGTGCTTCCTGAATCGAACTATCTGTTTCTTTTTTACGAAAATCAAATGAAAGGGTTCTTCGAAATTACCCTCATTAACAAACGAGCAGTTCGAAAGGTGTTCGCTCTGAACAAAGATAAGTTTTTTAACGTCTTTGGTTCTAAGATCTCTTCCGATGAGTTAATCTCCCTTATCGTTGAAAAAGGCTCTCTTTGGAATACAGCTGTCAAAGAAAGAGAAGACATCATCGGGATCTTGCTGGGTTATGGGCGAATTAACGCAGAGCTATTTCAGAAAAGAAGCGAATTGGGCTTGCGAAAAGGCGGGATCAAGAAAAGCAGAACAAAGCCGTCGCCAGGTTATCGATCGACCGCCGAGGAACTCAAAGCGATCAGTAGAATGTTGCGGCCCTTCGATCCGGGCAAAAGAAATTCCCTTTCCTTCATGAGTCTTCCCGGATTTGTTGCAGATCTGAGCAGTAATGAGACAATTCTTCTGAAACAAAAATACACAGATCAGCGTAAGCAGATCACGCAAAAGTTCGCAAAAGGCGATATCCTTGAAACTGTGTTGGAGCAGCTTTCCAGCGCCGAACAATAAGTTAGGTGTGCCTTGTGTAGTGGTGGAGGTAGGTCGTCATTCCACCGCTTAAAATTCCTTCAATATCTTGCAGAGCCACAGGCTCGACATGGCTGTCGTTGCATAGCCACCATTGCCCTTCCAACTTTTTATACGTGAAATAATGCCCTCCTTCAAGATCGCCCGAATGGACGATGAAAGAGTCCAAGTGATAGGAAGGAGGAGGGGTGATTGGAGACGCAAAAGCTTCCGGAGGTAAAGTTAGAACTAAGGGGACGGCCACGGGAGTATTCACTTTATGCAGGATCGGATCATCCTGCGGTCCTTCTTTTCGGAATCGTCCTAACTGAAGGAGAAACTCATTCGGGACCGATTGGAACTGGTTCTGAATTCTTTGCAGTTGGTACTTGAATAATCCGATTCCTTTTAAATAAGTTGCCGGCGGAGTATCCGGCAGGGCGGGAGAGTCGAAAAACTGCCTGAGCAAGTAAGAAAAGGCAGGTGTTTCATTCCCTTGTAGAGGGAGGAGGATTTCAGGGACGGCTGTCGTCATCGTCGAGCGGTTCCCATCTTCTAGCTTGCTATACTCATTATTTGCTAGTTTAGTTCGATCTGCTAAAGCAGGAAGTCCCGGAAGAGGACTGTACGTTCTGATCGTGGAAAGGGGAGTATAAAGAGAAGAGCCGGGATCGGAGCCTTGCAACAGGATGCTCAGCGCTTCATAAGCATCCTCATCGTGAGATGAGCTTATCGAAATGGCGCCGGAAGAAAAATGGTGGAGCGCTTCTCTAACGTTTTGACTGATATCATATGGAAGGGCTTCTTCAGATTGATCATAAAGATCCAATGCGGAAAGCATGAGTTGTCCGTAGTATTCGTCCA
>JAFEGV010000072.1 GCA_018239665.1 Verrucomicrobiota bacterium | reverse complement strand
GTCAATTGATCTTCGCGATAAGGGGGTAGCTTCAGTTCGACGATCTTCTGGCGGACGGCCTGATAAGCTTTGTTGATAGCAGGATGGTGCAAAGGGCAATCGGGGATCGACACCACGTCATGGGTCCCCCTTTTGAACAACCCGATCTCAGGTTCGAGCTCAGTTCCGCGGACCGCCAATTTCGATCTCGTCCTCCACCCAATAATTTCTTGATAATGAAGTGGAACTGTAAGAGAAGGGTCGATAGATTGAAAAAAAGATTTCACATCACTGTAAATGTGCGGAGAGGTAACCTGATCATGGATCTCGCATCCCGAACAGATGGGAAAATAGTTGCATCGGATCTGATCGGAGGGGATTGTGGAAAACTCTGTCATGAACTGTACAAATGGTTGTCGATAAGTTGTCAATTGTCGATAACCCGATTTTCATGATCAGGCTCTAAACAAGTTATCAACACCTTTTTTTCATAGGAAAATCAGGGCGGTTATCAACATCCCCACAATGTTAGAAGAAGAAGAGAATAATAGATATATGTATCCTTAATGGGATTCTTAAGAGACAGTTCTCCCCTTCTTTTTGGGTTTAAGCTATCAAAAAAAAGATTGAGAGAATTCCCTCTGACATAAACACCTTTATTGGATAAAATGGCTTTTTAACAAGCGAGGAAGTTTTCCTCCTCAACCTTAAGACAAATTATGTCTAACTTGGTATCCCCGTCGGCATTTTTCATTTTGGAGCATTTCGCCCATGCGGAACTTTTTGATGGATGCGCTTATGTTTGGGAAGCGTTAGAGCGCCTTTCCGATTATCTAAAAGAGCGGGAGTTGGGGAAGATAGAGGTCGACATTCCCTCGTCTGTGCATTTGGTCAACCCGTCATTGATTTCAATTGGCAGCGGCACAGTCGTTGAGCCGGGAGCCTACATCCAAGGGCCTTGCATCATTGGCAATAACTGCCAGATCAGGCATGGGGCCTATATTCGCGGCGATGTGATCGCCGGCGAGGCGTGCGTCATCGGACATGATACGGAAATTAAGCATTCGATCCTGCTCGATCGCGCAAGCGCCGCCCACTTTAACTATGTGGGCGATTCGATTTTAGGCAACGGGGTTAATTTAGGCGCAGGCGTCAAATGCGCAAATTTAAAGCTCGACCACTCTCCCGTCACAGTTGTTGTGCAGGGCGAACGTTATAAAACGGGATTGAAGAAGATGGGGGCAATTATTGGCGATGGGGCCCAACTGGGATGCAACAGCGTCACAAATCCCGGCACGTTGATGGGGCGTGGATCGATCGCTTATCCTTGCGTGAATGTACAAGGTTTTATTCCTGAAAGAGGAAAAGCTAAACCATTGCAAAAATTTCAAATAGCGGCAAACGGAGCCACCTAGAAATGACAGTAGACACAGAACCGAAACGGAATTTGACCGAGCTATCTAAAGGCGGATCTTCCCATTTCTTTTTTCATCGCGATAAGATCGAGCAGGAGATCGCTAAAAGCATCGTTGCTTTTGGAGAAAAAACAAAACTGCGCGATGCCTGCGAGTACGCGCTCACCAACGGCGGAAAGCGGTTTCGCCCTTTGATCGTATTGCTGATCGCTGAGGCTCTTGGCAACGGGATGAACGTTTATCCATCCGCCCTCTCCGTGGAATTTTTTCATACCGCTTCTCTGATCGCCGACGATCTGCCTTGCATGGACAATGATGATGAGCGAAGGGAAAAACCTTCTTTGCACAAGGTCTATGGCGAATCGATCGCTCTTCTTGCAAGTTACGCCCTGATCACAGCGGCCTTTGAAAAGATCCATGCGAATGCGGCCGCGATGCATCAATCGGGCCCCCCATTTTCCCAATTTAGCGACAAAGCCTGCGTGATTGCTTTGGAATCCGCTACCCACTGCGCGGGGATCCTCGGGGCCACCGGCGGACAATTTCTCGATCTGTTTCCCCCTAATCAAAACCTTGAAACGGTCAAGCAAGTGATCTACAAAAAGACGGTCACCTTGTTTGAAGTTTCCTTTGTTTTGGGATGGGTATTTGGCGGCGGCGATGTCAGCAAGCTCGACCGCGTGCGCAAGGCTGCCTATCATTTTGGGATGGCCTTTCAGACAGCGGACGATCTTGGCGATATGCTGCAAGATGAAAAAAAGCAGCGGGAGATCAGCATTGCCCGTTTGATCGGCAAGGAAAGGGCCCTTCTTTATTTTGATGAAGAGATGCGCAACCTGAATAAGATTCTACAAGAGCTCAAGCTCTTTACTCCATCTTTTGAAAAGATGTGCCATATCCTCGTTAAATATGCTGTAAGCAATGCTCAAGCGATGAGCTGATAGAGGGCTGTATTTCCATCAGCCCAATTTATTTTTGTAAATCGACGTCGATTGTGAGGCTAAAAATGAAAACGATTTTTTGCGCTCTAGTCCTTCTTTTCGCCACTCTTCATGCAGAACAACGGATCGAGGAGAGCCTCTCTAAAATTGATTTTCAGGAGTCGATGAACCGGGCCACTGATCCGGAACAGTCCCGTCATTCTTTAGAAGATAATGAGGTGGGCAAGCGATATCTATCTCTTTACGAACGCAATATGCCTGATCGGTTAAACAGGAATCCCAGCAAAGGGATCCCCAAAATTATCCATCAGATATGGCTAGGCAGCCCTCTTCCAGAAAAATTTAAACATCTTCAAGCGACTTGGAAAAAGCATCACCCGGATTGGGAATATAAATTATGGACAGACAGCGATGTTAAGAAAATGCAACTTCGCAACACGGCTCAATACGAGCAGGCAACAAACTATGGAGAGAAATCGGATCTTCTACGTTATGAAATATTAAATGAATTTGGCGGCGTCTACGTAGACATCGATTTTGAATGTGTCAGGCCTCTCGATATCCTTGTTGAAAACTTTGATTTTTTTACCGGGGTACCGGCTTGGGTCACAGTTTCTCTTAATAATGGATTCATTGCAACGGTCCCAGGCCATCCCATTATGAAGGCCTGCGTGGAAAATATTTCAGAAAATTACAAAGCGCAAACTGAAATTAAAGATGGCAATTGGGGAATCTTTGATCGGAGCGGCCCTTTTTATTTTACTAAATGTTTTATGCAGGCTACGAATGATCATACTGCAGGCGTCGTTGTTTTACCTGCAAGCTACTTATATCCTTTTCCTCCTATATTGAACCGCGCTAATCGGACCCGGGAGGTTGCTTTGACATGGGTAATGCCTGAGTCTTTTGCTATTCATTATTGGGCGGCAAGCTGGTTGCAATCCTGGTAAAGGAGCGCATGCACGATCGGCAGGTATAAATCTTAACTTTTGGGAATCTTGCGCTGTTCCAGTTCCGAACGCGCTTCGCTATCGGAGACCCAGCGCTGTTCGTGAACAAGGGTGGACAATTGATAATCCGCTATCTTTTCATCCAGTTGGGGAACCGTTGTATCGGGAACGTAGAGAAACGCCGTACAGGGGATCTCAAGTTCGCTGCAAGCATCGTCCACGCTTTTGATCTGCTTCATCCGATCATCAACAAAAATAATCTTCGCCGGGCGAGTGGAAAGATTTGAAAGGATCTCTTTTAGGACAGGCCCTTTTAATTGATACTCCGTCTCAATGACCCCTTGAGAGTATTCATAGGAATGCCCTTTAGAAAGCTCGGGCAGATCGTTTTTAAACGGTATTCCAAGAGCTCGTAATATTTGAGCTCTTGAGCCCCTTACCGATGGGTCCATGGCCACTTTCGTAAAAGCGACAATTTTTACTCCCTGATCTTGCGCATGCACAATCACTTCGGGCCATTCTGCATCGAGCAACTTCCATTTGTCTAAAGTGCCTAGAACAATCCGATCAAAGGCGATTTTTTCTTCTTTCGTAATTGTTGGACAGTGAGTTTGAAACCAATCGTATTTCCATGCCTCATGATCTGGATGGAGGACAGCATCGGGATAAGCTAGCAGAGTTCCGCCAACGTCCAAAAGAACCAGGGTCTCTTTCCGACTGCTTGCAATCTCTTGTTGAATGGGTTCTAAGGAAGATGCCGTCCGAACTTCTGCATAGCCAGAGCAAAAGCTTCCTAAAAAGAACAAACCGATCAATAGTTTCATCATGGAGCGTCTTTTGTAAATAAATTTTTACAGTTAAAGTTGATATCAATTTTCGAATTACAGATTTTACACTAGATGCGCAAAGTTGTTCTAGTATTAATATTCCCTATGGAAGTTTTATTTTTTTAATTTCATCAACTACGATTTCTCCTCCACACTCCACTTTCTCAATTTTCGTTCCTTTCATCGCCAATCGGATATAAATATCGGAGGGAGAGTTTAAAATATCTCCCTGTTTGAAAAGCCATCTATTCTCCAAAGCGGGAGGAAGCTTTTTCTGTTGGAATAAGTAGCAAGCTAACGCTCCGTTTGAGGAGCCTGTTGCAGATTCTTCAGGAATACCATAAAGCGGAGCGAAATTACGGCAATGGGCTGTGCTTGTTTCCTCGTGAGAATCCAAGGCAAAAACATGCATGCCGACAGCATCATATTTTTTACTGAGCTTTGAGATTAAATCATGGTTTGGATGCAGCGTTAAAAGGCGGTCTCGACTGATCACGGGAACCATGATATCGCGAAGCCCCGTAGAAACGACTTGAGGCTTAAGATGCGTGCCTTGAATATCGGTTGCAGACAGGCCCAAAACGGGAGCAATTTCAGCTTCAGGAATCGTTTCTCCAAATACAGGCAAGGGCTGACTTAGGAAGATCAATGAATCCTTTAAGGATACCTCGCACAGTCCAACGGGCGCTTCCAGCTTATAAACCCCATCTTGTGCCGCATCGTGTTGCTTTAAGACCCCAAACGCTGCGAGGGTGGCATGACCGCAAAAATCGATCGAAGAATTGGGAGTGAAGTATAAGGACTTATAGGAATGATCCCCTGTTTTTGAAATAAAAATCGTCTCAGAAAAATTGAGCTCTTTTGCAAGGGCCTGCATTTGATCTGTTGTGAATGGATGTTCTACAACCACTACCCCGGCCAAATTTCCTCCAAAGCGGTTGCGGCAAAAAGCCCTCACAATATAGACATTAAAAAGCATATTCTTCTTTGTGTTGGATCTTGGTCGTGTATTTTAAATCATTCAAAAATGCGTGCGTACTGCGCTCTTAAGCCGATAATCGATGGATGCATGGTTTGTAATGGGGGATTACTTCAGGCACTAGTAAGGATTCTGGCACTTCTCAACACTAAAAATATGTTGTTTTGTGCTTGTATCTGTCTCATTTAGATCATGAAGAAAACTGTCAATTAATCGATTGATCACATTCACAACGACATTTTCAGGCTCTTTAGTTTGTTCATTAGGCAGATAAGCGGTTATGCTTTTTTTCCAAATTGCAGAAGATATTTTTTGTTTGTTTTTAGTCACTTCCACTTCTGTCAAAATTTCCAGAGACCCATTGACTTGATCTTGATTTGTATCAATGACAATAAAAAGGACCGTGTCTTCTTGTTTAGCCTGTAAAAGGCTTTGAAAGATCGATACCTTTTCAGAAGCAATGACTTGGCCTTGCTTTTTCAATGAATTTTCAATGGCATCGTAGATGAGCTTTCGGTTCATTTTTTCAAAAAAAGGAAGCATTGTAATGACCTTGAATTCATGAAATCCTGCAAGAGCCGATAGCTCTTCCTTTTTAGCGCGCTTTTCATCACTTGAAACAAAGCTGCTGATTAACAAAAAAACAATCAGAATTTTTTTCATAAATTTAAAGGGGTTGTTAAAAATATATCCAAATTAATTCCTTTGTTGAATAAATCAACAAGCTGATCCCACGTATTTTCTAATTTTTTCCAAACATCTGCGATGGGACCTAAACATTCAGTCCAGTGGTTGCCATTCTTGCAGCAGTTATGAGCTTTTAATGCTTGATCATCAATCAGCCAGTTGACTGTTTTCCTGATTGCATAACTTGGTATGAGTTCTGCCAATGATCTCATCTTTTCTGCAATTATTGTGGTACGTTCATGGCACTCCCGTATACTTACACGCTCTTCTGGATATGCAAATTTAGCTACAGGCAAAACATTCCGTTCATTCTGCTGATTGAATGAAGTAACCATCTTAGCATTGCCTCGCTCATGGTTTTTATTGCAAGGACAGAATAAAGCTGAAATTGCACAAGCATCCTCGTATGTATTTTCATATTTGTCAGAAAATGCATAACAAAGCATTCTTCCCCACAATGCTGTACCAAGTTGTGAACTTTCCTCAATCTGCTCTGGCTGGATGTTTCCAATAACAAATGTAAAATCTTCAATGGCTTTTTCTAGTTGTCCTATAAAAAAGTACGCTAAACCTCTTTTATTCAACAAATGAAAAACTTCTTGTTGATTAACACAATTTGCTAAGTCAATTTCTTTTGTCAAAGCGATGATGTTTTCTTCTTGCTTCCTTAGAAACTGATCCAATAACTCTTCCTTGTTTTTAGTATCTGGATAGAGAATGTAAGGCAGCGAAGCTCTTTCATTTTTTGGATTTGCAATATCCCGATCTCCGAAGGAAGCAAAGGTCAAGTTAAAAAATGACAGGGCTGCAACGAGTAAAAGGGAATAGATAGTACGCATACTCGAATCCATATTTCGAATTGTAATTTGATAAAATTTTGAGAATCATTGCTTTATTTGTAAAGAATTTTCACATTCTTCACAAAAACGACCTTCCTGAGGTGTGCCATCATGCTTGGAAGAATTTCCTTATAAATATTGAATGGGAAATTCAGGATGTTTTTCAGCGGTTAAGCAATCAGATGATAAAGGGCTCCTAGTCCAAACAAAAAGATAAGGATGCCCGCTGTCCGGTTGATCCAGAGCAGCAGCTTTTCTCCGACGCGTTTGCGGAACAAGGTAACAAGCTCTGCCAGGATGAGCCACCACAGCGCGGATCCTAAAAAGACTCCTGCGACAAGCTGGACCGATTTAGAGATCTGGATAGACCCTTCAACAAGTCCAAGGCCTGCGAAAATGGCCATGAAGGAAAGGATGGTCAGAGGATTGGTCAGCGTGAGGATGAATGTTGAGGAGAAGTCTTTAAATTTCCCTTTCTCTTTGATCGATGCCTCTGTTTTTGCCAGCTTTTCTCGAAATATTTTAAAGCCTAGATAGAGCAAAAATAGGCCGCCAAGGGCTTGAAACCAGTTCTGGTAGCTTAAGAGCATTGAAGAAACGCCCGTCAGTCCAAAACCGGCAATGATCCCATACATTGCGTCGGCGCAAGCCGCGCCAAGACCGCATGCAAGTCCGCTTAGGCGACCTGCATGCAATGTCCGTTTAATGCAGAGTATTCCAATGGGACCAACGGGAGCTGCAATGCAAAATCCGACGATGATCCCTTTAACCAGAAAGTCCATAAACGGGTCTTATACTTCGGCAAGCTCGTTTGCGCCTTGTCCAATTGTTGCTGCGTCTTTCAACGGCAGCCCTTTTCCATCGGCGAGTTTTGCATGCACGGCCTTTTCGATCTCATCGACGAGCTTTGGGTTCTTTTTAAGCTCTTCGCGCACAGCTTCGCGGCCTTGGCCAAGTCTTGTGCTATTGTAGCTGAACCATGTTCCTTTTTTATCAATGATCGCCAAGTCGACAGCGAGGTCGAGGATCGATCCAACACGCGAGATCCCTTCGTTGAAGAGGATGTCAAACTCTGCAGATTGGAAAGGAGGCGCCATCTTGTTTTTCACAACTTTGACTTTAACGCGGTTGCCGGCTTCGCTTCCATCGCTGCCTTTGATGCTGCCGATCCGGCGGATGTCCATACGGATCGATGCGTAGAATTTGAGCGCACGGCCGCCTGTTGTCGTTTCCGGATTGCCGAACATCACTCCGATTTTCTCACGGATCTGGTTAATGAAGATCGCGCAGGTATTGCTTTTAGAAAGAGTTGACGTGAGCTTGCGCAGCGCTTGGGACATCATGCGCGCCTGCAGTCCCATGAACGAGTCGCCGATCTCCCCTTCCAGTTCGTTTTTAGGGACGAGAGCTGCGACCGAGTCGATGACGATGAGGTCGACGGCGTTGGAGCGAGCGAGCGTCTCAGCGATGTTTAGCGCGTCTTCTCCGGAATCGGGCTGAGAGATCATCAGTTCATCGAGGTTGACCCCGATTTTAGCGGCATAGGATGGATCGAGCGCATGCTCAGCATCGATGTAGGCGGCAAGCCCTCCATTTTTTTGCGCGTTGGCAACGATGTGGGTGGCAAGCGTTGACTTACCTGATGATTCAGGGCCGTAAATTTCGATGATCCTGCCGCGCGGCACGCCGCCGATGCCAAGTGCGATATCTAATGTGATGGCGCCGGTCTTGATGACGCTCATTTCTCTGGCCGCGGAATGTTTGCCGAGCGTCATGATCGAGCCTTCGCCAAACTGTTTTTCAATATGGGAAATGGCGAGCTCTAACGCTTTTTTCTTAGCTTGGTTGTCTGACATGGAAAATACCCCTTGAGGATTTGAAGTGTACTCTAAGCTTGATTTTGTAAATTTTTAGGATTGAAGGCTTCGAGATATTTTCCTCTCTGAGGAGTTAATTTAAACAGGGAGGGGTTGAGTGACCCCTTCCTGTTTAAATTAATCTCCTAGCTCGACTTGCCGTCGAGCGTCAGAGGGTAAATAGACGAAGCAGGCGATCCTAAAAAATTGCAAAGTCGAGCTAAGATTGGAGCTGGATGGGGCTTTGAGTCAAGAGGAAAAGAGCGGAGCTCAATTAAGGATCTGCATTTGAACTAACATGGCATGAATGGCTTCATCTTTAATCGTATTTGTGTTGGCGTCCATGACATGGTCTAAGTAAGATGCAGTTCGCTCGTCGGGTGCAAGAGCTGGCTGAAAGTCCGCAGGAACATTATCTCTAAACCACTCGGATACAAGAGTTGTCGAGATCGTTCTAGCGGCCCTTTCCCAAGCCGGCCGGCCTTCAATGGGCAGTCCGTTAATGGATTCCTTGATCACCTCAATGATTTTTTCTTTTGTATAAGCTCTAAAGAACAACGGTAATGAGCGTTGAGGGGCAAGTTGAATGATTAATCCAGGATCGTCGTTATAAGCGGTTTCCGCTTGCTGGATTCCAAGGTGCGTGCCGATACTTAAAAGGAGTTCCCCTCGGCGGTGTACATCTCCTTGGGACATTTCTTCGATGATTCCAAGTCGTATATCATGGAGAATTCTGAGAATTTGATCAGGAAGCGTTTCGATTTGAACTGTTCTTGCCATCCGGTGGTAGTGCGTTTGACTTTCTCCCATCATTCTTGTTGGGCATCCTCTATGCCCCGCTCTAGCTAGTCCAAGGAGACAATCGATTTTTGCTTCACGGCTTGTATCGGGCTGAGAAAAGAAATGACAGATATGCTTAAGGTATCTTTTGATCACATCTGAACGAGGTATCCTGTTTTGTTCAATGTGTTCAAGAAAAGTGCTTAATCCGGTTCTTAATTGTTCTAGATTTGCAGGAGTATCTTCATCGTTAACGAGCGCAGGATTAAGATATAAAGGATTTTGCGGATCAGTTGAGTTCATTTGATCGAAGAACCTGAGCAGTTGTCCGATTTCTTCTTCTGGAGGTTCTGGAATCTCTTCTGTTCCCATCAGGGCGCTTGAAAAATGGGCGGGATTAATTCGATGATCGCAGCCGACTCCTGAATTAATTTCGACGTGTCCTTGCAAAGAACTTCTGTACTGATTAATGATTTGAGACATTATTTCAGTAGTGCGAGCCTCGGAGTCTTGAGAACGATTCTCCGGGTCTTGCTTGAAAGTTTCTATAATGGAAAAGTATATGATGTATAGATAAGCTTTTGATAAATCAAAATAATAAGCGATTGTTTCTGTAAAGGCTGTCCATTTTTCCGTGAACCAATTGCAGCAAGTATCATTTTCTGAGGCAGCTAAAGATGTTAATGTCGAATCGTTAGAATGATTGATTGAAGGAGATGTCAAAGGACCTATATTGCCGAGGGATGGCTGTTCAATATGTCTTATTGAAGCTGGATTGATTTCAATCATTTTTATCCCGTGAGAAATTTGTTGTGGAATTATATCTGAGTTTGGATTTTTTTGTTAATTTTAATAGGTTAAATTAATTTTTATTGATTAAG
>JAFEGV010000071.1 GCA_018239665.1 Verrucomicrobiota bacterium | reverse complement strand
CATTGCAAAGGGGAACCGGCAAACTAGAATCCTTTCAACGACCAATAACCTGCTTGGAGCCCTTTATCGCAAAGTCTCCAAAGGGATCCCAGCTTTTCCATTCTTTTCTTAATGGTGGCAGGGCCTTCGAACCATTGGCTCAATGCTCCATTTTTTTACCTTCATAGCTATTCCTATCGGGATCTTCGTTCCGATCTCAGCGGTGTGATCTGATTTTGTCGAAAACCCTTCTATGGGTTTCAAAAAAAATGGAACATCGAGATTGGGTATTTCATTTCTTAGTCATTAAATATCAATGTTTTGTATTCGTTTTGGTCAGGCTGAGCCCAGATTTTTCATAACCCTCTCTACTGAAGTGGTTTGTTATTAAATTAGTTATTTTTCGTGTGATAATGCGTATTAATTTTTGATTTTAATAATACATTTACAATTTTTAATTAAAATATGTGTAAGAGTAAATATGAGGTTTTATTATGTCAGCTTCAGGTTCTGAATTGAAATGTGCTGCTTTTGAAGGCGCATTTGACGTTGGGTATTATAGCGGCTTTAAGGGGAGTGGCAAGCAAGTCAACCCAAAGGATAGCCAAGCGAGGTCGATCATCAATTTATCGCCATTGGTAGGGTTCGCTAGAAATGATAGTGGAGTTAAGAAAGTGCTGAACGACCTTGGCTTCAAACCGGAAGCTCTCGATAACATTTATAGCCATTTAGGAGGCGGAAACAAAGAAGATGGCAAAGATCGTTTATTAGATCTCATCAGAGACGGCAAAGTTACAATCGAAAGAATTGGGTTTTCAAAAGAAAAAGAGGGGCATCCTGCCGAAGCAAAATTCTACATGATCATCAACGAAGTCAAAGACGAAGGCGGAAACAATCAATTCCATATTGGTTTTAGCCGAAAGGGAGCTGTGCGCGGAATTACTAGAGAAGTCAACAAAGCGAGCAATGTGCCGGAGCTGGCAAAGAAGCTTTCTAGCAATGAAACATTCCATGATCACGTTGAAAGACGCTGCAGCCGTATCATGAACGATGAGCCTGGTATAAAAGTTTCCCAATTAGGGAAGTGCAATCTATGGGATCTTGATCTAAGCAAGTTGACAAAGTCGCAACGATTTAGATTGTATATCAGTATTTTTGAAGGACTCAATGTGATCCATAAATTAGGGGTTCATCAAGATGTAAAGCCCGGCAATATCGTAGTCGATGATGAAAATCATGCGATGTTTATTGATTTTGATACCTTGAAGGAAACAAATGAAGAGACGCCTCGATTTAGTGGCACTTTGACCTATTTCTCTCCAGAGCGGCTTAGAAAGTTCATAAACGCTACTCCAATTGAAGCAAGTAAAAAGGATGATATATGGGCGGCGATGCTATCTATTTGCGAGCTTGAAGCCCAATTGCCTGAAAGTGAACGGTTGCTGTCAGAGGAATTTGTTCAAAGATATGAGGAGTATAGCAGTACCATAAAAAATTTGGATATGCCTGATTATTTAAAGAGATTAAAATTTGTAGGATCCTCCGGAAATCTTTTTGAAGGTTTAAAGGCTGATTGTCGCTACCCCTTGGATGCATTGGTCTATGAAACTGCTCATACGATTCCCGCGTATCGATACACAGCGCGCGATGTGTTAATGCATTTTTCTCAACTAGAAGTGGTTGATTCAAAAGAAAACATAGATCCGGAAGTTAATCGAAAGAAAAGCTTTTTTAGTCGATTTTTTGGATAATATTACACTTCGTCCATTAACGGGTTTCCTCTGCTCTCCTTTTTTTAGAAACGGCGAATGGACTCCTTCGCCGTATTCTGTGAAAAGATCAGAAAGAAAATCGAATAAGACCTTTTTAGTGCTTTAATTTACGAGCAAGGTCTTTTCCAGCGCATCGACGAAGATGAGCACATGGTCAAAGGCATGTTTCTTGCCCCACTCTATGCAATTCTCAGTGACACCGTTCATTCGGGCGATCTCATGATAGACCTTATCTTTCTGTGCAGGGGGAAGATCGCTCAATATGCGAGATACAGCCATTTGGAGAGAAGCTGAAAGGCGGGCAATAAAAAGAGCCTCTCGATCTTCAGATTCAATGGAAGCGATTTCACTGGCGGTACCCTCTGTAGAGCACTCAGTGATTTTCTCCTGCCAGATCGGGTTGATAGATGCAAAGATTTTGCTGATCTCTTCAAAAGACTTTTGAGCGCCGATGGCGTGAAAGAGTTTTCCAAGGGTAGACTCTGGACTGTATTGTATAAACTGTTCCCAATGGGCCTTAAAAGCTGGAAAATGCTCGCGTTTGTTTGAGTCCATGTTAAAGATGTAAGGATTACCACACAGCGGAGTCATGCAATCGACACTGTTATCAAGCGCGATCCCCTGGTGATTAAAGATTGATGCCGGAAGTGTGAATAGGAAGTTGCCCATTAAATTGAGGCGTGTCAAAGATGGAAGATTTCCAATCTCCGCAGGAATAGCGCAGAGCTTGTTGTTGCTGAGGCTTAAAGTTTCTAATGCAGGCAAGTTGCAAATCGATTGGGGAATAGAAGTGAGGCTGTTGCTTAAAAGTTGTAAATCACGAAGGTTTACTAGTGTCCCGATCGAATTTGGAAGAGATTTTAGGCGGTTATTGCCGAGTAAAACTACTTCTAAGGAGCCGAGATTTCCAAATGCATTCGGAAGAGCGGTTAGTTTATTTAAGGTCAAAGAAACGGTTTTCAATGCTGTGAGGTTGCATATTGAGTTAGGCAGCACCCTAAGCATGTTTTTATCAACGGCTAACGAATCTAAGTTTGTAAAGAGGCCGATTTCAGGAGGAAGGTATTCAAGCCCTTTTTCCATCAATTCGATATAAGTAATTTGCTGAACGAACGCTGCATTATCCGGGGATGTGAGCCAAGCTCGGATCTCTTGATGTCCTTGAGGAGGGGGTGTAAGATGGAAAGCTCCGAGATCTGTAAATTCATCGAACAAATAATCGGTCCATAAGGTCTCCAAAGCTTGATTCTCGCATGCAGTTTGGTACCTCTTTTCGAGGGCATGTAACTGAAGGCCAGGGATCATCCCGCCATCATTAGGGCCCATGACTAGGTAGTAACGAAAAGTCAGTTGGTTGGAAAACCGATGGAACAGCAGGTCGACCGAGGACTGTAGCTGATCAGGCGATACCTTTTTTTCAACCCCTTCCATTAATTCTCTGCAAGGCGCCGGGACCTCATCTTTCAGATTGCACCATACATCGAACTTGATCGTGTTCGTTCTCTTTAAAGCTTCTTCGGGCACCGCAGCCAAATTGAGGGAGGCGGATGCCAGAGCAAGGCTTCTTAATGATGGAATAGATGAAGATGACATAAAGTCCCCGTTTTTGATTACAAAATTGTATCATTTTTGTTTGTTTAATTTAATTTATTTTTTATTTAAATAAAGTTAATAAAATTAATTTTGGCTTATTTGTAAAATAATAATTTTATCTTTATCGTTGAGCCTTGCTCCCATTTCGCATCTGGTTCAGAACTGGTCAGTGTGGTAAGATTTTTCCACATTTCGGCCGAGGTTTCCCGTCCTAAAGGACAGACAGCCGGAGAAGTAAAAAAATATTTTACAGGCGTAGATGAAAGCTCAATACACTCTTCTCGATAGCGGCGACATGCAGAAGCTTGAGCAGTTCGGGCCATTCCGGATTGTCCGCCCTTGTTCGCAGGCCATGTGGCACCCTCTTCTTCCTTCCGAGGAATGGAAAAAGGCGGACGCCTACTTTAGCCGCGATGGAGGCAATAGCTGGAAACTGAACCGCCAGCTCCCTAAAGAATGGACTGCAGAGATCCAAGGGATCCGTTTTAAAATCGCTCCGACCGACTTCGGCCATCTCGGCGTCTTTCCTGAGCATAGCCTGCTGTGGAAAGAGATGACCGATCTGATCCAAGCGCAGAAAAGCCCTCCTAATGTTTTGAACTTGTTCGCCTACTCCGGAGGCGCGACGCTGGCTGCTGCCAAGGCGGGAGCCAAAGTGTGCCATCTGGATGCCTCGAAAGGGATGGTCAGCTGGGCCAGGGAAAATGCTGAGCTCAATCAATTGCAGAAAGCTCCCATCCGGTGGATTGTCGACGATGTGATCAAGTTCTTAAGAAGGGAAAGCCGAAGGGGCGTCCGTTACGACGGCATTATTCTCGATCCCCCCAGTTTTGGAAGGGGCGCTCAAGGCGAGGTGTTTAAGATCGAGAGGGACGTGCATGAGATCTTAAAGTTATGCCGGGACATATTAAGCGAGCATCCGCTGTTTGTCTTCTTCACGACGCACACTCCCGGAATGACCCCGCTGGTGATGCGCTATCTCCTCAGCCAGATGATGGGTGAGAAAAAAGGAAAAATTTCTTCGGGAGAGATGATCATTCCGGCGGAAAACGGATGCGACCTCCCTTCAGGCAGCTATGCGAGATGGACCCATGGATAATCAGATCACCAGTTTGCAAAACCCCAAGATCAAGGGAGCCCTTAAACTTAATGACCGGCGCGAGCGCAACCAATCGGGCTTGTTTTTGATCGAAGGGTATCGGGAGCTCAAACGCGCTGCCGAGGGCGGCGTCAAGGTCCAATCGCTATTTATTTGCCCCGAATTTTTTTTAGGCGAGAATGAAGAAGGTTTGATCCAGCAGATCAAACAGAAGGGAGCTGAGGTATTTGCCTGTGCAACCCACGTGTTTGAAAAGCTCTCCTACCGCGATAGGCCGGATGGTCTGATCGGCATTGGCGTTCAGATGAAGATGGGACTTGCCGAATTGGCCAAACACATCGCGGGCAAAAAAAATCCGTTCTTGATTGTTGCAGAAGCGATTGAAAAGCCCGGCAATTTAGGAACGATCCTCCGGTCTGCAGACGCTGCAGGGGCCGATGGAGTGATTGTCTGCGACCGGTGCACGGACATCTACAACCCGAATGTGGTGCGCGCAAGCGTCGGGACTCTTTTCACCCTTCCCGTTGTCGAAGCGCAAAGCGTCGAAACGCTTGATTGGCTCAATGAGCGGGGAGTCCGCGTTGTCGCTGCGACGCCATCGGCATCGGAAGAGTTTACAAAAACAGATCTTAAAGGGCCTGTCGCAATCGCTGTGGGGACAGAGCAGCTCGGCCTATCGAAGCAGTGGATGGACGCAGCGGACATCCGTGTGCGCATACCCATGCATGGAGTTGCCGATTCCCTAAACGTCGCAACGGCGACCACATTGCTTCTTTATGAAGTGGTGCGCCAGAGGAATTAATGGATATTATTTACGTCGATAACCATCTTCTCGTCGTCAATAAGCGGGGAGGCATTCCGACGCAAGAAAGTCCCGGCTGTGCAGAAAATGTGACCGATTGGGCAAAGGACTGGATCAAGCGGAAGTACGACAAGCCGGGGAAAGTGTTTTTAGAGCCGATCCATCGCCTCGATAAGCCCGTCAGCGGGCTTGTCCTTTTTGCACGGACGAGCAAAGCGCTAAGCCGGTTGCAAGAGATGATGCGGGAAAGAATGATCGGCAAGTGGTATTACGCGTTAGTGCAGCAGGCTCCGCCGGAGGCGCAAGCTGTCCTGGAGCATTATCTCGTGCACGACGAACATCGGGCGCGCGTCGTAACATCTGCGCATCCGGAAGGCAAAAAAGCCATCCTCTCTTATCGGATGCTCAAAGAGTCTCCATTGGGTTTTTTGCTCGAGGTTGAATTGCAAACAGGGCGGTATCATCAGATCCGTGCGCAGCTTGCGCAAGTCCGATCTCCGATCGTAGGAGACCAAAAGTATGGCTCCTCTGCCAAATGGAGCAAAGAGGGGATTGCTTTGCATCATGGAAAGCTCTCATTTGTTCATCCCGTCACCAAAGAGGAAATGGTCTTTACTGCGCCTCTTCCTTCTTCTTTTTCATCCATCTCAGGCTAATGAGCAAGCCGAGAAAGGCAAGCAGAGCTGCAGTCATATTGATCAGATTAAATCCTGAGATCGACGCATCCCTTAAGCTATTTTGAATGATCTGTGCAACATCAGGCGGAACTTCTTTAAGAGCCTCGATTGCCGTCGGATTATGAGAAAGAAGACCTTCAAAACTGCGGGGATCCAAATTCTCATGGGTGCTTTGTTCCGTGACGATTTGTTCAAAGCGCCAATTGGTCCATTGAGTGTTGATGGTCCCAAAGATCGCAAGCCCCAGAGTTGCGCTAAACTGACGGGACAAGATCAACAAGCCCGAAGCAATCCCCCTTTTTTCCTTGGGTGCGGCTGAGAGAAGAAAAGTTGAGCTTGATGTCATCACAAAGGGAACTCCTGCCCCAAAGCAGAGCAATGAAGGCAAAAGCTCATGGATAGAGAAGTCTTTGGCAATGAGGACAAACCAGACCAGGGAAATGATAAGAAGGGAAAACCCGATCGTGATCGGCAGTCGCGGACCGAACTTGTCTATACAGATTCCTGCAAGAGGAGCTGCAATCAGGAGAGGGGCATAGGCAATGAAGGTGATGTTGCCCGCTTCGGAAGGCAAATATCCTGAAATCGTTTGAAAAAAGATGGCCCAGAAAACGGTGGTCATAACGAGAAATTGCGTTAGCGAAACGATGCTTAAGCTGGTTAAGATTGAAGAGGTTTTTAGCAAATCGATGTCGATCAGAGGCATTTTCTGCGAGCGTTCGATGTGGAACAGCAAAACAATTAGAATGGCCCCTAAGCCTAGAAGAAAAAGAATCCGTGGAGAAAGCCATCCCCACTGTTGCGCTTGCATAATGGCTACGACGATGCTGGAAATGCCAAACAAGCTGGTGAAAAAGCCTAAAAAGTCAAATGAGGACTTATTTTTAGGGAATGAAGGAACTGTTAGTTGAGTGAGAACCAAGCCAATCGCTGCAATGGGTAAATTAATCCAAAAGACGTATCGCCATGTTGCAAATTCAGTTAAATAGCCTCCGATCAAAGGACCTAACGCGAGAAAAACCGATCCTATGCTAATAAAGATACCAATGGCCTTTCCCCGTTCCTTAATAGGAAAGCTCTCAGAAATGATGGCTTGTGTTGCGGGAAGCATAAGGGCGCCTCCGGCTCCCTGAACTGCTCTGCTGAAAACGAGCCAGCTTTCGGTATTGCCGAATCCGCACATGGCAGAAGAAAGGGCAAATAGGCAGATCCCGAATGAAAAAACACTCTTGAGGCCAAACATCTGAGCTATGCGCCCTCCTGCAAGGACGAGTACAGTAAGAGCGAGCGTATAGGCGTTGAGGATCCATTGCAGTCCGAGTTGAGAAAAGTTAAGTTCGCGGCTAATCGTAGGCAATGCGACTGGAAGGACCGTGACATCAATGAAGACCATCGAAATCGAGGTTGTCATCGCGCCTAAAATCCACCATTTCCGCTTAGCTTCCGGAGTCGAGCGATATAACATTTTTTTTCCCTTGTGTTATTCCCTTGAAATCTGAAAAATCCTCGTTTTTTTCACGGAGCTTACGATATCTATGAGTGCTACTATCTACCCTGCAGGCGTCAAATTACCCGATGGACATACCATTTCTTCGCTTCCTCTTTCGAAAAATTGGGACTTAAGCCAAGTCGAATCTCTTTTTCAACAGCTTGGCGGATTTGAGTGTTCCGACGACCACATAGTCGTCCGCTGCTTCACTTGGAGCGATCGGAAGAAGATCGAAGCGTTGGCGGCAAGTTCTCATCTTCCTAAAGAAACATTTAGCATTGTTAAGCATTCTCAGTGTTATGTCAACCGATCGACGCGAGATTATTTAGTCCTTTCTTGCTCCAAACCAGTTTTTTCCTCTGAGGGATTAAGCCTGTTAAGAGAGACGATCGATCAACACTTCTTTCTTCCGGCAGCGGTCAAAGGCTCCGATCTCCGCTTTTTTGCCCCTGATATTTTGCATGTTGATTTTAATTGCGAATGGCCCGAATCGGACATAGAAAATTGGGCAGGGCGATTAGGCCTGAGCTATTACCCCCATTGCCTATCGTGCTCTGGCTACAAATCCGCCGTCGTTTATTTGTCTGGAGGAAATGACATTGTTTCCGCTTTTGAGCAAATTCAAAGGCTTCCTGAAATAGCATCGGTTCGTCTCCACGAGCTTCCCGATCCTGAATTTAAGTAACGAAAAAGTTGCAAAACTCTCTTTGGTGACCAAATTCGAGTTTTGCAATTTCTCCTAACGACGCTTTGTTGTTTAAAGATCGCTTAATTGTCGTGAAAAGCAAACAGGTGGGAAATAGAGGCTCCGCTGTGCGTCCCTTCGATAGCCTGAGCTAGCAAGGAAGCAATCGAGAGTTGGACAATGTTTGGCGGCGCTTGATTGGAAATTGCGATCGAGTCGGTAACGACAAGCTCGGTCAATTCTGAATGAGCAATCCTTTCGAGCGCAGGTCCTGAAAAGACAGGATGCGTGATGCAGGCAAAGACTCTGCGGGCGCCTTGTTGTTTTAGTTCTTTGGCAGCTTGGACAAGGGTTCCGCCGGTGTCGCAGATATCGTCGACGATGATTGCGTCGCACCCTTCAACGCTTCCGACTAAGTTCATTTTATCGACGACTCCGGCGCCAGCTCGCTGCTTGACAATGATCGCAAGGTTGGCGCTCACTTTATTGGCTTGAAGGCCCTCAAGAAATTTTTTAGCCCGCTCGACACCGCCAGCGTCAGGAGAAACGACGACAGGTTTGACAAGATCATTCTTCGAAGCGAAATACCGGACGAAAATGGGAGAGGAATAAAGGTTGTCAACGGGTGCTTTATGGAAAAATCCTTGGATTTGCCCGCAGTGCAGGTCGACGGCAATCACATGATCGGCGCCTGCTGTTTCTAAAAGCATGGCAATGTCCGAAGCGGAAATCGGGACCCTGCTTTCGGTCTTGCGGTCTTGCCGCGCATACCCGAAGTAGGGGACGATCACATTGATCGGACCGGATGATGACCTTTTCATGGCGCGGATGAGGAGGAAAAGCTCCATCAGGTTGTCGTTAACGCTGCTTGAACATGTGGGGCATGTCGATTGGATGATAAAGACCTCGGTATTGCGGACGTTTTCTTCCACTTTGATCTTGATTTCTCCATCATTGAAACGGTCGATTTTCACATGGCTTAAAGGGATCTTGAGCTGCTTTGCAACGGCTTCGGCAAGCTGTTTGCAAGCGTTTCCGGCAAAAAGTTTATAAGGACGGGTTTCTTCTGCTTCAAGGCTTGAGGCAATAAAAGAGAAAAGGAACGCGCAGGCAATCAAGACGATTTGCATAGAATATCCTGGTAATTGAGGTGTTCGGCGATTTGAACGGCGTTTAGAGCAGCTCCCTTAAGCAGTTGGTCTCCGACAACCCAGAGATCAAATGTGTTGGGGAAGGAAAGGTCTTCTCGGATCCGCCCGCAGAAAACAGGATCTTGCCCTGATGCGTCGGAGGGCATGGGGAAGCGGTTAAGGGGCCGATTTTCAAGAAGGGCAAGGCCGGGCGCGGTTTTCAGGATCTCGACTATTTGATCTTTAGTAGCGGGGCGGTGGAAGGTGACGTTCAAAGCTTCCGAATGGGCCCGAAGCACGGGCACGCGGACGCATGTCGCATTCACCCAGATCGAGTCATCTTCAAGGATCTTGCGGGTCTCATAGAGCATTTTGAGCTCTTCATCGACATATCCATTATCCAAGAGGGGGGAATTATGGGTGAACAGGTTAAATGCGTAAGGAAATGGCATGATCCGCCTTTCAAAGGGAGCCTCATCTAACACGGCGCGGGTTTCCGCTTTTAACTCTTCCATTGCAGCAGCCCCGGCTCCGCTGGCAGCTTGGTAGGTTGCCGCGACAACCCGCTTGATCCCAAAGCAACGGTGCAGAGGGGCCAATGCAATGAGCATAATCGTTGTCGAGCAATTGGGAGATGCGATAATGCCTTGATGCTTTTTTAGAGCGTGAGGGTTGATCTCGGGAATGACCAGGGGCACATCGTCTTGCATGCGAAAAGCCGAGCTGTTGTCGATAACGACAGCGCCTGAGCGTACCGCCAAAGGAGCGTATTCATAAGCAATTTTGCGGCCGGCGCTGAAGATAGCGATATCGATCCCTTGAAAGCTCTTCTCATCGATCACTTCGACAGCGATCTGTTCACCGCAGAAAGTTAGGGTTTTTCCTTCAGAGCGGGCAGAGGCAAAGCAGCGTAGCTCAGCTAACGGAAACTGCCGCTTTTCCAGAACAGCGAGCAGCTCTTGGCCAACAGCTCCTGTTGCGCCGACAATCGCGAGTCGGATGGGCGAACGTTGCATCATAAAGAATGTTATCTTTTCCTGATCCCGAAGGGTTAAAAAGAAAATATCGGAACGGTTACTTTTGAACAACAATTTTGATTGCGAAAGTCAGAGAGTTTCATTTAGACTTATGATCTAGTTGAAAAACTTCGGCAACCAGTAAAACTATCGATTTTTCTGGACAGCGGATTTTGCAACGGAATCTTAGAGACTGTTAACGAATTTAGTTTCTGTCGATTTTTTGGACTTTTTCAG
>JAFEGV010000070.1 GCA_018239665.1 Verrucomicrobiota bacterium | reverse complement strand
GCTCTTCGTTCAGATTGGAATACTCTTCGTTGTTCAATTTTGATGCCTCGTTGTCCATCTGGCAGTGTATCGGACATTGCAAGAACGAATCTCTTAGGAGAAGCAACTGCATATGGGGATCCCGGCCCGTCTTTTGAAGAATCCATGGTCAGCTCATCAATTTTTTTTCTCTGAATATCTATGCGGGTTTCTAGAAGAGTCTGGACGTCGTCGCCTTCTTTTTTTGGCACCGTTAAAAAGGCTGCTTTAGGTGTATTAGCTTGTTCGTTAACCAACATGTGTTGATCAACTGACGGTTGATTAGGTTCGCCGGATAACGTTTGAAAGGACATAAAAACTCCATTTACCTGCATTTTTTAGCGCGAAACTTAGAGACTGAGAAGAATGTGAAACTGAATTCAAATCTCTTAAAAGACATAAATGCGCATTTCTTGTTTTAAGATTGTATAAAGAATTGTTATTAACAATTTTAATTTTTTTAACTAGTTTAAATAAAATTGTAACGTTAATTGCGATTGCTTTCAATTAAATAGTTTAAGTCTATTTTGAAAAGTGTTGTGTTAGATATAATGCATTAATTATGAACAAGTTGGAGAAATCGCAAGGTGGGCTTGATGTTTCACATTTTTTAAAATACTTTGCTGCCAAAGCGCAAAAATGTTTGGACGACGGACGAAAAACGCTCTGGCCGGTCATATGGAACCCCGTGACCTACTTCCGGGATCTGTACAACCTTCAAATGTTGATTGAGCGCAGCTAGCTCTGCGGCCATCTCAGAAGAGACGACAGAGCCATCACCGCCGATGACGAGCAGGCTCGGAACATCGAGAGCGTTGATCAGTTTCACGTAGTCAGGATTTGGAGGCGTCAACACTTCGAAAGCGTGAATATTCGTTTGAAATCTTGCCTGCGCTAAGAGTTCGATGAGCTCGCGTGAGCGGCGGCTGTGCCGGAGCTGCATCTCAGTTAAAAAAGCTTCCCTTGGCTGGTTGAGAATCCGGCGATGTTGATCGATGACATCGCTCTGATGAACTTCATGCTGGCGCTGAGGCGTTAAGAAAGTTGGATCTGCCAAAACAAGCCCCCCCAGTCGCTTGGAGTTCCGACTTGCGACCACAGCCGCAGTCATGCCTCCCATAGAATGGCCGATTAGAACCGGGTTGGTAAGTCCTAGCGCATCGATAAGGCCCATGACATCGCCGGCAAGGTCATCATAGCGGTAACCATGCTCCGGGGTGCCGGAGCTCCCGTGGCCCCGGGCATCCGGCATGATAACATCGTAGTCCTTCTCCAACTCCCGCGCCAATGGAGTCCAGCACGCTCCATTGGCCGTCAGTCCATGCAGCAGGACAACGGGAGGTTTGTTGCCTCCGGTCCGAAGGTAGTGGACGGCAATCCCATTTGCTTTACAGATGCCCGTTGTCCAGTCGGCCATTGCTTCCTCTATTAACAAAGACTTGGATTATAGGAAAAATAAAGTATTTGTTTTCTAACTTAATTCCTTTCCCCATATTTTTCTATCTTCACACATTCAGCTTTGTCAGCTGCTATTAAAACGGGTGAGAAAGCGAAATTTAAAGTTCCATCTGAAGAACGATTAGAAATTAAAAAAAAGGACACCAAACAACATTCTTGCGCTCCATCAAGAAACGAACAAAAAATACAAATAAAATTGTTAATGTTAAACTCATCTTGAGTTTCCATTTGAAAAAATGATCATGAAGCTTACTACGGCGATCATCCATCTTCAGTTTCCATTTAGGGAGTCGATCATGGAATTTACTATGGCAACCATCACATAGTACTATTAATTCTTGCATATGAGCATGTTCAAAACCATGTATGCCATAATCTCTGTGATGTGTGACCAAATTATTAGCACTGTTACAAAGTTGGCACTTGTAGCCAGCTCTATATTTAATGTGGGCAGCAATCGCTTTCCAGTAGGGCGTTCTTAAGAAATCCTGATAGTCCATACCTTTGATATGATCGGACACGACTTCCCAGTTTACATTAGCATATCTTATCTGATTAATTCGCTGTTTTGGCGTAATTTCTTTATCCCAAATTCTATCCGGATGTAGATAATTTTTAAGATAATAAAGTGTGTTTTCTTGAACTGTCTTTCGATTAGATTCTTCTAAGTTTTTGCAGGGTTCTCTGTTGTTCATAATTTAATGATGTTAAAAAATAATAATACTTATTCCTGTTATTTTCTCATTTATAGGCATTTATGATAATTAGGAGATATTTTTTGAGTAGGAAAATTGAGAAAATTCTCTAAGGAGGAACGAAGGTTGCATGGATAATCAGGAAGCTAGGCATCACGAAGGCATCTTCCATCGATAAAAGTACAAGTCTAAAGGGCTATTGCTTGCTTGAGGTTGATATTTATGCGGTTACAAATTTCATTAGCATAGGCTCATAAACCTTCATCGGTCTTGAATGCTATCTCTACCACGCCTCGAGGTTCGAACATGTCGATGAAGTGCTTGTACATTTCAGGCCTGTCTTTGCCTCCTGCCGTTGTTAAAAGCAACTCCTGACAATAGACAGCAATGTCTTCGACGATCCGTTCATGCCGGTAATAGGCAAGGATTGTCAAATCAACTTCCGTTTTTCCGTAACCCTTATAAAAAAGCTGTTCCTCATGCGGCCTATTCCAAACATTCCCGACGCCGCCTCCAATAAACATGAGGTCGCGTTCTTTCGGCGCCATGATAGGCTCGTCCCAGTCCACTATGTAGAAAGCATGATTTCCATCGATCAGCACGTTGCCTGCATGAATATCGGAATGGCACAGCACGAATTTGGGCGATCGGTCCTGAATTTTTTCTCCTAGCTGTTCCGCACGGTCTACAAGCCTGCGAATGGCTGGCATGTTCTTCTTCATAAACAGTTGTAACTTTAAACCGATCTCATCAGTGCTGGCTTCGGCCTCAATACGAGGATAGAGAGCGCGAACGATCTCGCGCCATTTTGGCGAGTAGGACTCTTTTCTGATCCTGTTTTGAATGTATGGAGGCACTTCAACCTCATGGACCTGTCTCAACGCTTTGCCAAGCTTAGTCCATTGATCATCCGTTAGATGGCGATTGAATCCATCTTGTCCCTCGACAAACGGGTACACAATGAGAGTAAAATCATCGATAGGCTGAGTTGGCTTGCCATGAACTGTCTTAACAGGGGGAATGATCTGTTGAATTCCAGCGCGCTGTAAGAGCTCTACGATTTCAATGCTGATATCATGATGGTGGCCCTGTTTAAGCTTGATGAAATAGGATTTTCGATCATGGGCTTGGACTTTATATAACGAAGCATTGAGATCTGCGCCCAAAGGGAGGAATGTCAGGGAAGTGGCGTCAATGCCATAATGGGTCTTTAGGCAGCTAATCATGATTGGGTCTGACAGGACATGCTTCTCTAACATTTACAACCTTAACTTTTGGAATGAATAAGACATTGTTCTCCGGATGCAGTCAACAGCCTGTATACAGGCTATTTTCCTTGATCTCTGTTATTCCAGACTTCATCGGAATATAGCAGGAAGAGCAGGAAAAACAAAAGGGCTCACTCCGAAAAGTGAAGCCTTAAAATGGATTGGAGTTAGAAAGGATTGAACTCTATAATCTCATGATTAACTGCATGTAAGTTGTTTATAATGAAATAATTAATGAAGGCTATTTTCGTGGGTTGAGCTGTCTTTGCGCATTTTGGTTTCAATTTTTGTATGTTTTTCACTGCTAGAAGTGAAAAAAAATGAGAAACCGTTTATGATGGAAGGTAAATGGGTCGGGACTACCCTACCGGCGCTGAGCCTCGAGGACTACCTCGGGGCTTTTCGCTTTTATAGGGAAGACAAACTGTCTATCGAAATGGTTCAGCTTGTGATATAACTTGCCTCGTAAAATCTCAAAAGCTCGATTTGGTTGATCGGGCCTCAATACTGATAGACCTACTGGGCGTGCAGTCAAATCTGCGAATTGAAGGCCGCATGAATTCGTCTTTTTATCTGCTATTACGATCTCAAAGGGGAGTAGTCTTTGTCCAAAATTTTGATAATCGCAAACACGTCTAAATTCAACTTCTAAGGCCAAATCTTCAGCTTTTCCCCGAGCCTCAAAAATAACATGTGTTTTCAAATTGTGCTGTTCGAGTTCATTTAAATATTGATGGAGAAGTTCTAGGCCATACTGCATTGCTAAATGATAGACGTTCGGAGTGTCCATTCCGGACTTTTTGAGAGTCGCTTTATCGACTACAATCGGTATTAAAGTGAAATTGGCTTGAGTTATTTGAATGTTTAGAGTTTGGAGCAGTTCCTCTCTTTGCTCTTTGGAAAGCTTATTGAAAGCGCCTTCTTTTTTTCGAATCTCATGTTCGTGAAAAACAATAGTGTCATGACCAAAAAGGGAAAGCTTTAGCATTCCAAGTGCTGGAGAAATCTCTCGAATATAAGTCTCTTTTTGAAAAACGCAGAAGGATAGAACGAAAATAGGATAACGTTGATTGATGGAGTCAAGACTGTGGTCTCCACTTTCATCTACAAAGACGATGTAATCGCTGTTCTTCATTCAGAGTTTTCTGCTTTGCTTTTGAGTAAGCAGACACAGTAACGGATTCAAAGAAAAATTTCCAGAATGGACTATTGACTTTAGCTTCAATAGACATGCCACAATTGTCACTTGTATCACTGAATGTGGAGCTAATGGGCGTAAATCAGGCTAGTATACACAAACAACATGAAAAATCGGTTTTTGGCAGCGTCGGACAGTCACTAAATTTTAACCCGCCAGCATCGCTTAAGCTTATTCAAGTTGAGCTGCTTCGGCGCCAGCACGGCTTGGTTCAAATTTAGGACGCCTCCTTGCCAAATTCCCGATCTTTCATATTGTTTGTGTATCTTGTCTGTTTTAGTGCGTCAAGCCTGCGTAAGTAAAGTGAATTGGTTGGAATCTTAAGTGCGAAATTTTGTTGGATTTTGTCTATGAAAAAGGCTCGGAAAAATCCGAGCCTTTTGTGGTTGGAGATGGAGAGATGCGTTCAGAATTTTATTTGGAAGAAGCCGGCATTTTTATATGCTATCAAGGCCCTTATATCGGTTATGAAGGGAAGAGCTAATATTTTTGATGCCAATAGGTAATTGTTTTTTATGAAAATTCAACGTGTATTAATTTCTGGCGCCAGTATTGCAGGTCCAGCTTTGGGGTATTGGCTCCAACGCTATGGTTTTGATGTTACGATTGTTGAAACGTCCCCATCGCTAAGAAAGGGCGGATATAAGATCGATGTTCGGGGGATTGCCGTTGAAGTCTTGAAGAAGATGGAACTCTATACGGAAGCTTACAAACATAAGATTGTCATGCAAGGCGGCACTTTTCTTGATGAAAAAGGATTGACCGTACATGAAATTCCGCCGGAACATATGGGAATGCATGTGGGCGATGATATTGAACTTTGGAGAGAGGACCTGGCAAAAGTTCTGTATGATGCCACTTCTAACTCTTGCGAGTATATTTTTAACAATTCCATCAAATCCATAAAGTCAAACTTATTGGTAGAATTTACACGAGGAGATTCCAGACAGTTTGATCTCTTGATTGGAGCAGACGGAATTCATTCCAACGTTCGCTCTCTTGTCTTCGGTGAAGAATCTCTCTATTCCCATAATCTAGGAGATTATTTTGTAGCTATTTGCTCTATTGAAACGGAACTGCAGTTGGACCATCATGAAATGTTCTATTCTAAGAAAGACATGCTCTTGAACCTTTACTGTGTCCCTGGACAGAAAGCTAAAGCGCTTTTTGTTTTCCGAGCGCCCGGACTCACTTATGATTATAAAGACGTCAAGCAACAAAAAGAGATCGTATCCAGCATCTATAGAGACGCAGAATGGGAAACGCCAAATATTCTCAAATCCATGAACCTAGCTTCAGAATTCTATTTCGATGAAGTAAAGCAAATTCGCATGGATAAATGGTTTAAAGATCGTGTGATCGTGATTGGCGATGCGGCTTATAGTCCCTGTTTAGCATCGGGGCAAGGGACGAGTATGGCCCTCGTAGGCGCTTATCTTCTCGCAGGCGAATTATTCCTTGCGAACGGAGATTATGCCGCTGCTTTCCCGAAGTATGAGAAGGCAATGAGGCCGTTTGTAGACATGAACCAAAGACTAGGGGAGGCCATCATAGAGCATATGATTCCCAAAGGTAAGGTCGAGCCCTGGCTGGGAGACTCGATTCTCGATCAGATCCAATCTGCAGCCAATTGCATCCCTCTGAAAGAGTATCCATAAGAAAATGGCCGGGGGCTGTCCCGGCCTTTTGCGTGTTGGAGGTGGAGAGCCACATTCAGAACGTTTTATTGGAAAAAACGAATAGTTTATCTATTTTTCAGACAGAAGCTCTAACGGATGGTGTGGTATGCCTTATCTGATATTCGCAACGGATTTTCCAAATAGGGAAGTAATCCGAGAGGCCAATAGACAGGCTCATCGTGATTTTCTCAAAAAGTTTGGGGATAAGATCCTGGCTTCAGGTGCGCTTCTTGATGAAGATGAGAATATTATTGGGGGCATTTCTTTATTTGATACGGATGATTGGCATGAAGCCAAGCTATTCGCTGATAGCGATCCCTATGCAAGAGCTGGCATTCGGGCTGAGACAAAGATCATTCGCTGGCGTAAGAGGTGGTGGGACGGCTCTTTTTTGCAAGATAAGTAAATATTTAGCCGGTAAGCCATTGAATTCAAAAGCATAATTTTTTTAGATTTTGTCTATGAAAAAGGCTCGGAGAAATCCGAGCCTTTTTGTATTGGTGGTGGAGAGATGCATTCAGAACTTTTGACTGGCTAAGTCTCTCGCAAGAACTTTCAACTATTTCAAAATTAATAGCTTAAATTTCAATTGAAACAATGTATTCCAGAAGACACAATATAGTTATATGCAAAATTGAAAGAAGATTGAAAAAAGTGGAAAATAAAAAGGCTTGCTGGACTATTTGTCCGAAATGTTGTGGACGCGGCAAAAAAAACTCGAGGCTTAGCAAGAAGGCGAGAATCCGCTACCAAACAGCAATGAATGAATTTGAAAAAACTAAGGGTAAAGGAAACCCTTCGGTTCGCCCTAAGATGACTCAATGTTTATGCGATAATTGCCACGGATCCGGCTTGATTCCTGCCGCTAATTACCCCATAGCAGATTCACAAAACTATCCACATCTAGCAATTATTGGTGCAGGTATAGCAGGCGCGGCGCTTGCTGTAGCTTGTTTGCATCGTGGCATTCCGTTTACTCTTTATGAGCGCGATAGCAATGTCTATGCACGAGCTCAGGGGTACGGAATCACCTTGCAACAAGCAAGTAAGGCAATGAGAGAGTTGGGTATTTTCTCTTTAAAAGGCGGGATTAATTCCACGCGCCATGTGGTGCTTACCACAGAAGGAAAAGAAATTACTGAATGGGGGGTGAGGACGCATGAAAACATAAAGAAGTCTCCAAGGCGTAAGAATGTGCATATCCCGCGACAGGCCTTGCGCTTAGCGTTACTTGAGCAATTGGGCGACCATGCTGCCGTGCAGTGGGGATACCGCTTAGTTTGTTTTAAACAATGTGAAGATAAAAGTGTTGAACTAAGCTTTCAAGTTAACAAAGAGATGAAGAATGCTAAGGCAGATTTGGTGATAGGTGCCGATGGCATTCGTAGTGTTGTACGCAGCTTATTGATTGGTGAGGATATTACTCCTTTGCGTTACCTGGGTTATGTAGTAATTTTGGGTATTTGCCCTTTAGAGGCTCTGAAGGGTACTGAGAGTTCTTTGCTAGACTCGGCCACCGTGTTTCAAACCGTCAATGGCTGTGAGCGAATCTACATGATGCCCTACTCGTTAGACTCGGTAATGTGGCAACTTAGTTTTCCCATGCCTGAAGAAGAAGCTAGGGCCCTAAGTGCACAAGGAGCTCAGGCTCTTAAAGAAGAAGCATGTCGTAGAGCAAAGTGGCATAAGCCCATTCCTCAAATCTTATCAGCAACCCTGCCGGCACTAATTACAGGTTATCCTCTGTACGACAGAGAATTACTCAAGCCGGAATTATTGGAAAAAGCGGGACCATTTACTTTGATTGGAGATGCAGCTCACCCTATGAGTCCATTTAAAGGACAAGGTGCAAATCAGGCTCTGTTGGATGCATTGGCACTTGCTCGTCACATTTCAATTGCATGTACAACCTCGTCTAAATGGAAAGAAACCGGAGTGAGAGAAATTGTACTAACTGAATTTGAAGAAGAAATGTTAGCGCGTAGTGCTTCTAAAGTGAAGGATTCAGCTGAGGCCGTGGAACTTTTACATTCTAAAGATGTTCTACGTGAAGGTTATGAACCTAAAGGACGATCTTTACGAGGGAACAATCTATACACAAGCAACTTGAAAAATTTGGAATTTGACAAGGAGGCGCCCTAAATTTGAACCAAGCTGTGGCTCTTAAGACCAGTTCGCGACCAAGGCCGCTTCACCTGCAGAAAAAAATTTAAGACCAGTTCGCGACCAAGGTCGCTTCACCTGCAGAAAAAAATTTAAGACCAGTTCGCGGCCAAGGCCGCTTCACCTGCTCCCCACTGCGAAGGTCCTCAGGACCTTCTCGTGCGTCCGCAGCCTTCTCGTGTTTCCGCAGTCTTCGGAACAGAATTAAAATTTGCGAAAAAAAACATCAAAAGTCACAAACTTCGAATACTAGGATAGGTTCATAAAATAAACTCGTTAAATTATTATCCTATTTAATTCGGTAATCATTTTAAATGAGGATAAGAGCGTGCAATTGTTTTCTCCTTTGCGCCCTCTAAGAGGCTGTTAACGGATTGGGCTGATTGCTTTTCGATCCTTTTTCCGCAAATTTGAATTCAATTCCTTGGGTTAAGTTAATTTAACTAAGACCGGTTAGCGACCAAGGCCGCTTGCTTGCTCCTCACTGCGAAGGTTCACTGAACCTTCGCAGTGAGGAGCAACCTTCGGAACAGAATTAAAATTTGCGAAAAAATTTATCAAAAATCAAAGCAACCGAATCCGTTAACAGACTCGAAGGACTAGGATTATAAAAAATTATCCGGTGAACTCACGGGTTAAAGGAATGGCATGAGAGGGCAAAACGGACAAATTAAAATCCAAAGTTTTAAAGAAGCGATAGGCAAGAACGAACAGCAGTTTTTAGAAGAAATAAAGCTTTATAACTACAAAACTCTTTGGACCTATGTGGTTAATGGCATATTGGCGATATGGCTCATCAGCCAGCCTTTTCTTTTAGATTATAAGAGCTCGGCCTTAATGAAGAGTGATATCATATCTGGTGTCATTGTCATTCTTGTAGAAATCATAGCATTTATTCCTCGATTCGCTTTGATCAGGTGGGGTACTGCTGTTGTAGCGTTTTGGTTATTGCTTGCGCCACTGATATTTTGGTCGCCAACCCCTACGACTTATTTGGTCGATACATTAATGGCTTGCTTATTCATTGCATTTGCTGTTCTCATTCCAGGGCTGCCGGGACGGGCTGGTATTCAATTGCCAGGCCCAGACAAACCTCCTGGCTGGTCATATAATCCTTCCTCTTGGATTAGGCGTTGGCTTGGGATTGCTTTAGCGCTGGTTGGCTTCTTCCTCGCGCGATATTTAGCAGCTCATCAGCTAGGATATATACCTCATCTATGGGATCCATTTTTTGGCGACGGCTCTGATAAAGTAACAGGCTCTGCATTGTCGAAGTCTTTTCCAATATCTGATGCTGGTTTTGGTGCAGTTGCTTATGTGCTGGAAGTGCTGACAGGTTTTATGGGTGGTCGTGCACGCTGGCGCACAGCGCCTTTTATTGCAGTTACGTTTGCTGTGCTTGTTATACCTTTAGGCGCAACAAGTATATTATTAGTCATTATGCAGCCAGTTGTCGTGGGAGCCTGGTGCGGATTCTGTTTAGTTTCTGCCTTCGCGTTATTAATTTCTGTGCCCTTGGCAGTGCATGAGTCTATAGCGGTAGGACAATTTTTGGTGCTGACGTATAAACAAAAGAAGAACTTCTGGCAAATGTTTTGGCTGGGCGGCAATGTGCTTGGTTATGAAGGTAAAGACCCAGATCGCACATGTTGGTCTTTTAGACAACGTTGGGCAGGAAGCGTGCAGGGGGTTTCTTTACCTTGGTTCATCATCGTGCAGGCAATTATTGGCGTCTGGTTAATGGCGCGGCCGAGTATCTTGCCTTTTAATATCGAGAGCGCTAATTGCGATCATTGGATGGGAGCTATTATAGTTACTGTAGCTGCGGTTACTGCAGCTGAAGTAACTCGAACAGCGCGCTTTGTTAATGTAGTTGCTGGGGTGGTAGCGATTATACTGACTCTTGTCTTTTCATCGGGATCTACAGCAATATTGCTTTGTGGTATTGTCAGTGCTGTTTTATTGATTATTGTCTCGATACCAAAAGGAGTCATCGTAGAACGATATGCTTCCTGGAA
>JAFEGV010000006.1 GCA_018239665.1 Verrucomicrobiota bacterium | reverse complement strand
AAATCGACTGCTCCGACGTAGTCGAAAGCGTAGCCTTTCAGGCCTGGGCGATGCGAGAAGAGCAGCTCGTCGCTGCAGATCGGAATGAAGGGCATTTGCTCCATGAGGATCTGCTCGGCTTCTCCGAGGATCTCCATCCGTTTTTTAGGATCGCTCTGTTGTTTGGCTAGGAGGACCTTTTCAGAAAATGGGGAAGTTGTCCATTTGGAGAAGTTATTGTTGCTGACCGTCACCATTTTTTCCATCAGCTCCATCGGATCTTTGTAGAAGGCTGCCTCATAGCATCCGCTGATCTCATAAAGCCCTTTTTCCAAGTTGGTGCGCAAAACGTTCCATTCTTGGTTTTCCAATTTGACCTGGATGCCAAAGGCAGAGCTCCACGCTTGCTGCAGGTACTCTGCGACCTGTTTGCGGTTGGCCTGCTGCGAGTAGGTGATGACGATTGCAGGAAACGTCTCTTTGGTAAGTCCCATCTCTTTCAATCCAATTTCAAAGCTCTGTTGCGCTTCTGAAACATCTCTTTTTAGGTTGGAAGCGGTTTTAACGGGAAGTAGAGCTTTAGGAAGCGGCTTTTCCAGAGGATGTCCGCCGATCAATATGTGCTCGGTAATTGCTTGCCGGTCGACGGCAAGGCTCAATGCCTTGCGGATCGCAGGGGAGGAAAGGGAGGGTTGCTGCGTGTTCAGGAAGACCCAGAAAGCTCTGTCGACTGGATGTGACTTGAGCGTGCCTTCTTTTTTCATATTGACGATGAGCTCGGTCGAAAGAGGGCTTAACGGAACGCCGATCCAGTCGAGCTGTTTCTTCTCGAACATGGAATAGGCGGTCATGGCATCTTGGACCATGAAGATCTCAATGCGTTTTAAGCCGACATGTCCTTTGTCCCAGTAGGCAGAGTTAGGGACAAGGCAGAGCTTGTCATTGTGCTTCCACTCTTCGACGATGAAGGGGCCGTTAAAGACCTTTTGTTCCTCTTTAGCAGGATCGATCAGCGGAGCGCAGATCGGTTGCGCGGCGAGCTCTAAAAAGTAAGGAGAGGGATGGGCAAGTTCGACAACGAGCGTCTTATCGTCCAGCGCTTTGACACCGACAGCATTTAATGGAAGATCGCCTTTTTTTGCTTCTTGGGCATTCTTGATCATGTACAGAAGGTCTGCGCGTGAACAGCTGGAGGTGGGCGAAAGGGCATGTTTCCAAGCTTTTTCATATTGCTGCGCAGTGACAGGGCTTCCATCGGACCATTTGTTGTCGCGGAGCGTGAAGGTATAGCGGAGTTGATCGGGCGACACTTCGACGGACTTCGCTCCGGCGAGCTGGACTTTGCCTTGCTCGTCGATGCGCGTTAAGCATTCATACAGTGTTTTTGCGACGCAAATTCCGCGAAGATAAATCATCAGCGAATGAGGATGTAATGAAGGAAGGTCCCCTTCCTGAAAGTTGACTTTTAATGTGTGCACTGTTTTGTCCTGACCTTTTTGACAACTGGTTGATAAAATAAGGGCGCATAAGATGAAAGCGCGCGCAGCTTCTTTCCATACTCTAGCAAAGTTGTATTTAAAAGTAAATAGAGTGGCAGGTGATGTTTTGATTTGTGTTTTAATTTTTTTGAAAATAATTTCATTTGTTTTCATTTTATTCTTCCTTGAAGTGTCGCATGACTGAAGTCGATGCAGCCTTCGTTGTCAATGAGGTAGTTTTCTAGATCTGGATGGTGGGCCCAGAGATGGGTATATGTGAACAAGGGAGTGAATGGGACCTGGTCCAAGAGGATCTGTTTTGCATGCAACAGCATGGCATTGCGCTGCGGTTTGTTTTGAGCGGACGCGATGGCTTCCCGGTAACTGCGGCAGGTCCATTGAGAGAAGTTCCATGAGCTTTGACCTTCAATCCTTTCGTAGAACTCCAAGGAGTCCTCATCAAGCGTTTCGACGATCGTTCCTGTGATCTCGAAAAGACCTTTTTCCAATTTGTTGCGGAAAATGTTCCATTCCATCTTTTCTTGGTTCACATGGATCCCCAGCGTCTCTTTCCATGCCGATTGAAGATATTGCGCAAGATCTTCACGGCGGGTCTGATGGGAGTAACTGAAGGTAAGCGCGGGAAATTGCTCTTTTGACAGCCCGAGTTCTTGAAGGCCCAGTTCAAACAGCCGTTTCGCTTCTTCCGTTTCCGGCAAGAAGGGGGGTAAAGGATCGCAATAGGAGAAGATATTTTTACAGATCATGACGCGGTCGATACACATGCTTAAAGCGCGCCTTATGGAAGCGTTGCTAAGAATCGGATGCTTCGTGTTGAAGACGATGGAAAATTGACGCGAGGTTTTGCGCATGTGCAGCTTCCCTTCATTTTTAAGCTCTTCAGCAATCAAAGGGGAAAGAGGGCTGATCGGGTCCCCGATCCAATCTGCCTTGCCTTGTGAGAAAAGAGAGAAGATCGTGTTGACATCATTGACCCATCGGATATCGACCTGGTCGAAGAAGGGGCGTTTTGAGTCCCAGAAATAGGGATTGCGCTCGAGGAGGATCCCATTTTTGTTCTGCTCGCGGACGAGGAATGGGCCATTGAACCATTTGGGCTCCCGCATCGTTCCGAACAGCGGAAAGAAGTAGGGGCTGGCGAGCTTATGGAGGAAATGAGGGTCGGGCCATTCGAGTTTGATCTGCAGCGTTTCTGCATTGAGAGCTGAAACCCCTAATTCTTGAGGATGGACTTTCTTTTCTTTGAACAGACGGGCATTTTTTAAGACAAAGAGGAGCTCAGGATGGCTCACATGGTCGCCTAAAGCACACTGCAGGCTCATCACATAGTCGGCGGCAGTGACCTTCTCTCCGTTCGACCAATAGCTTGGCCGAAGTTTAAATGTGTAGGTCATCCCATCGGAACTTGAACTCACCTGAACAGCGCCGGCAGGTTCAGGATTGCCAAGCGCATTCAGCCTCATGAGGCCTTCAAAGAGAAGCTTGCTGAGCAGGCGGCTGCGCATATCTCCATAAGAGTGGTAGGGATTAAGGGAGAGGGGGGCTCCCTCCTGAAAGATCAGCTTGAACGTTTTAGTTTTTTCTTTGGGAGGCGAGCTTGTTTCAAGAAAAGAGCTGATCTGCATTTCCCTTGGGCAGAACAGGCAATAATAGTGGAACCCTCCGAGCGAGAGGCGGGCTTGGGCGGCAGTCTTATTGGGATCGATGGCGTTCCTGCTCAGCTTAAGCTGATCGGAGATGTCGGTCGTCTTAAAGATAATCACATTATCGAACTTCTTATGGACAACGGTGGTGTTTTTGTCAGCGATGACATGGGAAAAGGCGGTAAACAGGTCTTCGGCTTCATCAATTTTTAAGGACAAGCGCCTTTCGACGGGATGGATCGCATAGAACACTTTCTCCGCAAAGATATCGAAGTTGCGTATCTTGTCTCCAAGGTGCATCCTGATCGTTTCAAAATGTTGCTGCTGTTTTTCAAAAAGCCCCCCGTTGTAATCGCGGAAGGTTCCAAGGATCTCTTCGAGATATTTTAAAACGTATCTTCTTACGTAAAGGAGGTTGATCGATTCCCGGACATCGAAGGCGCTCGATGGGATCTTAATCGACAACGCAGAGCTTTCCATAGGAAAAGGGGTCTGGCGATGATGCATAAAATGGCAGAAGGTGTGCAAGGAGGCGGGAAATCGCTTGAGGCATGCTTCCAATGGATCGGAAGGATTAGGGCGTACTAAGTGGATAAGGAATTCCAAAGATTCCGGCGTTTGTTCCCGAAAATGGACGTGGACGTGAGGCAGGTCTTTGGGGCTATGGATTTCTCTTTGCAGCAGTTGGACCTGGCGGTAGGACTCCTCTTCATTGTAGGGCCAAAAAAGGGCCGGGGTCAAAGGGGGGATTGTGGTCAAATGCTGTGCTAAAGAACTTTCAAACTCTTTAATTTCAGCTATCGAGAACTCCTCTCCTCGAAGTTTGTAGATTTCCACATAACAGAACAAATAGGCCATCTCGGGATGGTGCCACAAGTAGAAGGAGCGGGGGATCTCATGGATGCCCGGAAGCAAGGTATGGATCGTTTTGATGAGCTGTTCGTGATGAAAGCGGTAAAAGTCGTGGAAGGTAAGGGCTATGCAGATCTTTGAAGATTGGCGAAAAACTTTTAGAAAGATGTTCTTGTTAGGCCCTTTCTCCGATCGGATAGCCTCTTCCATCTTTTTTTGGAGGAAAAACTGCGCGAGCAGAAGCGTGCGCAAGTGCTTCTCAGAGCGGTTAGAGACAAAATCCTTTGAGGAATTGGCGATGAGCCGTTCGAGCCCATCGAAAAGCCGGCTATCGAAAAGGTGGGGAAACCGTTCTAGCCCCTTTTTAATCTGCTTTGCGAACAGGTTAGGTAAGCTAGTCTGATCAGTTGCTGTCTCAGATGTTAATGCGATCTGATTTTCTAAATGCAATCTTGTCCAATTGGATTGGTTAGATTATCAGTCTGTACGTTTTACAGAATCTTAATATTAAAGGGAAGGGTATTTTAACTCGACTTTGTAACTTTTTAGGGCCAAAGGCCTCGGAGTATTTGCCCTCTAAGGAGTTTATTTAACCGGGAAGGGGTTAGAAACCCCTTCCCGGTTAAATAAATCTCTTAAGTTCGACTGTCAGTAGGCGAATTATACAAGGCTGAGCTGAGGGTGGTTTCTATCGACGATAATCTGTCGGATGATCGCCAGATCTTGAGGTGTGAGGCGGTTTCCGAAATTGACCGGATTCCCCTGATAGTTTTGAGAGCCCCAAGTCCATTCCCCGCCCGTTGCAAAACGTTGGAAAAATGTGATCGCAGTCTGATAGGGAGGGTGTCCACTTTCAGAAGGAACGTTAAGCTTTAGGCTGATAAATGGTCTACCGCCCGCATCGGTGCCTCTCATGACGGAATGGGCCAAATCATTGGGTCGAAGAAAATCCAGATAGCCTGTACGACCTGTTCGATCGCCGATATCAAGGACGGGAAGGGCGTTGAATGCTGCTTCTCCGCCGACAGCTTCTTTAATGGCATTGAATGCTTGTTGCGCTTCATTAGCTCGACTAGCGATCTGGGCAGCGATTCTTTGAGCATTTGCAGAAGCTTCTTGAGCTGCATTCTCTTTGGATGATAATTGGCTCCATGCAAAAGCTGCCCAGACTGTCGTTGGGATCAAGACGATCGCAGAGACGAGGAGCGGATAGCCGATTGCAACCCCTGCAGCTACCGTTGCAATGACTCCTGCAAACATTGCGCCGGCTTTAAGGATCAAAGGGGTTTCATCGCTTCGTAACCATGCGACAATGCTTTGCATGCAATCGGAGGGCTCAGCGCTCGGGATTTCAGGAGTGTGCAGTGGATATCCGCCGGTTACATCATGGGAAAGGTGAGGCGGAATTGCTGTGGCATTTGAAACCGACATGGTAACACCATATTTTAAAAAATTAGGGTTTCATTATAGATTCTTGTTCGCTGTTTTTCAATTATATTGATTTTTTTTTACTATTTTCATCCCGTTTTTCATTTCATTTGTATAAGGAAAAATTTTGATGGGATGCTTGAAGGAGGGAAGGGTTCCGCGCAAAGCTGCGCGGACACTTTCAAGGGTGTGCTCGCAAGAATCTTCGAGAAGATAGGCGACAGGGCGCTGTCCGAACTCAGCATCTTCGGTGGGAATCACGTGCGCAGCCAGAATGCCGGGGACCCGGCACAAGGCGGCTTCAATTTCTTCCGGCTGGATGTTTTCGCCGCCGGAAATGAACATCCGGTCCTTGCGGCCGAGCAGAGTGAGATAGCCCTGATCGTCAAGCGCTCCTAGGTCTTTTGTCGGCAGCCATCCATCAGATGTCGCTGAAATGATTTTTTGCAGGACCGGGTCCCAATACCCTGCGAATAGAGTCTTTCCTCGAACTAAGATCTCTCCATGTTCGTCAATACGCACTTGCCGATAGGGAAGAGGCTTTCCCATGTGCAGATGGGATGCGATCTCTTGCGGCTGCGCCAACGTGATCATCGAGCTCATCTCGGTCATTCCATAGGCGGTGAATAGGGGGAGGCGATGGACAAAGGCTTTTTGAGCAAGCGAAGATGAAAGGGGAGCTCCGCCGATCAAGATGCAGGTTGCAGATTGTGCGATCTTGGCGATCCGCTCCTGAGGTTCTTGGAGGAGGCGGAAGAGCTGTGTGGGAACAAAGGATGCGTGTGAAATGAGTCTTTCCTCTAGAGCGGCGTAGAGAGGTTTATCGGTCAGGACGATGGCGCCGCCTGCTAAAAATGTCCGGAACAGGATGGCGAGGCCGCCGATATGGAAGAGGGGGAGGGAAAGGAGCCAGCGCGTGGCTGTCGTGCATTGAAGAGGTGATATGGCGCCTTGGGCATTGGCAAAATGGTTGTCGATGGTATGGCAGGCGGCCTTCGGTCTTCCGCTAGATCCTGATGTCATGAGGATGGTGGCGAGCTGATCGGAGGAGTAAGTTGGAGTTGGACAAGGAAAAGGCGCTTTTTCAATGGGCAAATCTTCTGCGTTTATGAGATGCGAGGCGCTGCATTGTTGCGCAAGGGAGGGGAGTTGTTCCGGCGGTGTGCGGAAGCTTAACGGGCAAGCGGTGGCCTTGAGGCGGAAAAGGGCGAATAAGAGGAGGATGGAAGGAAGGGAAGTTTTAGCGACAAAGGCGACATGGGCATTAGGTTCGATCGATAATGTTTTTAGTTTGTTGCAGTGGTTTGCGATGGCTGCATCGAGTTGGCCGTAGGTTAAAATGCATTCGGGCGACTCGATCGCGATCCGTTCGGGATTTTTTTTTGCATGCTCATGAACGGGACACAATAAATCATCCATGAGCTACCTCGGCAAGATGTTGGAGATTTAAGTTAAATTGGGACGGGAGTTGTAAAGTCCCTTGAGAAAAATCAAGGGGCGATTGAAGAAGGTCTTCTTTAAGAAATCGGTAGGTGTCTAAACCGAGCGGATTTTCCATCAGATTTAATCTGTGGGCAAAGATTGCGATCTGCGCAGTGCCGATCCCGCTTTCAAAGGCTCCTGTGAAGATGATCTGTTTGCCAAGCTGTTCGAGGATCTTGAGGGCGTAGCTTCCGCCTGTGACCGTGGGCTTGATGATGAGCGTTGTCAGATGGGGAAAGGCCGCAATTTTGGAAAAAGGGATCTCGGAAAGCGACTCGTCTAAAGCGAATGGGAATGGAAAATCATGCAAGCGGTCCAGTTCATGCGTCGGTTCCTCAATGCAGGCAATTGCGGACTTGGGAAATTGGGAAAAGAATTCGACTGCTTGATCGAAGCTCCAAGCGCGGTTGACATCGATGCGCAATTGAAATTTGCCGATCAGAGGCCTGATGGCTTGCTCTGCATCGGATGGACTTAAGTTAGAGACTTTGATCTTAATGGCGCGAAATCCCTCTAGCTCGGCGCGGATTGCTTTTTCATGGATTGCTTTAGGCGTTCCTGCCAGAAGGGCCCAAAGGGGAAAACGGACTCTCGGAGCCTTGTAGGGAGTTAGCGCGCACTCTAGTCCGAATGCAACGGATGGAAAAGGCGGGGAGCGCAGTTTCCCATGAAGAGCTTGGAGAAGTTGCTCCTTGGCCTCATCCAATGTCTCTTTGCTCCGCTCAGGCAAAGGAGCGATCTCTCCCCAGCCGCATGCGCCATCGGCAAATGTTGTTTGCAGAATCAATCCTTCCCGCTTATCTGAAAACGTGCTTAATGGAAGGGTATAGTGGTAGAGCCTCCAAGACGCTACAGCATCCATCCGAGGCAGAAAAGGAGTGTGTACAGCCATAAGAGCTTTCCTGTTTGTGAGAACAAGATGTTGAGTTGGGATGGTTCGGTGTGGTTCAGCATCAGCCTCATGGATGGGATTGCCGGCAGAAAGATGCTCAGTGTAATAAGGGTATAGGGATGGGACCGGAAAAAGCAGATCAGGGGAAGAAGTGTGAGCAAAATGGCAAAGAGGTACTCGATCTTTCCGAATGTCAGCCCAAAACGGACGGCCAGGGTTTTTTTGTTCGCTTCTTTATCTTCATCGATGTCGCGGACGTTGTTGACGATCAGGATAGCCGTTGAGAGCGCTCCGGGCGCGATGCCGGCAAGAAGGGAGGTCAGGGTGACAGTCCCTGTTTGCAGGTAATAGGTCCCGGACACGGCGGCAAGGCCGAAGAACAAAAAGACGAATAGTTCGCCGAGCCCCAAATAAGCGAGCGGAAAGGGCCCTCCCGTATAGACGACGGCAAGCAAAAGAGAAAGCGAGAGGAGGCATGAGAGGAAAATTCCTCCATGCCAGATCAGGTAGCATCCGGAAAGGAATGTAACGAACAGGCAGACCAACAGTCCTGTTTTCATTTGGCGCAAGCTGACCAGTCCTGCTTGGACGACTCGGGTCGGGCCTTTGCGCTTCTCGTTATCGGCGCCTTTGATGAAGTCAAAGTAGTCATTGGCAAAGTTGGTCGAGACTTGGATCCCGAGCGCGGTTGCCAATGTGAACAAGAACATCCTCAGATCGAAATGACCTTGGGAAAGCGCCAGCGTCGTACCGATCAATACGGGGCTGATGCTGGCAATCAGTGTCTTTGGCCGGCAGGCCATTGTCCAAATGAGGATTTTGTTCATCGCTTAAGGCCTTTTTGGAAATTGGGAAAAGTCGGGACGGCGCTTTTCAAGGTAAGCGCGATGTCCTTCTTTCGCTTCTTCCGACATGTAGTAGAGCAATGTGGCGTTGCCGGCGAGCTCTTGCAGCCCTGCTTGCCCATCGCAATCGGCATTGAAGGCCGATTTCAGGCAGCGGATGGCAAGGGGAGAATGGAGGAGGATTTCGCGGCACCATTGGACAGTGGTCTCTTCGAGTTTTTCGTAGGGGACGACGATGTTGACAAGCCCCATTTCCAACGCTTCCTGGGCATTATAGCGTCTGCAGAGGTACCAGATTTCCCGCGCTTTTTTCTGTCCGACGATCCTGGAGAGGTAGCTGGAGCCATAGCCTCCGTCGAAAGAGCCGACTTTAGGGCCGACTTGTCCGAAAATCGCATTGTCTGCGGCAATGGAAAGATCGCAGACGACATGGAGCACGTGGCCGCCGCCGATCGCAAATCCTGCGACCATGGCGATCACCGGCTTTGGGCAGCTGCGGATTTGCCGTTGGAAGTCGAGGACGTTCAAGCGGTGGATCCCGTCGTCGTCAACATAACCGGCGTGTCCGCGGATCCGTTGGTCTCCGCCGGAGCAGAACGCTTCTTTGCCTTGGCCTGTCAAGATGATGACACCGATCTGCTGATCGTCACGCGCGTCGTTGAGGGCATGCGACATTTCAGTCACGGTATGGGGGCGGAAGGCGTTACGGACTTCAGGGCGGTTGATGGTGATCTTGGCGATGCCTTCTGCTTTGTGATAGAGAATATCAGTGTATGAGCCGCAGCTTGTCCAATCGATGGTCTGTGTGTTTTCAATTGTTTGCATCAGTAAATCTCCATTGTTCAATCGCCTTAACGCATGCATCGGGATTTTCCAGATGGATGGCGTGGCCGGCCTTCGGAATTTTCTTTCTTAGAACTGTCTGTGGGAGTTTAGCGTAAAGCTGTTCATATTTCAAATCTTCTTCGCCGAACAGGAACAGGGTTTTCGGATGGTACGCGGTGATCTTTTTTTGTTTCCCAAGGCTCATTTGCCGCAGGATCGAAGCTAATTTCACGGGGTCTTGGCACGACCTTCTTTGCAAGATTTGCTCGAACAGCGCCTGCTGTTTGCGAAGCGATTGGAAAAGGGGCTGCGCATACCATTTTTCTAGGAACGATCGGATCGGTTGGGTCTCGAGCATCTGGGCCCAATGGAGGTCCTCTTCCCAGCGCAGCTTTTTTTCTTGTTCTGTGTCAAGGCCGGTGTGCGCAGAGAGAATGATGGAGGGGCAAGTCGGTGGAAGTTGGAGGGCAGCCCGGCCTCCCATCGAATAGCCGACGTAGGCGGGCTCATGCAAGGGCAATTGTTTTACCGTGCGCTCAATGGCATCAAGGGGCCCAAGTTCCAACGCCACGCAAAAAAAATTGCGCTTGAGTTTGTCGATCATCGGCGTCCAGTCCTCGCGCGCGCCTAAAAAACCGTGCAAAAAGACGAGGGCAGGCTTTGCTATGTCGCCGTGTGTGTCGCATTCAAGCATTCAATCACCGACTGTTGGATTTCCTGGTGGAGCAAGAGATTTTCAGCGCGCCTTGTTTGGATTTCCACGATGGCGGAGCAGGGATTGGCGAGCAGGTCGGAAAAGAGCTGTTCCCAATCTCGGGGATTATGGGGGCGGAAGTAAGGGATTTGGAACAGCTCGGCGGCGTTTTGGAAGTTGTAGGGATGGGAAGCGACGAAGAATTCTTCGAGAACGTCTTTGCGCTGCGCAATCGGCAAAAATGAAAAAATGCCGCCGCCATGGTTGTTGATGACGAGGATGACGACGGGATATTGCGCTTGCCGCAATTGGGCAAGGGAATTGATGTCGTGGAGAAATGCCAGATCGCCGAACAGGGCAAAGGTGGGTTGCTGCATCCCTTGCGCGATCCCAATGGCGGTAGCGATGTTGCCGTCGATGCCGCTGACGCCGCGGTTTCCAAAGATGGGGCCGATGGGCTGCTTCGGAAATAAAAATTGGTCGGTATCGCGGATCGGCATGCTGCTGCCGATAAATAGCGACCAGGAAGGGTTCAGGCTGTTCGATAACGAGCGTGCGATGCCGGGCTCTGTCAGATCGGCCTGGTTATCGATCATAGCGCCTAAATGCTGCTCCATTTTATCGGAAGCTGTCTTCCAGGCGCCGAACCAATCGGTAGGGGACCTTTCTTCGACAAAGCCTGCGATCTCTTTGCAAAATAGGGAAGGATCCACGGCTAGGCGATGCGTCACAATGTGGTCGGGATCTTGGCGGCAGGGGTGGTCGGAGACTTGAAAATAGGGGCAGTCAAGCGTTTTTAACCATTGGGCAAGCGTTTTGGACACAAGCCGGTCTCCCAAATGGAGGACGAGGTCGGGCTTGTAGCTTGGGTTCGCTTTCAGAAGAGCGTCGTAGTGGCGGATCACTTCATGGTTGTAGCCGGAGGACCTGACTTGAGAGAGGATATCGGGAAGGATGGGCCATTTGAGGATTGAGGCGAGTTGGAAGACCGGGTCCATTTTTTGGCGCGCGGGCAAAGATCCCGCAACAATGATCCCTTTGGGCGTGTCTTGGAAACACTCTGCCCAGCGTTCCAGGGTTGAGACAGCTGGCATCGTTTGCGTTGTTTCATAAAAAGTGGGAGAAACGTCCGGAATCGGAGGAAGAGATAATGAAAAGAGAGGTTCGCGGAACGGACAGTTGAGATGGACAGGTCCCGGGTGTCCATGCCGGCTGCGGTAGACCGCTTGGGCGATCGTCGTTGCGAGATAACGTTCCGAGATTTCTGTTGTCGGACAAGGAAGATCGTCCTGCCACCTCACATAATCGGAGAACAGCTTGATCTGGTCGCAGGTTTGGTTGGCGCCGCAATCGCGCAGCTCGTGAGGGCGGTCCGACGTCAACAGGATCAGAGGGACCCTCTCGTTGCTAGCTTCCATGATCGCAGGGAACAAGTTGGCGACAGCGGTTCCCGATGTGACAACGATCACTGCAGGAAGTCCGGTGGCCTTCGAATAGCCGAGGGCATGAAAACCGACGCCCCTTTCATCAAAATGAACCAGGTGCTGCGTGTCGGGGTGGTCGGCGATGGCAAGGGCAAGGGGAGTTGAGCGGGATCCGGCGCCTAAGCAAAAATACCGGACGCCCTGTTTCAGGAGTTGATCGATGATCAAGTTGGACCATGTGAGATTAAGGGATCCTGTGTCGGCGCTCATAGGAGGACTTTTTTAAATGTTTTGATTTTTTGTTCGAGCTCGTCCCACTCTTTTTCCGGATGGCTTCCTTTGACGATGCCGGTCCCGGCATACAGATCGATCTCGCTGCCTCGGATCAGCGCGGAACGGATAGCGACGGCAATATCGGCCTCTTGCGAAGAGATATAGCCGATCGGCGCTCCGTACCAACCCCGTTGAAAGGGTTCGAGCTCTGCAAGAAGGGAGAGCGCGCTGCTTCGGGGTTTTCCGCCGAGAGCGGGAGTGGGATGCAATGTGGCGATCAGATCGTGGTCGGAAACCCCGTTTTTCAAAGCGGCAGTCAGATGATTGCAGATATGCTGCACATGGGGCATCTGCAGCACGGTGTCTTCATCGTTCCATTCCATGTCGGTGCAGAGGGGCTCAAGGGCGGTCTGAATAAACTGCTTCACAAAGGCAAATTCTCTTTGTTCCTTGGGATTTTCCAACAGCTCTTCGCTCAGCATCATGTCCTCTTCGGGAGTATCTCCGCGAGGACGCGTGCCGGCAACGGCGTCGGTCTCGATTTTAGAGCCTTGCCTGCAGTACAACTTTTCTGGCGTTGCGCCAATAAAGGAAGCTTCTGGGGTCAATTGAAAGGAGAAAACGGTAGCTCTAGCCGCTTGGGGACGCATTTCAGAGAGCAGGGCATAGGCATCGAGCTTCTGATCGGTCATTAGCTTTGTTTTGCGCGCGACGACGACTTTTTCAATCTGGCCGTTTTCAATCTTCTCGAGCGAGGCGGCGACCATCCTTTCCCAGTCGGTAAAGGTTGGAAAGTCTTGCCTAGCTTCCAAAACAGCTCCATGCCATCGCAATGCTTGTTCTTCGAAACAAAGCTGGCGCATTGCGCTGGGATTGGCATCTTCATTTAAGAAGTGGATATGCAGCACGGCATGTTCTTTTTCCTGGACGATCTCAAATTGGGGGAGCCAAAACGCGCAGGAGGGGAATGGGCGCCAGCTCGGATCGATCGAACCGGAACCAAACTGCCTGCCGCCGTAGAGCCTTACTTCAGGATGGGAATCGACTGAAATATGGGGAATCGAAGGAAAGCTTAAGAGATTTCCAAGAGCGGCCCGTTGGACCTTCCCCCCTTTTTCCATCCAACAGACTTTTGGAAACAGCGATTGGGCTTTGAGCCATGTCGGAATATCGACAGGCGCGATCTCGATGGCAAGATGCTGGTAGGCGTAGGTTTGCCCATTGATCTCAAGATGATCGGAAGCGATAGACGTTCTGCGCTTCTGGTACAGATCCTCTTCTTCGAGGTCGACAACAGCCTCTTTATCCATCTCCTTTTTCTCCCTGATAAACAGTAGTAATCCCCCCTGTCAGAGGATGGGCGCAGGGATCGCAAAAGCCTGCAGTTTGCATGAGCTGCAAAAAACGCTCTCCGTTAGGGAACGTTTCAATGGTCTCATTTAAGTAACGGTAAGCCGACTGTTTTCTCGAGATCAGCCCGCCGATGCGAGGCAAAAAGTGGCGTAAATAGAACAAGTGGAATGCTTTTATGAAAGGATTGCGAGGAACAGTCCCTTCGAGGATGAGCAGGCGCCCTTTAGGTTTTAACACCCTTAAGAACTCTTTAAGGGCTAGGATCACGTCGGTGACGTTGCGGATCCCAAACGAGATCGTCACGCAGTCGAAGGTATTGTCGGGAAACGGGATTTCTAAAGCGCTTGCGACCTTCATATCAACGGAAGAAGCATAGGGCTTTTTTGCGATCTTTTGGACGCCGATGGCGACCATGTTCTCAGCCAGATCGATACCGACCGCTTGAGAGAATCGGTCCGATTGTTCCATGACGGCAATGATCTGATCGCCCGTTCCCGTTGCGCAATCAAGCAATTTAAGACGATCGCCTTGCGGAAGAAACCGGCACATTGTTTTGCGCCAGTGTTGATCGAGCCCTAGTGTCATGACCCGGTTGACGCAATCATAAGTCGAGGAAATCTGGTCGAACATCTTCCAGATCTCTTTGCGGGATGGTTCTTGAATTTTGCTGTCCATAAGCCTTCTGTTGTGAACAAAAGACTATAGCAAATTCCTAAAACCAATGCAAATCTCTACTTTGATACCCTTGCAATGGTCTTACTTGGGATAGTACAAGGCATATCTGAAAGAAGGGTTAATGGATGAGCGAGGGAACTTTTTACCATCAAGGGTTGAGACATTGTTGATCAAATTTTCATACGTGATCGCATAGATTTTCTGTTGGGAGGGGTCTGAGACGCTGCTTCCATCCAGGGGATCGACGAAATAGACAAACCCTCCTTTGCTTCCTCCTTCAGCGGCGCCAATGATCACGATCGCATGACCTGATATCACAAAATCTCCGAGTTCAGTCTGAAACTTGTCTTCAGACAGCCTGTCTTCAGAATTCCATCCATAGACAGAACGTCCCTCGATGGTTTGTCTGATCGTAGGAGGTTTCGAATAATATTGAGATCCAAAAAAGCCCCCTACATAAAGAGGTCCATGTTTTTTAAGATCCTCAAATAAAGAACTAATCGGCTCCAGGGGAGTCCAGTCCGCTTGCTTAAACCCATAAGCATCTGCAGCGGCTAAGTGGAAATAGACTCCTAGATACCCAGGCGTTTGTCGAACGGCCTCTTCCCAGGAAAGAAACATGTTTGAATATTCTATGATGAGATCGTGACGATCCGATTCTGAAAGGTGGATTTTTTTGGAGTCAAGGAATGCATTGGTAAAGTCTTTTATATTTCTGTCGTACCGTTCTTTTGGATCGACACCTAACGCTTGGAAGAATTTATCGTGGACCGCACGGTATTTTGAAACTTTTATATATTGAATATATTCATGAAGATTGGTCCATTCATTTTGTCCGCAGAATCCTTTTAAGATTGTCGCGGCCCTTGATGAGATTTTTAATAATGAATCGTTTCGTTCCAAGAGGAATTTTCGATTCATTAATTCGATCTGAGCGAGGATCTCAGGAAGTTTTTGCTGGATCGAATGGAGGTCCGGCCCTAGACGGTAACTATCGAGAATGATTTGAAAGAGAGAAAAGTTCTTGGAAAAGTCGAGCTCTAGTTGAGTGATCTCTTTTCGATAGCTCGAAATGCATTTTTCAATTCTCCTTGCCTGCTCATATTCTTTAGGAGGATTTGGCCCTATCCGCTTCCTTAACATATTGAGCGCATAATAATAGCAATTAGGACCTGCCTGAGGGGCCTGGTCGACTCTAGGACGCAGGTCTTCGCCTCCAGAGGTTAGCGGGATTTTTGTGTTGGGTTTTCCGGAGGGCAAAGAATAGATCAAAGAGGAGGCGTCGCTCTTTAAAATAGATTTCTGCCATCCCAAAGAGCAACGATGGGAACTAGCGGGAAGTGAGGTTGAAGCCGCCATACTAAATCCTTTCCATGAATAGTAAAATAAGGCGACAGATGATATATCTATTTGATTAATAAATCTATATTAAAATTTATTTTTAATAGTAAAATTAATGATGATGATAGTGTTTATTTGGTTAAGTCGTCTTGGAGTTTATCATTCGTCATGATCTTTCGGAAAAGAGACTGGGAAAAACAAACGACAAGAGGACGTTTCTTTAGGGCTAGGCCATCCGTTTCGGAAAATTCATTTTGCCCTTTAAAAATGGCCCTCTTGTCTTTTGAGACAATCAAACAAGGCTTATCGCATCAGCTAGAGCAACGATGTTGTCATTGATGTGTTGTTGGCCCCAACGATCTGGATGGGCGTCGCGGCTTTCTCCGCTAAGTACATAAAGCGTTCCATAAACGTTTGTTTTTCCCTCGGCAGGCAATGCATCGAAGGTGTCATGGATCGTTTGCTGAAGCGCTTGAGCAAACAAAGCTCTATCCTCGAAAATATTGAAGTTTTCCCTATCAGAGGAGCTCGGCATAGAGCTTGACGAAGAGCTGCTTGGATTGGAAGAGCTGCTTGGAGATGAGGAGCGCTCTTCGTCGCTTGAACTTAAGTGATCGTAGATTCTTTGGCTGATCTCGTTTTGAAAGGAGTGTTCGAGTTTTAGAAAAAGTTCTTCAATGCGAACCGGGTTCCATTCTTGCATGAGCGCAAAAGTCAGTTCGCCAAGAGGAGAAACGGGTTTATGCTGGATAGATCCTCCATATTGGTACAGAATTTTGTGTGTTAAAAAGTAGGATGGCCGTTCCCGTTCAGGCCGGCTAAAAATAAAGGGATTGCCCAGAAGGTTAAAATACTTGATCCGTAATGCCACTTGAGAAAGATGATGAGGAATTGTTATCAGACGATTGTTGTTAAGGGTCAGAAAATCGATGTGGGTGGAGGGAGGGAAATGATTGGGAAGCGTTCTAAGTTGGTTGAAGCCTAGATCGAGAAACTCCAAATGATGAAGAGCTTCGAAAGATGGAGGGAGCTCGCTCAGATTATTGCTCTGTAGGTCAAGTTGTTTTAAATGGGACAAGTGGTGGATTGAAGCCGGAAGTTCTTTTAGCTTGTTTTTTGCTACATTCAGGTTTTTCAATGCATGTTGGTGAGCATGGATTTCAGGAAGCTGTTCCAATAAATTGTTCGAAAGGTTGAGCTTCTTTAATTGAGGGAACGCATCAAATATTGGGAAAATCTGGGTTAAAGAATTCGATGACAGGTTGAGCTTTTCCAAATGGCGCAGATTGATAAAAGTCTCAGGCAAACATTCAAGTTGGTTTGTCGATAAGTTTAATTCCCTTAATCGATTTAAGTTCCCGATCGAGGGAGGGAGCTCAAGGAGGCTGTTATTGGAAAGATCTAATTTCCACAGGCGGGTCAAGTTTCCAAAGCTATCCGGAATTTGCGTGAGAGAATTATGAGACAAATCGAGTTGGGTCAGACCGGTAAAAAGAGAAATTTCCGGAGGCAGTTCTGATAGGTTGAGTCCGGAAAGATCTAAGTGTCTAAGATGGTGGATCCTGGCCCTGTTGGCATCATTGTTCAGCCATTCGCGGATCTCTTGGGGCGTGGAAGGCGGAGCATCATGGCCGAAGTTCAGTTTTGGCGCGATCCTCTGGTTCCAGACGATGCTCAAAGAGAGATCCCTCTGCAGCTGGCTATACTCGGCGATGGTTGTCGGCACACACTGTCTCAAGTCGACCCAATTGAAACCGGCCCGTTTCAGGTCAGATTCGATTTTCTTCGCTAGACTATGAAATAGGGCGTTGACCTTTACCTCCGGAGGCATCGTCAGTCCGCGCAATGAAAAGGTTTGTCGGCTGCTGTCAGACGAAGAGGCAGTGTTTGATTCGACAATATGAAATCGTCTTTCTATGGACGCCATTGCCCTTCGGATATTGATCGGTCCTTCTGGCGCTCCTATTGTAAGTGTATTCCATTGCTCGATCACAATTTGTGCTCCTGCCTTCTGCTCGTCAGGGACAGTACCTTCAGCAGAGGGTGCGAGATCAGGGGATTCAGGGAAGCTGTTGACATAAGCTCTAAGGGCTAATTCTTGTAATGACATAAAACCTCAATGTTTTTATTAATTAATAAGTGTTATAAACCATTATATAACAAATTTTAATAAAAGTAAATAAATTATTTATAATTTGTTATTTATATTGTTAATTATCATATGTTTAGAGTTGATGTTTTTTTAAGCGTATAATATATAGAATGTTATGTGTTTATTAAAATTCTGTTAATTAAGTGTGATTTTAAATCTAAAATTAATGGTAAAATGGAGCTACAGAGATATAGACAGAATTGAATTGTTGGAGTTTTCGACTATGGTCACAATTACGATTGTAAAGGACCCTTCGCCCGCGCATCAGCCTATGCAGGCTACTGTTGAAACAAGGGGAATGCATGCTTGGGATCGGGCATTTAATACGCTTTTGACATTAAATAGCGTGGAATTTGACCTGTTCACCAAGGTCTGCACCGTCCGATTTCAGAATAACGAGGTCAGCACCTTTCAGTTGTCCGACCATGAGGTAACCCAAATGATCCATATCGGAGCGCAGGAAACAGGGAAAATGATCGACCTGCTCCCAAAAGTTGTCTATCCGCGTCTTCCCGAGGCAGCCAAATCCAGGAACATGAAGATCGCCGCCGAGCAAGAGCTTTCCCATTTTTCTTCTCCGACAGCCGCAATTCAGGCATCGGTTCGTAAAAACGAAGCTGAAGCGTATGCGCTTCAACGGAAAATGGTCCCCTATCGAACAGCGGGAAGCGCTCTTCTTTCTTTCGGAAAAAAGGCTCCATTAGCTCCCTTTGATGCTTTTGTGCAGTCCCATTCCTCTTTTAGTTCAGTCGATGAGATGCTGAAGAGCCGATGCATGCTGGAGAGGCAGCTTAGCTCCTTGCAAAATGAATTTGATGCATGGGTAAAAATTAAAGAAGTCCATAAAGCCAATGCCCCGGTCCATTGCGAATTGAGCGAAGAGGCGATCGAGAAGAGCCTTAAGGAAAAGAACGATCGGCTAGCGGAACTCGATGGATTTATGCTGCAGGTCCATGGCGATATCAACGCCTTCGAGCAATATTTGGAAGAGCATCGCTCGCCTTTGCTTGAAAAGATCTTCCCTCAAGCCGAGGTCTCTGAAAAACGGGCTAAATTCCGGGAAGCGGTCCGGAACATCAACCAGGAAAGAAATCAAGTTATCCAAGACCTAGACGCCATGAGGCCTCAGGTTTCCTATATGCGCTACAAAAAGGCCCAGAGGGAGGTCGAAGATGTCCATAGGAAATTTGTATCCACTAAAACCCAAGTCGAAGAGATCCATGATCTGGAACGGCGGATGGTCAAGCAGGCAGTAGACCCTACGCCCTATGAGGCCTATCGATCATTATTTGTCGAAGCCGAGCGGGTAAGAAGCCGCAGACCGTCTACGATGAGCGGCATGGATTCCATCCAAGACCTTGACGCCCATAAAGTCGAATTTCTAAAGCAGACCGTAGCGCGCAATGGGCTGACTCCAGAGCTTGGCAAAGGCGGCGGAACCGGCTAGTTTCAGCTATTTTTTACGACAATCCAGGCTTAAAGTCTTCGATCACATAGCTTTTAATGCATCCATTGTGTATAACTGGCAACGTTTAAGGACAGTGGTATCCACTGGTGGTGTCAATATGGAACAACATTTACGTTCAGTAGCGCATTGTCAGTCTTTCAACTTACCCCCTCCCCCGCCCGTTTTAGGGTAATCTATTTTTTTCAATACATTCGCTTGTTTTCGGTTCTAGTTTCTAGGGCCTAGACTATTGATCCTGTTGCAAAACAGCTTTGCCTTATTGAGGCTGATTGCCATTCTCATATGGCTTAATCGGCATATCTTTTGGTTTTTTCAGGCAAAGCAGGTGATGCAGCTGGATTGTTGTATCTATTTGCATTCTATTACTTAGATTCAAACGTTATGAAAAAGATTATTATTAAAGTGGGGACCAGCAGTCTTACGCAGGGGACAAATCAGTTATCAAAACGGACCATGTTCAGACTGGTCCAGCAAATGGCCTCCCTTCAGAGCAGGGGGGTGCAATTTATCCTCGTCAGCTCAGGCGCGGTTGCAACGGGAAAGGAGCTGTTCCCTCTTTCATCGATCGATCCGTCTTTGCCTTCCAAGCAGATGTTTGCTTCAATCGGGCAAGTCAAGCTGATGCAGGTATGGGCTGAATTGTTCGCCTTGTACGAAATGCATGTCGGGCAGGTCCTTCTGACGAAAGAGGATTTTTCAGAAAATAAACGGACTTCCACAGAACAAACAATCGTCTGCCTGTTAAATCATGGGATCATCCCGATCATTAATGAAAATGACGCAGTTTCAACCCAAGAAGCGCGTATTGGAGATAATGATAACTTGTCCGCGTTGGTCGCCGAATTGGTGGCGGCCGATACGCTTGTCCTTCTGACCGATCAAGAAGGACTCTACACAAGCAATCCCCGAGCAAACCCAGATGCCAAGCTCATTCCGATCGTCGATTGCATCGATGATCAGATTGTCGCTATTGCAGGCGGTTCTTCGACGGCTTTTGGGACCGGCGGGATGGCGACAAAAATTGAAGCTGCGCGTGTTGCATCCCAGTCCTTAATTAGGACGATCATCGCTTCTTCTTCCAGACCGAATGTATTGATCGAGCTAGCAGATGGGATGCAGGTGGGAACATTATTTCTAAAACATATCGAGGAGTAAAAACAATGAGCTCAGACTTAAGAACGATGGCAATCGCATCCAAAAAGGCCGCATTTCACCTTGGACAAGCAAGCGTTGAGCAAAAAAATAAAGCCTTGGAAGCATTGATGGAGCATTTGATCCGCGAAGAGCAGTCCATTTTGAAGGCCAATGCGCTCGATGTCGCATTAGCGAGTAAGAAAGGATTGGACAAACCGCTGTTGGAGCGGCTGTCTTTAGAAAATCGATTGAAGGGAATTGTCCATGATATCGGCCAAATTATCGACCTTCCGGATCCTATTGGGGAGGTATTTGATAAGGGGACCCTCTCCAATAAACTTAAATTGGAAAAATGCCGTGTGCCGATTGGAGTCTTGGGGGTCATTTATGAATCAAGGCCCAATGTCACGCTGGACATTAGCGCGCTTAGCATCAAGTCGGGAAATTGCGTTCTTCTTCGCGGCGGCTCAGAAGCTTTGCATACCAATCAACGCTTGGTCGAAATCATTCAAAGGTCTCTTCAGGATGCCGATCTTCCTTGGCAAGCCGTCCAGCTTGTCGCTAACACCGATCGATCCGAGGTAAAAGAGCTGCTTCAGCTTCATGATTACATTGACCTGATCATACCGAGGGGAAGCTCTTCCTTGCAGCGCTTCTGCAAGGAAAACAGCTCTATTCCAGTGATCATGGGGGGAGCGGGGATTTGCCATCTGTTTGTCGATGAAAGCGCTGACTTAGAAGCTTCGATAAAGGTCGTCGCGAATGCAAAAACACAACGTCCCACGGTATGCAATGCCTTGGATACTCTGTTGGTGCATGCTGCGATTGCCTCAGATTTTATCCCCAAGCTTGTCCATCGCCTCAGCCAAGATGGCGTGGCCTTCCGGCTCGATCCAACAGCTTTGGCAATGGCCCAAGGTCCTTCTTGCAGCCTTGCTGGACCTGAAGATTGGGATACTGAGTGGTTAAGCCTTGTCTTAGGCGTTAAGGTAGTTGGCTCCTTGGCTGAAGCGATCGAACACGTCCATCGGCACAGCTCAGGGCATAGCGACGGGATTTTGACCCGAAGAGAAGAAAATGCGGAGCGTTTTGTAAAAGCGATCGATTCGGCAGCGGTCTATGTCAATGCATCGACCCGGTTCACCGATGGAGCTCAGTTTGGCCTAGGCGGCGAAGTGGCGATCAGCACGCAAAAGTTTCATGCAAGGGGGCCGATGGGGCTAAAGGAGCTGACGTCGTACAAATGGATAGTCAGAGGAGATTACCAGGTTAGAACCTAACCCTTCCTTCTAAGAGGGGAAGGGCTTAGTCTGTCGGAACCAGTTCGCAGCTAAGGCTGCTTCACCTGCTCCTTACTGCCCAGTTCGCGGTCAAGACCGCTTCACCTGCTAACAATGAAGACCAGTTCGCGGTCAAGACCGCTTCACCTACTCCTCACTGCGAAGGTTCACAGAACCTTCTCGTGTTTCCGTAGCCTCGATTGGGCTGTGTCTCGCAGAGTCAAACCTTCCGGCGCGCAGTATAACCGCGTCGAAGCCCCCTTTGAAGGAGGCTGTCTGATGATCAGGATTCTCTTTTTCTTCTGGGGTGGTGGACTGCCCTCATTAGATTTTTTCTGTATAAAAAATGGCGCTTCGAGAGAGGGGGGGGATGAAGCTCATTGTGTCTGTTTATTCTTACTTATCTGTATAACTTATTTATAATAAGCGACTTGTGGATTTTTTGTTCATCCTGTTGGTTGTGAATGATTTAGTGTTTTTATCATTAAATAAAATTTATAAAGAAAAATTAAAAAATTTAATGCAATTTTTATCAAATTTTAATAAAATGATGTTTATAAAATTATAAGTTAGTTGTTTTTTGGCTTTTTTGTTAGGGGGTAAATAGTGGGTTTTAAGGTTAGTATTAATTGCAATCCTTATGCGAGTGGTGGTGGTAGTGCTACAATGACTGTCCAACCGTTAAATGCTCGCATTGAGAATATTCCTACTTCGTTCCTTGATTTTGCTAAGATGGCAATTCTCTCGCCGCTAAGAGCCCTGGAGAGCCTATTCAAGCCTTCATATTCTTCATTTTCCCAGCCCTCATTAACAGAAAAAGAAATTGTAGTTATTAGCGTAAAACAGTTTAGCTTAGGAAGTATTTTTGAGAATTGTGTTAAAGACCATATTAAGGATTTTTTCTCATTTTATCAGATACCCGCTATTAAATTAGAAAAAGAACACAATGAAATTCCAAAGGCCCAGTCAATGCCTCATCGCTACGAGCCAGAGGCCAAGACAGAGTCTGGCCCTCAGTCAAGAGCTCAGTCAGCGCCTCGCTCCGAGCCAAAGGCCGAGACAGCGCCGCCCCCTCAGTCAAAGGCTGAAACAGCATCTGGATCAAGACCAAGAGCCCAGTCCGAGTCTGGCCACCGGCCAAAAGCCGAGCCATCCCCTAGCTCAAGGCCAAGAGCCCAATCTGCGCCTCGTCGTGAACACAATGCTCAATCAACTCAAAGAGCATCCAAACCCGCTCAGCAAGAATCTAATCCTGCTGTTGAATTAAGAAATCGAGCTTTAGGTTTGCTTGGCGTGAAAAAAAGCAATCCTAGCAACTACAGCCTCTTGGGACTGCCCGAAGGTGCGGATAAGGCTGCCATTAAAAAAGCATATGTTAAGCTTTCTCTACAATTTCACCCAGATAAGTATAAAGGGGACGATAAACCCGCAGCTGAGGAGGCTTTTAAAATCTTTAGTGCAGCTTATCACACGCTTTACGACAATTAAGCATTTCTGGATGGGAAATTAAGATATTCCGGAAGCTATGCTTGAGAAGCTAAAAGAACGTATCCTTAACGATTTTTCCAGAAGGAAAAATCAAATGAAAAATTCACGCGTTCAGAAGAAATCAAATCAGCGGATAGCTTAGCGCAAAATCCATTAACAGTTTCTAAGCTTGCATTTCTTTAAGAGATGCTTTTAAAGCGCAAAGCAGACCAGGTTTCATCAATGGAACAAATGGCGATTCCTTCAAGCTCATACTTCTTTAAAAAGTTTGCGATGATGTCCCGGTTAATTCCTAAATGAGGAGATGCCTTGGGATAGGTGATCCATAAAGCGATGGATTTCTTTAACGAGGAGCGTTTTTGATCGAGAAAATGTTGAAGATCGTCTTTTGATGAAATGAAAAGCTGGATGATGTCAGCTTCTTCTACCGAAGCGCAGCCTTGAACTTCTAAATAGCCTTCTGGAGGATTAAGGACTAAGACTTGCTTTCCTTCTTTTATCCCCAGTTTTTCTTTAACGGTTTTCATTAGATCAGACTCATTAAACAGATAGGAATCAAGGTTGGAAAGACCTTGATTCCCAATAAATAAGCTTAGCCGCCTTTGCGCTTCCGTTCGTTCTCGTTCAAGAAGCGTTTTCTAAGACGGATGAAGTGAGGCGTGACTTCGACGAGCTCGTCGTCTTGGATGAAGTCGATCGCTTGCTCAAGGGTAAACGTACGCGCTGGGACGAGGATGATGTTCTCATCGCTGCCTGAGGCGCGGATGTTGGTGAGCTGTTTGCCGCGGGTTACGTTGACGACGAGGTCGTTGTCGCGATTGTTTTCGCCGACGACCATCCCTTCATAGACTTCGTCTCCAGGGGAAACGAATAAGCTTCCGCGTTCTTGGATCCCGAAGCAAGCGTAACCTGTCGTTTTTCCGGATCCGTTAGAGATGAGCGCCCCATGAAGGCGTCCTGGAATTTCCCCTTTCCATGGGCCATAGCTGTCGAAGATCGAAGTTAAGATCCCCAGACCGCGCGTGATCGTTAGAAAATCATTGCGGTAGCCCATGAGTCCCCGGGTCGGGATCAGGAATTCGATCGTTGTGATATTGTGCTCGTTGGTATTTAAGGAGCGCATTTCACCTTTTCGACGAGAAAGCTCTTCGATGATCGTTCCGGAATACTCTTGAGGAACTTCAATATGGGCAATTTCGTAAGGTTCGTGGGTCTCGCCTTCGACTTGCTTGAGGATTACTTGAGGTTTGGAGATCGTAAACTCGTAGTCTTCGCGCCGCATCGCTTCCATAAGGACGGCCAAGTGGAGCTCGCCGCGTCCGCACACGCGGATCGCATCGTCTCGGGACGACTCTTCGATCTTTAAAGAAATATTGGCTTTTCTCTCTTGTAGGAGGCGGTCGCGGATCTTGTTCATCGTGACGTGCTTGCCGTCTTTTCCAACGAAGGGGCCGTTATTGACCATCATTTCGATAGAAAGCGTTGGTTCTGCCAATGTGATCGGAGGCAGCTGGACGACATGTTGAGGATCGCAGAGGGTATCGCCGATCGAGATCTCAGGGATGCCTGAAATACTGACGATATCGCCTACGCCGGCTTCTTCGAGCTCGACTTTCTTCAGTCCGTGGTAGCCTTCAACGCGTTGGACGCGGTGCTGGGTCGGATGCCCGTTCTTATCGACCTTGGTGATCGTTTGTCCTTTTTTGACATGGCCTTCCAAAATCCGGCCGCAGGCTTGCCTTCCGACGAAGTCGTCGTAGCTTAAGGTAGTCGCTTGCATCAGGAAGGGGAGGTCGAGGTTTCCTGGAGGGGCCGGGACTGCTTTAAGGATCAGTTCGAAAAGAGGCCGCATATTGACGCGAGGATCGTTGAGGTCTGTAACGGCAAAGCCTCCAAGGCCGGAAGCGTAGCAGATCGGGAAGTCGAGCTGCTCGTCGTTGGCGCCGAGCTCGACGAAGAGGTCGAAGGTCAAGTTAAGGGCGCGGTCAGGGTCTGCATGAGGACGGTCGACCTTATTGAGGACAACGATCGGTTTCAAGCCGATTTTTAACGCTTGCGAGAGGACGAACCTGGTCTGCGGCATCGGACCTTCCTGGGCGTCGACGAGCAGAAGAACGCAGTTGACAAGCCCGAGGACCCGCTCCACTTCTCCGGAGAAGTCGGCATGGCCGGGGGTGTCGATAATATTAATTTTATAGTCTTCGAAATAAATACTTGTGTGCTTGGCAAAGATCGTGATTCCGCGTTCTTTTTCCTGGTCATAGCTGTCCATGACCCGTTCAGGGATTTTCTCGTTGTCGCGGAAAACGTTGGATTGCTTGAGGAGGCTGTCGAGCATTGTGGTCTTGCCATGGTCGATGTGGGCGATGATGGCGATATTGCGGATTTTTTCTGGTTTAAACATAGATAAACTTTATTTATGAATTGGTGCTTGAATTCTAGTAAAATGCAGATTTAATAGCTATCATCAAATTGGTCGGCAGGTGATGCATTTGCATTTGAAAAATAAGGCTAAAACAGGGTATGATCGGCGGCAAGAGTCTTCCCTGGCAATATTTGGGTTTTCTTTGATTTTCGATGGATTTTATCGCTGGTTTGAGTTGAATTCCGAAGGGCATGGTCAAATAAACTTAAGCCGTGGAATTGAACCCGAACCAGCGATATAAAGGCGTCAAATCAAATAAGCAAAATTTGTAGGCAGGCTCCACAAGACTCGGGCTGAGGTGGATCATGCAAATCGTCACAGAAGAGGTCCAAAAAGCTGAAGAGCTGCACCATGCGGCCGGCAACTTAATGGACTCCAAAACATCGCAGCTGCACGACATTTTACAAGAAAAGCTTGAACAGGCATTCCACAAGCAAACTTCGACTGTCGTCATCCATGATATAGCAAAAATTGCTTCGGAGCATTCTCCGGTCGACTTGGCCTATGCAGCATTCAGGCTGCCTTCCCATGCAAGGCCATTTTTATATGAAAATTTATCCGATATCGAAGCAAAGATCGAGTTCATGGTCAATACGGACAGCAATACCCGGGTAGCCGTTTTGCGCCATATCGACGATGGCGAAGTCAAGATGCTTTTTGAGCACATGCCTCCTGATGAAGCTGTCGAAGTATTAGAAGATATTTCAGAGCGCAGGTTCCGCCGAATCGTCGACATGCTCGAAGCGAAAAAAGCGCAGCGGATCCGCGAAATTAAAAAGCATCACCGGAACACTGCCGGACGGTTGATGACCAACGAGTTTTTTGCCTTTTCCATGGACGTCACCATCGGCGAGGCTGCGGCCCATATCCGGGACAACCCGGGGATCGATCTGACCCGGAAGATTTTTGTTTTGAACCAGGAAGGGGAGCTGCAAGGCTATGTGCCTGCCCGGAACTTGATCGTCAATCCGCCCCATCTTCCTTTGCGCCAGGTGATGCGCTCGATCTTGCACAAGGTATCGCCGGAGACATCGCGCGAAGAGGTTGTCGATATTGTCGAAAGATACAAGATCCCGGCGTTAACAGTTGTCGACGAAAAGAACCATTTGCTCGGCGTAATCACGTATGAAGATGTCCTCGACGCCGTCGAAGATATCGCCGATGAGACGATCGCGAATATGGCGGGTACTGCGGAAAAAGTGAGCGTGCCTGAGCCCCTGTTCAAGCGTTTTTTATCGCGGGCGCCATGGCTTGTCGTCACGTTGTGCGCCGGATTGATCAATGTAGGGGTGATCTCCTCGTTTCAATCTTATGTCGGCGGCGTATTGACCTTTGTCCTGTTCTTTGTTCCTTTGATTACAGGGATGTCGGGCAATATCGGGATCCAATGCAGTACGGTGCTTGTGCGCAGCATGGCGACTGGCCTCCTCTCTTTAGGTAATAAAGGAGAAGCCGTCGTCAAAGAACTGCTTCTCGGATTAACGACCGGTACGATATTCGGCGTGCTTTGCGGCATTGTTGTCTATGCTCTCGACTTTGTCGGCGTATCAGGAGCGGAAGTCAGCCCAATTGCCGTCGGACTGATCGTCGGCATCGGATTAATGGGCGCTTGCTTGGCCGGCACTTTGCTGGGTGTGTTTTCACCGCTGTTCTTTGCGCGCATTGGAGTCGATCCGGCTGTTGCTGCAGGTCCTATTATTACGGCCTTTAATGACTTTTTATCGATGTCGATCTATTTCCTGATCGCCATGGGTCTAAGCGCCCTGCTTTTTTAGCATTTTTCTATTGCTATAATGGGGGGGCTAAAATATAGTCCTGGTTTGGGGTAAAAGCTCCGATTTAGATGAGTAATGGCAAAGAAAAATTCAGACAACCGCGTGCCATTTGGTTATGACGGCATCCAGTCAACGAATCGGGACATGCGGACATTGTTGCCGCGCCTTCTTGGGCAGATCGGCGAAATGCATAAGGAAAGGCCCGATTTGATTTTGGCATCGTGGCCTGAGATCATCGGAAGTAAGCTTGCGCCGATGACAAAAGCTGTCTCTTTTGAAGGGGGAATCTTGTACGTCAAGGTCAACAATTCGACCTTGTACAGCTTGCTTTCCCAGCATGAAAGGGCGCGTTTAGTAAAATGTTTGCGGGAAAGGTTTCCCGCTGTTGAGATTAAGAATATTGTATTCCGTTTGGGCTAAATGATTCTGTTGAAACTTTAGTCCAACGACAGAAGCTAACGGATAATGAAAGAGATTTTAAGGTATGACGACGATGACAAATGAAAAAGAATATGATGCCAGTTCGATTACCGTTTTGGAAGGTCTTCAAGCGGTTCGCGAACGTCCGGGTATGTATATAGGCGATACTCAAGTCAACGGCCTTCATCAACTGGTCTATGAGGTTGTCGACAATAGCGTCGACGAGGCCTTAGCAGGTCATTGCAAAGAGATCACGATCACGCTTCATAAGGACCATTCAGTCACTGTAGAAGACGATGGACGGGGAATTCCGATCGGCAAGCATGAGAAAGAGTCGGTCAAGCAAGGGCGCGAAGTCACAGCGCTTGAAGTTGTCATGACCATTTTGCACGCAGGCGGTAAGTTTGACAAGAGCACCTATAAGGTCTCCGGCGGTCTCCACGGGGTCGGCGTCTCTTGCGTCAACGCCCTTTCCAAAAAGCTTGTCGTCGAAGTCTCTCAAAACGGCAAAATCCACGAAATGACTTTCTCCAAAGGCAAGCCGACATCGAGCTTGAAGCTGATCGGCCAAACAGAAAAGCACGGGACGAAAGTCTCATTTTGGCCCGATGACTCGATCTTCACCGTCACTGTTTATGAATACGACATCCTTCTTAAGAGGTTCCGCGAACTTGCCTTCTTGAACCGGGGCTTAAAGATCAATTTCCGCGACGAAAGGGAAACTGCGCCCGTTGAAATTTCTTTCTGCTATGAAGGGGGCGTCAGGTCATTTGTTGAGTATCTGAACGAGAACAAGACTCCGCTTTTTCCCAAACCGATCTATATCCATGGGAATAAAGAGGGTGTCGACGGGCCCATCGATTTTGAAGTGGCGATGCAATGGAACGATACCTACACAGAAAACACCTATTCCTATGTGAACAACATTGCGACCCGCCAAGGGGGAACGCATGTCACCGGATTCAGCACAGCTCTGACGCGCGTCCTTAACCAGTATATCAAAGGGCATAACTTGCTCAAGAGCGATAAGATTGGGGTCCAGGGCGACGACATGCGCGAAGGGATGACGGCTGTCATCTCGGTCAAAGTGCCCAATCCTCAGTTCGAAGGACAGACCAAGCAGCGGCTTGGAAATAGCGATGTCGCATCTGTCGTCCAGCAGATCGTCGGCGAAGAGCTGATGACATACCTCGAAGAGAACCCTGTGATTTCGCGCATGATCGTTGAAAAAGCGATCCTGGCCGCTCAAGCGCGCGAAGCTGCTCGCAAAGCACGCGAGCTCACCTTGCGAAAAACTGCGTTGGATAGCGCCCGCCTTCCGGGAAAGCTCACCGACTGCCAAGAAAAAGACCCTGCCTTGTGCGAGATTTATATCGTTGAGGGAGACTCTGCGGGTGGTTCGGCAAAAACAGGGCGGGACCGCAGGTTCCAAGCCGTACTGCCGATCCGCGGTAAGATCTTGAACGTCGAAAAGGCGCGGCTTGAAAAAATTTTACAAAACCAGGAAGTCGGCGCGATGGTCGCAGCTTTTGGCTGCGGTATTGGCCAGGACAATTTTAGCTTAGAGAAGCTCCGCTACCATAAGATCATTATCATGACGGACGCCGACGTCGACGGGTCTCACATCCGCACGCTGCTCCTCACTTTCTTCTACCGCCACATGCCGGCCCTGATCGAGAACAATTTCATCTATATCGCCCGGCCTCCTTTGTATCGGGTGTCCCGCAAAAAGATCAGCCGCTACATCCACTCGGAAAAAGAGATGGACGAGTACCTTCTCAAACTCGGGACAAGCGATGTCCACTTGCGTCTTGTCGGACGTACAGACCCGCTGACCAAAGAGCAAGTCGATGAGATGATCGAAGCTGTGCGCGAAGTAGAGACATTTATCGTTTCAGTCGAAAGAAAAGGGATCCCGTTCCGCGAGTTTATCGCTTCGAAGGATGAACAAGGGCGCCTTCCCCGTTTTCAACTTAAACTGGCAGATTCAACCCGGTTCATCTACTCAGAAGATGAGTTCGCCGAGATCAAAAAGCAAGACGAAGAGGTGCAGCGCCAAAAGCATGCCGAGGCATTGGCTTCGATCCCTGAGGAAGAACAGACTGACGAGATGCGGGCCTTTAGACCGAAGTCGATCCCATTCGTTGAACTCTATGAAAAGCAAGCGCTCGACCTGTTAAAAAATCGGTTGGCATCCTTCAATTTTGCTATCGACCAATATGTCATTGCGGATGGCAAGCTCTTCGATATTATCGATGAGGAATCAAGAGAAACCCCCGTCCACACCTTAAAAGAGGGGATTGAGCTCTTGCGCAACAACGGCCGAAAAGGAATTGAGATCCAACGCTACAAGGGTCTTGGCGAAATGAACGCCGATCAGCTGTGGGAAACTACAATGGACCCAGCTAAACGCACCCTTCTCAAGGTGACTTTGCCCGACGCGATCGCCGCAGACCACATGTTCACCATGCTAATGGGAGAAGATGTGCCTCCGCGAAGAGCCTTCATCGAGCAGCATGCTCTATCAGTTAAGAATTTGGATATTTAAGAGAATCGCATATGTCTTATACAAAAGATGAAATCGTCGTTCCACGCAACGTCGAAGAAGAAGTCAAGGAAAGCTACCTTCGCTATTCGATGTCAGTGATCATTTCCCGCGCCCTGCCTGATGTCCGCGACGGCCTTAAGCCTTCGCAGCGCCGTATCCTATACGCGATGCGCCAACTCAATTTGAGCCCGGGCGGCAAACACCGTAAATGCGCCAAAATTTCTGGCGACACATCGGGAGACTACCATCCGCACGGCGAAACGGTGATCTACCCAACTCTTGTCCGCATGGCGCAAGATTGGGCGATGCGCTACCGCCTGGTCGATGGTCAAGGTAACTTCGGCTCGGTCGACGGAGATCCCCCAGCTGCGATGCGTTATACGGAAGCCCGTTTGACACATGCCTCTGTCGCTTTGATGGAAGACATGGAAAAAGACACGGTCGACCTTGTCCCCAACTATGATGAAACGAAAACGGAACCGACTGTTTTTCCTGCTAAATTTCCGAACCTGCTCTGTAACGGCTCTTCGGGGATCGCTGTCGGAATGGCGACCAATATTCCGCCCCACAATTTAGGCGAGCTCATTGCTGCGACAACCTTGCTGATCGATGATCCGACAACAACGATCGAACAGATTATGCAAGTGATGCCGGCCCCTGATTTCCCAACTGGCGGAGTGATCTGCGGCTACCGCGGCGTCAAAGAAGCATTCTATACCGGACGCGGCAAGATCATCTTGCGCGGCGTGATCCGCGTCGAAGACCAGGAAGGCGGAGACCGCCAGCGCCTTGTCGTTGACGAGATCCCCTATAACATCAGCAAAGCCGACCTGATCCTAAAAATTGCGAACCTCGTCAATGAGAAGACGATCCCCGGAGTCTCCGACATCCGCGATGAGTCGGACAAAGACGGGATGCGGATCGTCCTGGAGCTAAAACGGGGTGAAATTCCTGATGTAACGATCAACCAGCTCTACCGCTACACCGACATGCAGGTGACCTTTGGGTCTAACATGCTCGCGCTCGATAAAGGGCTGCCTCGCGTAATGAACGTCAAGCAGATGATTTTAGCTTGGATCGATCACCGGATCGATGTGATCCGCCGACGCACTCGCTTTGAGCTTGCAAAAGCTGAAGCGCGCGCTCACATTTTAGAAGGCTATTTAAAGGCTCTTGACCATCTGGACGCCGTCGTCAAGCTCATCCGCGCCAGTGAAAGCCGGGACGCTGCAAAAGCCCAATTAATGGCGACCTACCATTTTACAGAACGGCAAGCCAACGCGGTTCTCGACTTGCGCCTCTACCAGCTCACAGGTTTAGAGCGGGAGAAGATCGAGTCGGAATACCAAGAGCTCCTCGCTAAAATTGCCCACTATCGCGCAGTCTTAGCAAGCGAAGGGCTTGTCCGCGGCATCATCAAAGATGAACTTAACGACCTCAAGCGCCACCACTCTTCCGACCGGAAGACCAAGATCATCGCTGCAGAAGGGGAGTTCAACATCGAAGACCTGATCCCCGATCTGCCCGTCATCATCACGATCTCAGAAGATGATTACATCAAGCGGATGCCTGTCGACACCTTCCGCGAACAACGCCGAGGCGGACAAGGAGTCATCGGCTTGGAGATGAAGAAAGAGACCGATGTGTTGAAAGACATCTATGTCGCATCGACACACGACTATCTGCTTATCTTCACAAACTTTGGACGCTGCTACTGGCTCAAAGCTTGGGAGATACCCGAAGCGAGCCGCAGATCGAAAGGCAAGCCCCTGATCAACCTTCTCGAAGATATCCAACCTACAGAGAAGATTGCGACCGTGCTCCGCGTCAAGAGCTTCGACGATCCTGCGTTCATCCTTCTTGCGACACGCCAAGGCGTCGTCAAAAAGACCGACTTGAACGCGTTCAGCTCTCCGCGCCGCAAAGGGGTCTACGCGATCAATATCGACGAAGGAGATGAGGTGATTGCAGCCCGCCTGACCCGAGAGACCGATCAAGTCATGCTCTTTACGAAAAATGGGATGGCCGTCCGCTTCGACCAGGCGCAAGTCCGTCCTGTCGGCAGGGTCGCTAGAGGAGTTCGCGGAGCTAGCCTGCGCAGCCCGGAAGATGCTGTCGTCTCATGCGAAGTTGTCCAATCTGACCATACGATCCTCGTCGTCTGCGAACACGGATATGGAAAACGTTCCGATGTCGAAGAGTTCCGTCAGACCAACCGGGGCGGCGTCGGCGTCCGTTCGATCATCACCTCGGAGCGCAATGGACTTGTCGTCGGAGCCCTTTCCGTAACGGACAAAGATAGCGTCGTCATGATGTCCAATGTTGGCCAGACTTTGCGCATCAGCATGCAAGATGTTCGCGTCATGGGAAGATCGACCCAAGGCGTCCGCCTTGTCAACCTTCCGGAAAAAGATGTCCTCGTCGGCATTACCCGCATTGAACATGTGGAAACCGACGGAAATGGACAGAAAAGTGAAACTTCCGCCGAAGAAACTGCGGAGCCTGCAGTGGAAGCAGTGGAATCGACGCAAGAAGACATGACACCAGAAGAGTAGACCTCTTTCAAAGCTTGCTTTGTCTAGAAAAATTGAAGATTTTTTCTCTGATTTTTTAGAGAAAGCAAGCTGACACGGATCGCATCGACGAAATGACTTGAACAAGTCGGTGAAAAGATGCGATAAAAATCAGAGAAGAAAGAACAATTTTAATGGACAAATGAAGTTTCGGAAGAGGTCTAACGATTCCAAACGGAAACTCATGAAGCGCAAAGGTGTTTTGATCACTTTCGAAGGCGGGGAAGGGGCGGGCAAGACCACATTGATTGAAAAGGTCTTTGCCCACCTCCAATCCCTGCGCCTTCCCGTTGTTAAGACCCGAGCTCCGGGCGGAACTGCCATTGGAAAGTCGATCCGCTCGCTGTTGCTCGACCACCAGGAGCACATCCTTTCTAAAAGGGCTGAGCTTCTGCTCTTTCTTTCCGATCGCGCCCAACATGTCGAAGAACTTATCCTCCCCGCTTTGAAACGTAAAGAGGTCGTCCTCTGCGACAGGTTCAATGACTCGACGATCGCCTACCAAAGCGGAGCGCGCGGCTTTGAAGAGCCGTGGGTGCGCAAGCTGTGCGCCTTTGCCTGCGGAGATGTTAAGCCGGACCTTACGCTTTATCTTGATCTCGATCCTAAGATTGGCTTCGATCGGGTCCAGAAAGCGGGATTAAGCAAAGACCGGATCGAATCGGAAACGCTTAAATTCCATCAGAAGATCCGTAAGGCCTTTCACAAGATCGCCAAAAAAGAACCGAAACGGTTCCAAATCCTCGATGCCAGGCAATCACCGGAAGACGTTTTTCAACAAGCGATAGAGAAAATCGATGCCCTTTTGCAATCTGCTCGGAAATGAGATGGCCAAAGCTGCCTTGCAGCGGATGGCCGACCAGAAGACCGTTCCCAACACTCTGCTCTTTTCAGGCCCCGATGGCGTCGGAAAAAGCTGTTTTGCCTTAAAGCTCGCCGCACTGTTGATGGGGGAGCGCCATCGTGCAAAAATCTTGTCGGGCAATCATCCCGACGTGCACATTTATTTGCCCGAAGGCAAAGGCTCATTGCACCCGATCGATGCGATGCGCAAGCTGATCGATGAAGTAGGAATGCCTCCTTTCGAAGCCGCCGTCAAAGTCTTTATCATCCATGACGCCCACCAGATGCTTCCCGCAAGCAGCAACGCCCTACTTAAAACTTTTGAAGAGCCTAATCTCGACAGCTACATCATTTTACTCTCCGATAAGCCTGAGCTGCTGCTTCCGACGATCGTCTCCCGCTGCCGCCGCATCCCGTTCTTCCCGATTGCCGACGCGCTGATCTCCGACCATCTCGTTCAACAGCATCAAAAAACTTCAGCGGAAGCTGAGCGGATCGCCCTTTTGTCCCATGGATCGATTGGCAAAGCTTTGCAACTGATGGCCGATTCGCGCAACCAGAAAAGAGAGATACTGATCGAGCTGCTCACATGCGATACGCAACGAGAATATCCCCGTTTCCTCAAGCTCTGCACACAGCTTGAAGAGACGCTCCAATCTGAATCAGAAGAAGGAGAAGAAGGGGAGGAGGGAGGATCGGTCCATAAGCAAGTCGAGTCCCTATTTGAAGAGATCCTTGCTTGGTACCGGGACCTTCATTTTATTCGGGAGGGAGCCCATTCAGCCTCCCTCTACTACCGAGACCATGAAGAGGAGCTTAAATTAAGCTCCCACGGGAAGATCCCATCCATGGAGCAGATGTTCGAAAGGATTGAAACCTGCCAGCTCGCCCTCCAGCGTCATTCCAAGCTACGCGTTGTCCTGGAAAACTTATTCTTAAGTTTTTCGTCTTAGTTATCAATAATTTATGCTTCGTTGTTTAATGTGTTTTGCATTTAAATGTATCTGTCTAAAAATCAACTGTTTAGTATTTTTGTAAAAATTTATGTTTAAATTAATTGAATTCTTTGGTTAAAATATTAATTTAATTTTCGGTATCATAATAATTATTAATAATAAATTGGAGATAATATGTCGCTAAAAGTAAGTCAAAATCCAAATCAAGACTCGTATAGAAATCAACAGACCCCATTATCCAGTCAACAGGGAGTTCCATCGTATGGGCCACGTTCTGTGACGGTGTTAGACCCTGAAGGGGACGATGAGTGTTGTTGCTGTTTGTCTTTTGATCGCATTGTCAGTTGTATTCAAAAGTTCTTCGACTTCTTTAGCTGTGAAAGTTCGCGGAATGCAGCTTACCCTCATGATGGCTCCCTTTTAGCCAAAGCGCTGTATGACTCTAATCAACGCAATGGGGAGAATGATTTCTACGTTGATTTCCAAGGCAGAAAAGTCGATATGTAAATGATTCGGAAACTCATTTGGTTTATTTAAATTGTTTAAAATCAATCGCTTGTGATTTTATAGTTTAGTTAATCTTAAATAATTATTTTATTATATCGACAATTAAATCTGATTATTTGTTATAATGATAATTTAGAAAGGCTCAGATTTTATTAGTTTTGATTCTTTAATTCTGGAGGTAGTTATGTCTGTAAGAAAAGTTCCTCACACCGGAAACCAACAGCAAGAAGCTCCAAGAGTCCACGGCCAGACGAGGTCGAAAATAGAAGGAATCAAGTCTTCTTTGCAAGGACGCATTTTTGATACCATCAATGGCTTATCGAAATCTTTCCAATCGACTAAATCTGATAAGCCAAGTGATTTGAAAGAGCGTTCTGGGTTAGCGGCCTCAACGGCAAATCAAGAGAGAAAAAGTACGGCATGTTTTGCTAAACATGTTCGATAACTTGCTGCTCTCTATTCATTAATATTGACGACAGGCCCTAATAAGCTGTGGTTTAATTGGCATTGGGTTGAAGGATTTTTTCAGCCCAATGCAATGTTTTAAGCATGTACCCATCTAGATCAAACTGCGACGATTTTTCCCATCCATAGTTCTGCGTTAGCGCTCCTTCGACAAGGCTAACTAAGAATAAGATGATCATTTGAGGATCCAGTGTCGGGTCGATCTCCTTTTGCTTCTGCAGGGCTAGGATCGGTTCGATCCACTGATTTGGCGATGCATGAGTGCCGCCGGCCAAGGCATCTTTTTTGTTTTCCAAACGCTGCCAAGCCATCATCCTCAGAATGTCGGGATTGTCCCGATAAAATTCATAGCGGTTTTTGATCGCCTGCTTTAGAAAATGTTTCAATCCTTTCGAGGCGTCCATTTTAAGATCTTCCAATGAAGATTGGTGGAGTAAAATATCTTTTTTAACAGCCTTCCAAAGCGCCTCTTTATCGCCAAAGTGGTGGTAGATCAAGCTTTGATTGATCTTTGCTTTTTTCGCGATCTCGCTGATCGATGTAGCTGAAAACCCATTTTTGACAAAAAGAGCCCTTGATGCGGCTAGGATTTTAGCTTCCGTGCGGTGGACTTTACCCATGAGAAAACCGGAATTAATTGAACGTTCATTCAATTTTTGCTATGCTTGCGTTATCTTACAGCAACTAGCAAAAGGAGTAAGGATATGGAAAATCGAATATTCATCAATGCATTGTTTGCAGGCGCGGCATTCATTGGCGCAACAAGCCAGGCGCTTGCCGTCAGTCCATCGGATGTTCTTTCAGACAGTCAAAATGAAGCGCAATTGAGGGGAGTCACCGTCCGCAAGGGAACGATTGCTGCCACGATGCTCAACGCCAGAGCATTTGTAGAGATTCAGAAGATCGCGGATCCTGCAGAAAAGAAAATGGCCTTGGACGCATTGCGCGCAGAGCAGAATGCGCTGATTGAAGGGCTTAACGTCGTAGGTCTTTTTGAGTTCTTCTCGCCTGTCGAATGGCTGCATCAGGCTGATCAAAATGCGGGAAGGGCATGGATCGCTCTGTTGTATTTACAGAGGTTCCCTGAAGCTATATCTGAAGAAGTGAAATATGAACTGGAAGCGATAGCTAAAATTGCGTCGAATGAACTGCTTGAAGAGATCTTTGCATGCGGGATTGGAGATTGACCGAATAGAGTTCCTTCCCAGGCCTTCTGGGAAGGAGCTAGAGAAATTAGAGGTATTGGGCGCGGAGCTGTTCGATTTGTTGGAGCATCTGAGGAGAAAGGGAATGATCTTCCGTGAAGTACCATACTCCTGCAAAGGCGCCGCTGGCAGCGGTAAATACCCCGCCAACGATGGCCGCTGTGATCAACCATGGCATCGTGAGCATTCCACCTGCAAAAGCAGCGACAGCGCACGCTAGAGCTGCGACGGTCAGGACGACAAATGTCTTTGACCAAAACGCTTTTGATTCCAAATTTTCCACGTGTTTGTTCACAATGGGGCGCAGTGTTTCTTGGACCCGGGCGTCCAATTGGGGCAATTGCTGGTCTCGGAACTCGACGACATCGTTTAATTCTTTGTTGCTGTTTAAGAAGTTCCTTCCGACGAATGCGGCAACACCTGCCAGAACGACTGTGCAGATACCGCCGACGATGGCAGCCATTGTGCCCTGTGAGTTTTCCCTGTCTTCCCGTTCATTGCGCCTCAGCTCTTGAATGGTCTCCGGATTCGATGCAACGATTTGAACGTGATGTCCAGAATGGCCGCCGCCGCTGCCTAATACAATTGGAGCGCTTACGTGGCCTAATCCGCCTGGGATCCAATTGCTCTGGGCAGCGGGCGTGCCGGTCGCCTGGACAGGAGCTGGACGATAGTACCCAAGTAAATTATCTAAAAAAGATGGGACTTGTAACGACATAAAAACCTCATTTTAAAACAAAATGGGCTGAATAATATCACATGCTATCTGTATTTAACAAAGATTATGTTGTTTTGTTTTGTAAATATGACTCGATGAATTTTTATTTTTGATGAGTTGGAATATCTTTCCTCAGATGCTCTATCCTTAATGCTTTGCGTTGCTAATGGTTTTTGTTAAAAAATAATTTATAATTAATTAACAATTGAGGTGTAAAATCGAGTTTGCAGGTGAATGTTGAAGGTGTTCTTTAATAGTTTAATTGAGGAGTTTATATGCCAATAACAAGAACTGCAAGTGAGACAACCCGTATCGAAAGAGCTTCAGCCGGCGATAGCCAGTGCGTTCAAAATAGCTCTTTGCAGCAACAAAAATTTCAAACTTTTGAGCCCAAACAGTTATCGGAAACAGAATGCAATACAAGGGCTGCAGAACCGGAAAATATCAGCATTTTTCAACAAGCTGCTCAGCGCATTCACGAATTGGGCAAAGCCTTTTTTTCCAAAAGCGAGCAGGAGGAAAGACTTCGCGCAGCGCCTCAAGAATCCATCTTGGGAAAAGCCGTTAGGGAAAATAATGAGCGGTATGGAAAAAATGAATCATTCATCAATCAATATGGCGAGAGGGTTTTTCTATAAACTCAAATTGGGTTATAAGCTGATAGGCCTTTTCCCATTATGATGGGTCTTTACGATCTTTCCATCTTCGAGATGGTCGATCCGGTCGGCAAAGTGGGTGATCCGTGCATCATGGGTCACCACGATGATCGTTGAATGGGTGCTTTTGATGAGATCGTGGAGCAACGTCATGATTTTTACCCCGTTATCTGCATCGAGATAGCTGGTTGGCTCGTCGCAGACGATCAGTTTGGGTTGATGGACCATGGCGCGTGCAATCGCTACTCGCTGTTGCTGGCCTCCAGAGAGTTGAGCCGGCAAGTTTCCGATCTTGTCTTGAAGTCCAAGCTCGATTAATTTCTCTTTTGCCTTTTCAATCGCTTTTTCTTTTTCTTCATGGTTAAGCAGAAGGGGGATAGAGACATTTTCTTCGATTGTCAGGGTAGGAAGCAGGTTAAAGGCTTGAAAGACGAACCCGATCTCCTTGCCTCGAAACCGCGTTTTGGTGTCATTGGTCAGCTGATTGAGGTTGGTCTCCTCGATCAAGCATTCTCCTTCGTCTTGGGTCAGGATCCCTGCAATGATCGAAATGAGCGTTGTCTTTCCCGATCCAGATGGTCCCATGAGCATCCGGATCTCTCCAGCCTGGATCTCAAGGTCGACTCCGCGTAAGGCTTCAACTTTTGCATCGCCTTCGCCGAATGTTTTACGGATGTTTGTGCAGCGGACGATCGTTGGTGTTTCTATTGGCATAATTTAACTCTTGAACACGATAGCTGGATCTGTTTTTTTCACACGGCGGATGCTGAAGTATGCTGCCAAAAGACAGATGCTCAGCATGGAGAATAAGCTGAGGAGGTAGAGTGCAAAGGGCATGCTGAACGAGAGCTCGGTCCCTTTTGACAAATACCCGAAAATAGCTGCGCCGCCAATTCCAATTCCCCAGCCGATCGTTCCTAAGAACAAGGCTTGGAGGAGGATCATCTTTGTTAATAAAGAGTTCTCGGCCCCCATAGCTTTCAGAGTTCCGAAATAACGGAGATTGTCGAGTGTGAAGTTATAGAAGGTCTGTCCGGCGATTGCGATACCGATGATAAAGCCTAATATGATGGCCACTCCAAAGTTGATCAAGATCCCCGTGTTCCTCATGTAGTATTCCACCGTGAGGCGGCTAAGCCCGTATGGCGTGTAGGCCTTAAGTCCGGTCTTAGCGTAGATCTTATCGCATACAGCTTGCGGGTCTAGTCCAGGCGATGTTTTGGCGATTACAAAGGAGAGAAGCTTCCTTTCCCTTGGCACAAACTCAGTAGCGCGGTTGTAGGTCGTGTAAACTACCGGTTGCGATTGAAATGTTCGGGAAACAGAACAGATGCCCGCGACATAGGCCCTATGGTCGTTCAATTCCATGATATCGCCTATATGCATAGGGATCTTCTCTCCGCTTCCGGTCAGGGGAGGAGATGCGAGCTTGGTGTTGGCCCCGTTGAGATCGACGATTACCGCATCGGGAAAGCGGAGGTCTTCCAATTTTCCTTCCAACATGACGGGAGGACCGCCGATCAGCGTTGCACTATCGATCCCGATCAGGATGCAGGTTTGAAAGGTCCCATTGGCAAGCCTGGCTTTGATCAACCCTTTGAACAATGGCTCGGCCCATTCTACTCCTTCCACGCTGCGAACGCGGAAAAGATCGGTCTCTTTCATCGGTTTGATATCATCGATGAACTGGACAGAGGGATCCATCACCCAAATATTGGGCTGCGATGTATCGATAATGAATCCATATGTTCGTTTCATGATTCCCAAAAGGATGGCGCCTTGTTGGGAAATGATGAAGGAGGCGAAGCTGAGGCCGATGATGATCCCGATATACTTGGCTCGGTCGCCGATGAGCATTTTTATGGCAAATTGGAGCATTCCCAATCACCTCCCAATGCTTTGTAGATCGCGATGAACTGACTTGTAAGGGCTTGCTCATTTTCCGCTAAGTTTCGCTCGGATGCGATCAGTGTCTTCCAAGCGGAGAGAACAAGTTGGTAGTCGGTAAGGCCAGCTTCATAACGGTCATTTGCAAGCTCAAATGCCCGTTTGTCCGCTTCCGTTTGATCGATCAACGAAGCTAGCCTCTCTTCTTGTTTCGCATATCCCACCAGCGCCGATTCGACCTCTTCCAATGCAGTAATGACAGTTTTTTCATATGCGATGATCGTTTGCCGCTGGATTGCCTTTTGGGCGCGGACAACGGAACTTCTCCGGCCGAAATCTAGAAACGGCAAGGAAAAACCAGGACCGATGCTCCAGGTCAGACTTTTGGGCTTAAACAGCTTGTGCAGCTTGCTGCTCCCATAGCCGTAGTTGGAACCTGATGGATTTGCGGCAAAGAGGTTGGTCGCTGCCAAATAAACGCGGGGAAAGAGGTCTGCGACGGCAACGCCGATCTGCTCGGTTGCCGCTGCAATTTGTCTTTCGGCGCTGCGGATATCGGGCCTTCTGCGCAACAGCTCCGAGGGGATTCCTGCAGGAACCTTTCCCATGGCAATAGGGATCGGACGCTCCACATCAAAGTCGTAGATGACAGCTTCGGGTTCTTTCCCGAGCAATACCGCAAGGCGGTAAATGGCTTGCTTCAGAGTCGATTGGAGATCATAAAGGGCAGCTTCATCTGCATCGAGGAATGAGCGGGCATTAAGCACAGCGGTTTCATTAGCAAGCCCTGCTTCAAAACGGGACTGGGCGAGTTCTAATTCTACTTCATCGATCGCAATGCTCTCTTCAGCCAGACGGACTAGTTGCTGGTACTTGCAGATCACAGTATAGTTGTTGGCCACTTCGCTAACGACGGTAATGAAGATGTCGCGAGCGGTCGCTTCCGTTGATTCCCACGTGTAGTGGGCTGCGCGTTTGGAGTGGCGGAGCTTTCCAAAAAAATCGAGCTCCCAAATTGCGTCGAAGCCGACTTGAAAGAAGTTTTGGATAGGCGAGAATGAAGTGCCTGTAGCTGCAGCTGCAGTTGCAGCATTGGAAGCCGGAGAATTGAAGATGTTCAAGCTTTGCCGTGTGCGCACGGCAGCGGCATCGAGCTTAAAGTCGGGGAACAATTTAGCGATTTCCGCCTGATATTCTGCACGCGCTTGCAGCACCTGCTCCAACGTGATGCGTAAGTCAAAGTTGGCATAGCATGTCTCTTCGATCAGCCGGTCCAAAAAGGGATCATTGAGCTGCTTCCACCAATCGATCAAGTCTTGGTCTTCGAGGACAAGAGCATCGGATCCAGGCGACTCGACGAACTGTTCGGGGAGGGCCATTTCAGGTTTGTGGTATTTCGGCCCTACCATGCAGCCTGACAGTAAGACAAGGGAAAGAAGCCGTTTCATGGGATCACTTCGATATAAATGTCCAAAAGTTGTCCGACATAAACTGGAAGGTCGGCCTTTTCAAAATTGTAGAGGACCTGAAGCACTCGCGTATCTGTCTTTTCTGTTGTTCCGCCAGTAAAAGTCGGCTTTGGGATCATGTAAGGTTCCGTGCGCAGAAACTGCAAAGGGAAATGGATAGCGCTATTGCCGCGGACAAAAGCCGTGGCCCGAGATCCTTTTTGGAAGCGCCAGGCATCTTCTTCGTCGATGTTGATGCGGATCTGCAGGGGCTGAACGGCTCCGAGCAAGATGAGCGTCGCTTGTTGCGAAACAAAAGGAACGACCGGGGCGATTTCACCGACATGGACATTCACCTGAAGGATCTCTGCATCGACGGGGGCTCTAATAAGGGAGCGTTGGATGTTTGTTTCCACTTCAAGAACTTTAGCTTCTGCAACCTTCACTTGTTCTTCCGCTTCAAGCAATGCATAAAGCGATTTTTCATAATCCTGTTCGCTGACAGCGCGTTTGTCGCTAAGTCTTTCGTAAAAGGAAAATTGGACTCTCTGGTTTTCCAAATTGACGATTGCCGCATCGAGATCGGCTTGAGCAGAAATAAGCTGCGACTCAAAGAATCTCAGGTCGAGTTCGAAAAGGAGTTCTCCTTGTTTAACGCGATCTCCTTCCGTAACGTGGATCTTCGTGACGATCTCGCTAAAGGGGGATCCGACCGAGATATTTTGAGATGAGGCCTCGATCACGCCTGCGCCGGCAATCCAATGCTTGTAGGGCGATTTAGCCGGTTGGTACAAAATAGGAGGGACCGGCAGTTGTCGTTGAGTCCAGAAGACAACGACCAATGCAATGCATGCTCCTAATGCAGCAAGACCTGGTAGCAAAAATTTTCGCATGTTGACTTGTGATTATAAGTGTACTTGTTTTCCTCATAATTAATTAGGTGGATAATTGCTATCAAAAAACGCAAAAAATTGAGCTTATTAATTTGCTGATAAATTTGAATTACAGGCTTCTTGAAGAAGAGGGTAAGAGAAAATTACGGCGCCAATGGATTTTCACAAGAGGGAATTCTTGCTCTAGCGATTGGCACTCTTCCTCAGTGAAGCAACAATAATGGATGGATAGATTTTGCAGGCGGGACTTGCTTAAGAGCAACGCTTGCACGCCGCGATAGGAGAGGTTTGGACTGATGGACAAGCTGATCGATTCCAACTTAGGACAACCTTGAGAAAGGGCGAACAAACACCGTTCGTTGATCCCTACGCAGGCCTCTAACGTCAGAGTTTTTAAGTTCTTGCAGTAGGTTGCGACCAAGGTGATCGATTCAACGCCTAGGAAGGTGCATTGTGAAAGGTCTAGCAGTTCCAGTTGTTCCCCTCGAGGCACAAGAATCTGTTGCAGCTTATAATGGCACATCTTTGTATCGCCCAAGTGTAGCTTACGGATATTGACGCCAAAGAGGCCGATTGCGCTGAACCCATCAAAGCCGATTTGTTTGCAGCTTGTCAGATTCAGCTCTTCCAGATGCTGCGCGTGGCGCATTAATGCTATCATTCCTCTATTGGTGATCCGATAACAGGAATGGAGATCGAGAATTCTGAGACAGGGAACTTCGATGGAGATCCATTCTAAACATCGGTCATCGGCAAAAGAACAACGGCGTAGGACAAGCTTGTCGAGGAGCGGCATTTTTGCAGCGATGCAGGTAAGTTGTTCAAGGCTCCTTCTTTCAGTGGATTTACGGGAAGTGGTCAGGTCGATTGAAGTCATCATGGATCGGACATCTATAGGCAGTCCTGTCAACCACTGAGAATAAAAGTCGTAGTTCTTTGAATTCCAAAATTGACTGACCATTCGTTGTTGTTTAGCGTTCCAGGCTTCTTCGATGACTTGTTCAGAGCCATTCTTGGGCATGCGATGGATCAAATGTCTTGTTGGGATCTCTACTTTGCTTCGAACAAGGGCGTCGTTGATTCGGAGATCTTGAGCCAGGCGATGAAATGTACAGTCAACTAAGCTGAGCCTTTTCCAAATCAAAGCGGCTTCGCGAGGCGTTCCGCTCGTGCAGATGGCAGTAAAAAAAATTGCCAATAGAATTTCATCTACTTCGATGAAATCGTATATGCAGGGAAGTTCAGGGGCAAGCCTATTAAGTTCAGGGCTGCGCTTAGGAACGATGGAGTGAGTCATGCAGGGATTATCGCAATTTACCCGACCAGCCTAATTTGGTCCTCAGAGTAGAGTAGTAGTCGCGGCGGAGCAAGCTAACGAGCTTGAAATTTTTTGCGGAGCGGGTGATCCGGAACACTTCGCCGGTTTGCAGGCTGTGGTGGCTTAAACCATCGGCGCGCACTTCGATCGGATCGTAGTCGCTCAAGTACTGGATCTGGATTTCCTGGTTAGCGGTAAGGATGATCGGACGGTTGGAAATGGTATGCGGCGAGATGGGAGTAAGCGCTAGCGCCTCGAGATCGGGGCTAATGATCGGGCCGCCGGCGGCGAGCGAGTAAGCTGTGGAGCCGTTGGGCGTTGCGATGATGATCCCATCCGCTTCAAAGGTATTGAGGTAGACGCCGTCGATGTGGATGGCAAGTTCGACAAGCGAAGGATTTCTGGCGCGGTGGATCACGATATCGTTGACGGCATAGCAGCGGTCGCCGTGAAGAGTTTCGCCTTGGATGGCCACCCGTTCATGGACTTTATAAGAGCCGTTGATAAGGTCTTGCAAGCTTGGGTAGATGTCGGAGATCGGCACATCGGCCATAAAGCCTAAGTGTCCTAAGTTGATGCCAAGGATTGCAGCGTTCAAGTGGGCGTATTTATGAACAAGCCGTAAGATCGTCCCATCGCCGCCCATTGAAATCATAAAATCGATTTTTTCAGGATCGATTTGCGATAGAGGTTTGGCGCCGATATGAGGAGCTTCTTCATCCTCTGCGACGACGGTAACTCCATGGTTGGAGAGAAATTCTTGGATCCCAATGGCAAGGTTTTTTGACTGCTTCTTACTGGTATTTGCAAAAATGGCTATGATCATGATGAGGACGAGGCTATAAGTGAATCTGTTTTCAAGGTAGCAAATTCTTGGAGAATTTGTGAAGCAATCGTTTCAGGCGTAAGCCCGATCTCATGGACTAATTCTTTATGGCTGCCTTGCTCCAAGAAGGTATCGGGGATTCCAAAGTTCATCACTTGGATGTGGTTAAACTTGTTCTGAAGGATGAAATTATTGAAGATCATCCCCAGTCCTCCGCTCAATGCATGCTCTTCGATTGTCACGACAAATTTATGGGACAAGAGGACATTGCAGAACAGATCGCTATCGAGAGGTTTGACGAAGACCGGGTCGATCACGGTAGCTTCGATCCCATCTTTTTTGAGGACCTCTCTGACGCTCATTGCGGTATGGCACATGTGGCCAAGGGCGACGATGACGATCTCTTTGCCCTGGGCTAGGACTTCCGCTGCGCCAAGCGACCTTGTCTTAATCGGGGCAGAAGGTTCATCGGTTGCCATATTGGGGTAGCGGATTGCCGTCGGACGGTTCCAGTTAAAGGCGCTTTCCATAAGTTCTTTCAGGACGTGCCCGTCGCGAGGCTGGCAGATCACCATGTTCGGCATCGCATTGAGGAACGCGATGTCGTAAATGCCGTGGTGCGTGGAGCCGTCAGGCCCGGAAATTCCTCCGCGGTCGACAGCAAAGACGACGGGGAGTTCTTGGAGGCAGACGTCTTGGAATAGGTTGTCAAAAGCCCGTTGGAAAAACGTTGCGTAGATCGAGCAGACCACTTTCATTTTTTTGCCATAGGCGATGCCTCCGCAAAAGGTGACGGCATGTCCTTCTGCAATGCCGACGTCGAGGCACCTTTCGGGAAACCGCGTCATGAAATCGTCCAAGCAGGAACCGGCCGGCATGGCAGGAGTGACGGCGACAAGGCTCGGGTCATTTTCTGCCATTTTTGAAATATGGCGGCCGAAGATCTGAGGGAATGTCGGCTTCGACGAAGAAGGGAGGAAAAGGCCCGTCACTTTATCAAACGGCTTGCAGCCGTGATAGGAGATCGGGTTTTCGGTTGCCGTGTCCATCCCTTTTCCTTTGACGGTGACCACGTGCAGAAGGACCGGCTGGTTTCCGTCTTTAAGGGCCTCTAGGACGGGAATGAGCTTGCTTAGGTCGTGACCGTCGACGGGACCGACATAGGCTAAATTGAACTGCTCGAAGAAAGGGGCTGTGCTGACAAGGTTTTTCAGCGATTCTTTAATTTTGTGCCCCTGCTTGGCAAGCGTCTGTCCGTAATTGGGGATTTTCGAAAGGATCGACTCGACTTCCTGGTAAAGCCTGTTTGATTTTGGGTTGTTCAAAAACCGGCTTAGGATATGGGTCATTGCGCCGACATTTTGGGAGATCGACATTTTGTTATCGTTGAGAATAACGATAAAACGCTCGAGGTCTTTGGGGATGTTATTAAGCGCTTCCAATGTCAGTCCGCAGGTGAGGCTTGCATCGCCCAAGATCGGCATGATGTGCTCGTGGCGCTTGGCAAGGTCCCGGTTTTTGGCAACGCCGAGCGCAAGGGAAAGGGCGGTGCCGGCATGGCCTGCATAGAAGTGGTCATGGGGAGATTCTTTGGGATTTGAAAAGCCGCAGAGGCCTCGGAACTGGCGGATCTTATCAAACTTGTTGATCCGTCCCGTCAGCATCTTATGAGGGTAGGATTGATGGCTCACGTCGAAGATGAACTTATCTTCGGGAGAATTAAAGACCTTGTGCAGAGCGATGGTCAGTTCGACAATTCCTAGGTTGGATGCGAGATGTCCGCCATTGATGGCCATGACATCGATGATCCGTTGACGGACCTCTGCTGCCAGCTCTTCAAGGGCGCCGAGGGTAAAATTCTTAAGGTCGTCAGGGGATGCGATCTGATCTAAAAGGTGCTGAGTCATTATGGTTATCCAGAAGTGAGAGGGGAGTGGGTTGGAGCTGCAAAAGGTTGAGTTTGGGGTTTTCCCGTCGGATCGAGAACAAGTTCAGCATCGCGGTTTTTTGTCAGGACCTCAATTTTTTTCTCAGCTTCGGTCAGCCGCTTGCTGCACCAAACGATCAGCTTGTCCGCTTCTTCGTAGAGCTTGAGCGATTCTTCCAAGGCAACTTTGCCTGAGTTCATTTTTTCGAGGATCTCTTCTAGTCGGGCATAGGCGGTCTCAAAGGTCATAGTAGTCTGTGCGGTCATCGCGTGATCTCCTCGATATGTGCTTTAGCCGTGCCGTCGTGCATGAGAATTCTAATCGTTGGGTTTTCAGCCAGCTCTTGTGTTGAGAGGATAACCGAATCCAATTTTTCCTGGAAGAGAATGCAGTAGCCTTTCGTTAAAAGATTTTTGGGATCGATCGCCTTCAAATGGGAAACCAACTGCTGAAGCCGCGCTTTTTTTTCATTGATGTGAAACTGGCAGCGCTTGTGAAGCAGTTCGCGGGACAGATCGGGATCGAAATGGCGCTTTATGGAGGCGACCTGCTGCGAAATGGCCGTGCCGACAGCTTTATCCATGGAGGCCAATCGCTGTTTCAAGGCCTGGAGTTGGGTTTTAGGTTTCAGGGCGTCAGCCTGCCTTGCTAGAACCTGAAGCTGCAGCTGCTTTTTCTGCAATTGCTGCCGGATCCCTAAATCCAGTGTGCTGCGCAGATCGTCGACCCTCTGGAGGTGGGTTCCCAGCAAAGTGTATGCAGAGCGCATATGGGGGGATTTCTGGTACCTCTCCAGGATTTTTCGATGTTGCGACGCCTGGGCTTTGACCGCATAGGTCATCCGGGCATGGGACTGTTTGAGGAATTGGAGCTGCTGCGCCTTTTCGGCAATTGCCATTTCCGCTGCAGCCGACGGCGTTGGAGCGCGGACGTCCGCGACATAATCGGCAATCGAGGTGTCGGTCTCATGCCCGACTGCGGAAATAATCGGGATCTGGGAACGGAAAATCGCTTCGGCGACGACCTCTTCATTAAATGCCCACAGGTCTTCCAGGCTGCCGCCGCCCCGCCCAACGATCAAGAGATCTGCCAAACGGTGCTGGTTGAACTGGTCGATCGCTTTTGCGATCTCTTGGGCGGCTCCCTCTCCTTGGACTTTGACAGGGTTGAGGATCAGGTGGAATCCGGAAAAACGGCGGTTTAAGATGTTCAGGATGTCCTGGATGACCGATCCGGTCGGTGAAGTAACGACCCCGATCGTTTTAGGATATTTGGGTAATTTTTTTTTGAGCTCCGGGGCAAACCACCCGCGCTTCTCCAGCTTGTTCTTGAGCTCATGCAGTTTGAGGAGCAGTTCCCCAACGCCTAAATAGTCTAGCTCCCGGACAATCAACTGATAATTTCCTCGGGGAGCATATACGGAAATTTCCCCGCGGACAACGACTTGGTCGCCCCCTTTTGGCATCCGTTTCAGGCTTTGGGCATTGCCTCGAAAGAGGACTGCGGAGATTTGAGAATCTTGGTCTTTTAGGGTAAAATAGAGGTGTCCGGAAGACTGTTCCTTCAAATTGCTGATCTCTCCGCGGACCGATAGGGAGGCAAAGCGGGATTCAAGTTGTTTTTTGATGGCTGACGTGAGTTGGGAAACGGTAAGAACTTCTTGCATCGGTATTGATAAAACTCCCTGGAGGAAAATGCAAAAATCCAATTTGGGTCCAAATCTGCGTTTTTTCCCCAGGATTCGGATTCTGCGCAAATAGCCTACTCTTAATCGAGTATGTCAATTTGCGCAGAAACCGAACCTGGGCAAAAATCATCAAATTTGGCCACCAAAGCGAATTTTGCAATTCCCTCCTTGATTTTCAACATATAGCTTGATTATGATTGGGTGTTCTTGTCAACCTCTTTGGTGAAAATGAAACGGATCCCGCTCATTGCAGGAAATTGGAAGATGTATAAGACCCGCGCAGAAGCGCAGGCGTTCATCGCCGATCTTCTCCCACTGGTCGCATCTGCCCAGCGCAGGATATTCATAGCGCCTCCCTTTACGGCGATCGAAGCAGCCTGCGCCGCAGCGCGCGGCTCAAAGATTGTCATCGGAGCGCAGAATGTCCACGATGCGAACGAAGGGGCCTTTACCGGCGAGGTCTCTTGCCGGATGCTCAAAGAGCTCGGCGCCGCATTTGTGATCATCGGCCATTCCGAGAGGAGGACCCTTTTTTCTGAAAACGACACTTGGATCAACCGAAAGCTCAAGCGCGCCTTGTCCGAAGGGATCATTCCGATCCTATGCATCGGAGAAACATTCGAGCAGCGCGAGGTGGGATCTACCGATGAGGTCTTGTTCCAACAGATGGAAGAGGGACTTCAGGGAGTCACCAAGCAAGAACTGAAATCTGTGATCATCGCTTACGAGCCCATTTGGGCGATCGGCACAGGAAAGACGGCCACTCCAGAGATGGCGCAAGCAGTTCATCGCCGATGCCGCCTTTGGGTCGAGAAGAAGTACGGTCTTGATTCTGCCGAGCAGCTTTACATTTTATACGGCGGCTCGGTCAAGCCTGATAACATCGCCGCGTTAATGCAGGAGCCCGATATCGACGGAGCCCTTGTCGGCGGAGCAGCGCTTGATCCCCGGTCGTTTGCACAGTTGATTAATTTTTGAAGAGGGAATTGCAAAACTGCTTTTCCCGAAAAAACCGATGATTTGGAGTTTGTTTGCGAGTGCCAGCGTAGCTGACACGGGTCGTTCGACAAGGCCGACCCCTAGCGGGTCGGGAGAGGAGAACGGACGCAAACAGCCTCAAAAGGGCGATTTTGACGGGAAAATGAGTTTTGCAATTCCCTCTATAAGGATGGACTTACATGACATTTATCTATTTTACAGCATTATTTTTCTTTTTATTCCTTTGCGCTGTGCTTTGCCTTGTGATCTTGGTCCAAGAGAGTAAAAGCTTAGGATTGGGCGCCTCGTTCGGCGGCGATCCTGGAGAATCCCTATTTGGCACATCGACTGCCGATGTCCTCAAGAAGTTTACAGCATGGCTGGCTGTTATCTTTATGGCCTCCTGCGTCCTTCTTTCTTTGTGGACTGGTGCGATGACCCGCAGCAAGAGCCGCGCGATGCCTCCTGCAATCGAAGAAACTGATTTGATCAAATAGTCACTATGCTTTTGAAAATTCAGCAATATGGCAATCCTGTTTTGCGGAAGCGGTGCAAGCCCATTGATGAAATCACCGATGAGATCCGCAAGCTTGCCAAGGACATGATCGAAACGATGGACAAAGGCAATGGTTGCGGACTTGCCGCGCCGCAAGTCGGCCATGCAGTCCGCATGTTTGTTTTGCGCGATTACATCATGCACGATGACGGCCATTGGACCTTGTCCGATGCAAAAGTCTACATCAATCCTAAACTAACCCATCCGGGCACCCATCTTCTCACAGATGTTGAAGGGTGTTTGTCGCTTCCCGGCCTTCGGCTCGATATCGATCGTCCCGATCGGATCACGGTCGAAGCGCTCGACATCGACGGTAAGCCGTTTACCGAAGAGGTCGAAGGGTACAACGCTCGGATCAGGATGCATGAGAACGACCATATCAATGGCGTCCTCTTCATCGACCGTGTCGACGAGAAAACTCGCCACAAGATCGATCCTCTTCTTCGAGAAATGAAGAAGAAATACTCTCCTTAACGTATTAGACTGTAAATAAGCATCTTGTCCCAATCTCCTTCATATTCCTTTGGAAATGCAATAAAATTAAATTGAAATTAAATTTTATAATTTAATTTAGTTCAAAATTTAATTGTGTTATAATTGTTTTAAATAAATGTACTGTAAAATTTATTATTGGTATCCTTGATGGCTGCCTCACTATCCAATCAAACTCACCAACCTCTATGGAACATGGCAGGCGTTTCGACTTATCTGCCCGGAATTGACGGTCAGCCGACCTATTCCAGAACCTATGAACACGTCGGGCCGGACGATCCAAGAAAAAAAATCGCAGAGCAGTGCCGCGGAGGCGCGGACCATTACAAAGTCCATGGAGAAGCATATAGTTACACACCTTCCGAACTCAGAGATGGAAGGGCATTTGGAACGGCCGCCGGCGAGCATCCGGGCGGAGGTTTTTTCCTCACCGTCCACACCTTTGATAGCGAGGACTTAAACCGTTATAACAATTGCTTGAAATACGCTCTTCTCAACTTTGCCGATCCCATTGAAATGCGGTTTGGTGAACTGATTGGGACGCAAGACGCTCTTGGAGAAGCTTATTTTTTCAATGAAGTTGTGAAACGGTATTTCAGAAATATTTCATCGCCGGATCAACCCAAAGATGGCGATCTGGCAGTCTATGAAGTTCCAAACCGTGCAGCGCAGCATATCCGCCAAATTGGAACAATTGCCCACGCTGGGATTTTTCGAGAGAGCAAGCCGAACTGGAATTCACCTTCCGGCGGCACGATCGAGTCCAAATGGGGGTGGCTGGCATCCCATCATGTCTTCCAGCACGATCTCTTTTGGACTCCCCCTTACTACGGCGATGTCGTCAAGTTCTATCGTCTTCGTGAAAAGGCATGATGATTTCAGCCGGATTTTTTTTCGGGCCTATTTGACAAGGGAAACAGCCCCGGAGAAACGGTTGTCTCCGGGAATCCTTTCATAAGAGAGTCGGAGGCGCCAGCTGCAGGTGAGCATGTGGAAGAGGTCGACTTTCCCTGCGTTGTAGCGCGGTTCGTCATTTCTTCCCCAGCCGTGGCGCGTTTGGATGTGGCAGGTCATTTTAGGGGTCAGCCGGAAGAAAAAGCGAGTGAGAAAGGTGTCTCTTCCATCGGAAAGAGGGGAGTCGAGCAATTGAGGGATCGGCCGCGCGATATCGACAAAGAAGTTCTGGTGGTTGGCTTTGCGCCAATCGTATTTGCTCCGGTGGCGGAACTCGACCCCAAAGGCAAAGTCTGAGTTGATCGTCCAATCGGTTGCGATGTTCACATAGTCCCATAGCGTCTCTTCATTGTTCCATGCGATCCCGCTGCGGACCGCATAGGAAGGGCGGCTCCACTCGATATCGGTGTAGAATTTGGGAAAGGCCTGGGCAAATTTCCGTTTGCTGAAGAATCCATAGGTATAGACATCAGCCATCAAAGATGGGCCAAATAGAGACTGCTTCGGGCTGAAGAAGGTATTGCGGAACCCTACGCGGAGCTGGTTGAGCTGGGTGACGCCATCGCTGATATCGAAATAAAAGTGATCGTTTACACCCGACGTAGGATTGGTCAGGCCCTCAAAGCGCATGTAAGGTTCGACGATGTGTTTAAAATGGTCGTAATGGCGCGTGAGATGGGTTTGCAAAGTCCCTGTGTAGGTCAGGATAGCTTGTCCTGTCGCGTGGTGCTCTGGAGAGCTGCCGTAAAAGATCCCGTAGAACCCGGTCCCCGGAGTGAACGTGATAGGTCCCCAATGAAATGGGCGGTAAAGGTTGTTGCGGGTCTCTAAACGGACCGAGTGGGTCGATGAGGAGAGATCGAGCTCATGAAATTTATTGCGCAAGTCGGTCGCATAGACGTAATCGAGATATCCTGCATTCACGTAGTTGGAAAAGAGGATCCCTGAACTGCCGATTTGAAAAGGGCGGAATCCGAGGGAGATCAGGGGAAGTTCCTGGTCGATGCTCTGAAAACGGTTGATGCGCGGCTGCACTCTGCAATTGGCAAACATGTTGTCCTGTTGATGGTAGATCAACAGCTGTGTGCGCCGTTGGGTATTGATCTCAAAGTCGTCGCTGCGGAAATCGCCGACCATCCGGCTGTCGCTGAGCTTATCGTAGGTGAGGTGGACCTGCGTCCGTTCGTCCTTGCTTTGCGTGTGGTAGAGCCCTTGCAAGCGATAGCGGTGTGGCCCTGTCTCATAGGGAAAACTCTTGTCATGGGCCCCGTAGCTGCGCGTGACAAACGTCGTTAGTCCATCGGGAGAAAAGTATTCCGATTCTAACGCGCCGCCAAATCCCCGTTTCAAGCGGTAGTCCAAACGGAAAAAGAGGTTGAGGTCGCGCCAGGAAAAGACCCTATAGCGCATCGTCAAACGAGGTCCAAGTCCTTTATCCCAGACGACTTTGTAACGGATGGGGGGATCGGTAAAGGCCTTCAGGTTGCTTTTGAACGAAGGGAGCCAAAAGAGGGGAACTTTGAAAAAGCGGAAGCGGATGTTGCGGGCGGAAAGGAGGTAGTCTTCGGTGATCTTTACTTTCTTGGCATTGATCTCCCAAGTGTTGTCTTGGCTTTCCGACGTTGTGACGAAGGCATTATAAATATAGAACGTTCCGTCTTCTTTCAGATCGATCTTGTCTCCGCCTAAGAACCACATGTCGACGAACGTTTTACCGTGCCATAACGTTCCCGTTCTATGGATAAAGTCATATTCGAGTCGGGAACCGACAAACGCCCTGTCGGCGTAGTCCATCATCAGGTCCCCTTCGGCGACGATCTTCTGAACCCGGACCCCGTTTTCAATCTTGTTCGTGTACTCGATGTGCTTGGCTTGAATGCGCAATCCCGGAGCAGAGACGATCCCTCCTTCATCGGTGCGGATCACGCCTTGGACAAACGTCGGGTTTTTAAGATCGATCGTCAGTTGCTCGGGCGTGACGCTAATTGGAGGAGGAGGCGGCGGCGGGGGAGTGTACTTGTCGAAAGGGGGATCGACTTCGACATCATCGGAAAAGATCGGCACCTCGTCGAGGTCCATGGCCACTTCGCCTTCATGGTCCATCTCATAGTCAAAGTCAGTTCCTTTAAGGAAATCCTCTTGCTCGGCGAAATATTCAAGTTCCGTTCCTTCCTCTTCTTGCTCCAAGACGTATTCTGAATCATATTCATCGACGACATCTTCCTGAGCGGACAGCAAGGGCAACGCAGTCAAGCAGAACAAGGAAAGAAGATGAGGTCTAATATGGAACATCTGATCCTATCACATGAATATCATGCACGGAGGATACCCGATCTGATGAATATTATTGAAGCGCGCAAATGAGAAGGCCCGCGAGGACGAACCGATTTTTTGCATGGCCCGATTTAAGCCCTTCTAAGATGACATCGATGCTCATCTCATCGTGCCTTTCAGCTAATGTTTGGTAGCATAAGATGAGAAGGCGGGAATTTTCTTCCGGGGTCAGCTCAAACGCATTGCTTTTTTCAGAGATCTTCACATTCCAAGGAAGCATCGGTCGGAAACGGACCATCTCCGTGTTTTTGCGCATGGCAATCCAGTTCAAGATCGACTGTTCATACGGCCCCGGCTGCTTCATTCGGAGGAGCGCAAGGGAACAATAAGCGCGGATCAGCGGCGCGCCGGCTGTCTGCGCTTTGCTCTTTAGCAGAGCGATCGCTTGAGGAGTTTGCAGGTTCTCCAAAAGAGCTGCCAACGTTGGGATAAGCTCTCCTTGCCGCGAGTCAAAGATCGCAGAAGCTAGTTTGAGAAAATCCTCTTCAGGAAGCTCTAAAGCTAGCCTTAAGAGGTGCTCCCTGACATTGAGTGAAAGGGTGACGAGATCGTACGAGTCCTTTTGCTGGTGCTGGACTGCAGAGGGGATCACTTTCCACGACATCAACGAATTTCCAGTCGAGTAGTGAGGCTGGAACCCTAAATCCCTTGAGTCGCGGATGATAAATTCTTTCAAGACGGGCAGGCTGCGCGGATCTCTTCTGGACAGCAAGGCGACCGCTGCATTAAAACGGACCAGCATGTTTTCATGCTTTGCAAGCTCGTAGAGGAGATCTTCTGAACCGGGAATTTCGCCAAGGGTGTTGATGGCGAAGAGGTCCTCTTTTTTTGCTAGCTCGAACATCTCTTTTTTGATCGATTCATCTCCCAATACGTAAAGAGATCGCTGAGCTGCTAATTGGACATTCGGCGAGGAAGATCGGCTTAGTTTTTGCAGCAAAGGGATCGACTTCGAATCTTTAAGAAGGCCGATCGCCGTGGCGCAAGCTTCCTGCTCTGCGATAAAGGAATGGGTCGCGCGGGAGCGGATGGAGGGGAGTAGGTCGTCCCTGCCGAACTTAGCAGCGCTCAAGACCGCTTCGATCCGCGTCATATGAAAAGGTTCGTCCATCATATGCCGCAGCACGGAAATGGCATCGGAGGTGCCGATCAGCGCGAAAAACTGGGGAAAGAAGAAGCGCATTTGGGGAGGGACTTTGTACATGAGCGACTCGATCTGTCCAACGGCGACGCGGCTTTTTCTGACTGCAAGTTGATGGGCAGCTTCCATGCGCGTGAAGAAAAAATCGGATGACATCGCCTTTGTGAGCAGCTCTTCGCTCCGGTCGTCTTGCATGTGGCCGAGATATTGGATCGCCGCCATTTGAGTTTGGGGATGGGGGCTTGTGATGCCCGCTTCCAAAATATCGACCGAAGCTGCAACTCCTGCAATTCCGGTGCCAAAGATGCTGATCAGCTGAAGCTCGGGATCGGAGCTGCGCGCTCCTTGTTCGAGGATGATCAGTCCCATCTGCTGTAAAACTTCAAAATCGTGGCGGCCAAGCTGCTCTTTATACTGCCTATAAAGATCGATCGATTTATCCCATTCTTTCGACTGCATCAAATAGAGGATATGCAGCTTGTTTGGCAATACTGGAGCTGCAACTTCGGAGGATGCTGAGTTGGAGGTGTTGCTAATTTCAATTGTTTCAGATCCAGTGCACACAGAGCAGAGCAATGCGAAGGGGATAAGAGCGTGCAAGGGCAGTCGTTTCTTCATGAATTTTTCCGTTAAAACGGTTTGAGATATCTCCAGAGATCAATTCCCACCTGGGAGAGCAGTTTGCGGAGCGTGTTCACCGGAAATCCCATGACATTGTAATAGCACCCTTCGATCCGGTCGACGATGATGCTGCCCGATCTTTGGATCGCATAACCTGCCGCCTTATCTAAAGGGGAGCAGTGGGAATGGTAATGTTGAATTTGCTCCAAGGTCAGATCGTGCAAACGAATTTTAGTTTCTTCCGTTTCAGAAAGATGGACGCTTCCTTGCCTAATGGAAACTGCTGTGTACACATAGTGCCAGTTGCCTGAAAGCTCCTGCATCATGTGGTGGGCCTCCGAAAGGTCTTTGGGCTTGTTGTAGATCCGTCCATTAAAATAGACCACGGTATCGGCCGTGATGATCAGGTCGCTTGGAAAACGCTTGGAAAGTTCATCGCTCTTTTTTTGCGCCAGCTCAAGGGCGTATTGGATCGGATCTCCTGAAAAAAGGACCGTGTCCTCATCAAAGTGGGAGGGCACCTGCTCAAAAGAGAGGGTAAAATAACTGAGTATTTCTTTTCGCCGAGGCGATTGGGAACCTAAAATAATGCGCATAGTGCCGTCATCATATGCAATTTCCATCCTTTTCGCAACTGAAGTGTGACAGATACCGAGTTTGAAGCGGATGTCCGCATTTTGAGTCCATGTAAAGAAAACGTTAAGAAACTGCTTGTCGGTATTTCTCAGGAAGAACTATATTCTTCGCAAAATTTTTATCTTTGTTGAACAGACCATTAAATGACAAAACGAGGAGGAATTCTATGGCGCTATCGCCGATATCGAATCATGATGCTCGAATGGGAGCGGAAGCTTATTTTTTGACAAACAATTATGTAAGCTTGGGCGTACGGGAAGGGGTAGGCGCTTCGGCTACGACAATGGAATCTCTGGAGCAAGAAGCTCCTATGCCTGCAAGCCAATCGCAGGGGTTTTGCGCTCAGTTCGGTTCTAAGCTTAAAGAATTCGCAGATGTCGTTTGGAATGCGCTCTCAGGCATTTTCAATGCGATTAAAAGTTTTTTTGGCAAAGGGGATTCGACTAGGGTGGGAACTCCTCCGGATACTCCGCTTGAGAAGTTCCGCTTGGGAGTGCTCTTTCAATTTGAAAATCGCGATCAACTGATTGCCGCTTTTAATCAACTTCCAGCGTTAGATCGCAATGCAGTCAAAGAGGCGATGTGGAATCTTGCCGGCGAAGACATTAACGATGAAGATGATATCCAACCTTATGAGCGCCATCCGGCTGAGGATTGGGCCGGCCGCGTGATCCGCGGCGAAGTCCAGCTTCCCGACGAAACGGGAGTTCGGCAGGATATTCAACGTTATAGCGATAGAATTGGCGAAGATAATGGCCTTCTAGCCCACGCTCTTTTAGATGTCATTAATGAGGCGGCAGGGGTTTCCCGGTTGCCAGAGAATTCATTCTCTTTGCCCGATCTGCAGAGACTTTTAAGCGAAGGAAATCTTAATCGAACCCTAATTTTGGAAGCCATGAAGCGTCTTGGGAACCCGGTAATCGCAGTCTCTCATGCAATGAAAGATATTGCTAATGAGGATTTAAGGAGGGAGAATTCTCCTCTGCAGCTGGACCTGGACAGTGATGACAAGGTCACAGAATGGTCGTTCCGGATCATCATTAACTTGGTCCGCAACCGTGAAGAGACGGAAGATCGGCGCGATATCGTTACATTTGTCGATATTTTGGCCCCTAATAGCGTCTTCCGCCGAGCTGTGGACCGCGTTGTTCTTGCAGGTAGGACAGAATACAATCCTGAAACCATGTAGAGCAGTTCCCTTATATATAAGGGGCTATGGCGGCTTAAGCTAATCCTTAAGCCGCCTTTTTCATTTATGTTCTGCGCAAGCAATTTCAACAGCCGGCATCTTTAGCTTCTATTCAACCAATAGATCTTGAACCAAAGTCAATTAAAGACGCTTGCATTCGCAAGAGCGTTTGAAGTGGAAACATTCCATTTCTTATTGCGAGTCCTAGAGAGCGAGAAAATCCGCAGAATTTAACGTTCTCTTTACCCAAACTTAAACAAATTTTCACCCATTTTGAGCGAAAAATTGGTGCGTTAAACCCTATAAAACCCTTTTGGAAGTCACTGTGAAGGCATCTTTCTTAAAAAAAATTGAATTTAACAGCTTGATTTCTAGGGGGTTGTAAGAAAATGAACTTTTTATCTTTTCTTAATATGGTCTTAATATTTATGATCTATGATTCATGCAAAAAAAAGCACACTTGTGCAAGTTTAGAAACTCAAGTTTCTCGAACTGTTCAAGAGTGGTTTTAAACAGTTTTCAACAAACCCAGAGAGGAGGTTTAATTATATGGCTACAACAGTAACAGCTAACCCAGCAGCTACAGTAACTGCAACACCAACAACCGGTGTTGACGTTGCAGCTAACACAGCAACTTCACAAGGAGTCGCTGCTACACCAGACACAATCCAAACAGCTCAAACTGCTCCAGAAGCAGCTGAGTCAAAAGGGTTCTGCGCTCAAATCGGCGGATTCTTCAAAGGCATCGCTGATGGAATTGCAAGCTTCTTCGCTAGCATTTTCAGCAAAATCAAAAGCTTGTTTGTTAAAGCAGAAGCAACTGCTGAAACACCAGCTAACACAGCAGCTAACGCAACAACTACACCTGATGCAACAGCTACAGCTACAAATACAGCAACAGCTACAGTTACAGCTACCCCATTGGAAGCATTGAGAACAGCTGTTGGCTCTGGCCTCGGCAGAGATGAAGTTGTTGCTGCGTTCGCACTTCTTGACGCAGCCGTTCAAGATAACGTTAAAGGAACAATGTGGATGCTCGCAGGTCAAGATATTGACCCAATGAACGCACAACCTCACGATCGCGCTAACGCTGACGATTGGGCTGGCCGCGTAATCCGTAACGAAGTTCAAGTTACTGGCGAAGTCGCTCCGCGTGCTGACATTCAACATTATGCTAACATCACAGACGCTAACAGCTTGTTCCGTCGTGCGATGGATGTTGTTATCGCTGCTGCTGCAACACCAACTACTATCTAAGCTAAGTTTTAGCTTAAATAAGCAAAAGATGAGGATGGGAAACCATCCTCATTTTTTTTTGAGTTAATTTTTTGAAAATTGGAGAAATGATTAATAGATCTCTTGCATAACCCGCTTTGCCTGAAAAAAGAACGATTTTGCCAGGAGAATGAGGTTACGCAAGAGATCTAATATGGCCACCGACAACTATAGTTACAGCGGGCGCTCCGGAACAAGCTGCAGCGATAGATCTCTTGTTTCCGTAACAGAGAGCGCTGCAGTAAAGCTCCACAAGGGCTCTAGGCGCTATTTCAGACACAAAACCTGCTGGCTCAAACGAATGCTCTTGGATTAGATGGCATTATAGGGTTTGGGCTTCCACCAAATGAATTATTTAATGACAACATTGCTGCATCAGTTTTAACTCCTTTGGAAGCATTAAGAACTGCACTAGATTTTTTCCTTGATAGAGATAATGCTGTTGCAGCTTTCGGGGTTTTTCAGTCCAATGTTCAAGAAGTCAAAAAAGAGATATGTATGCTCGCAGTTCTAGAAACAGCTGTGCTTATTAAGATCCAAGTTAGCGAGCGTGATAGGAACTAAGACCAGTTCGCGGCCAAGGCCGCTTCACCAGCTAAGACTAGAGACCGCTTTATTTGCTAGGACTGAAGACCAGTTCGCGGCCAAGGCCGCTTCACCAGCTAAGACTGAAGACCGCTTTATTTGCTAGGACTGAAGACCAG
>JAFEGV010000069.1 GCA_018239665.1 Verrucomicrobiota bacterium | reverse complement strand
TGGATGACCGAGAGCCTTTCAGACTCTGACTCCAGAAAAACTTTTCCGGGAAAACGAGATAAAAGGATGATATTGGCCAAGGTATGGTCAACGCGATTTCCTAATCCTCCGAATATGGTAATTTCTTGAACGTGATTAGCAATTAAATGATTGAGGGCGAGCTCAAGGTCAGTTTCATCTTTTTCGCGAGGAAAACATATTTTTGGAACATCGGCAAAATGGGCGCTGGCTTCAGGGGATATGGAGTCCATATCGCCGATGATGAGCTGGGGAGTCAGCTTTAGCGCATAACACGCGTTGCTTCCTCCGTCGACGGCGACTAAGTAGGAAAATGATTGGATCCGATCAAGTATTTTTTCGCTGTTTTCCGTGCATCCGTTGGCCACGATAGCAACATGGGGAGGGATATCCGCTATGATCATGGGGCCATCCTGAATGCTTAAAACCCGAAGTTCGGGTTAGAAAAGAAATATGCGGTCAAGATGACTCGAACATCCACCGAGTTGCCCCGACTAGAACCTGAATCTAGCGCGTCTACCAATTCCGCCATGACCGCATTCTGATCGCTAAATTATATAAGCACTCGTGGTTTTCCGCTAGAAAAATGAGATGCGAACCATGTATAATGCTGAAATTATTTAACTTTAGAGTCTGCCCTCAAACCAGGCTATTTAAGTTTTTGAGCAGACTCTTAGACAATCAAAAGGAAACGGAGGCCCTTATGGCAGATAACATTAAAAAATTAACAGAAGATTCATTTCATACGGAAATTGGCAAAGGAGTGGTCCTAGTCGATTTTTATGCTGATTGGTGCGGACCTTGCCGCATGATGACGCCTGTATTGGAACGAGTGGCAAATGACGTGCAGGGAAGCGCCACGATTGCAAAATTGGATATCGATCACGCTCAAAAAATTGCGGGAGGCTTCCAGGTTACTTCCGTTCCAACCCTCATCTTATTTAAGGATGGAAAGGAAGTCGGAAGACTGGTCGGCTTGCGCGATGCCGATACAGTTAAAGACTTCATCTCTTCTGCTAAGAAGTAATTTTTGATCCGTCCTCCGAAAGATGCCCGGCTTTTAAGAGCCGGGCAGCCTTTATTCTACCCAGTGCAGCACATTGCGGATAATGGACCAGCGAGGTTCGTTTGGCGCAGCGATTTCAGTTTTCCCTTTGATCCATAAATCAAATTGTTTCGAACTGTATCCTGAAGTGTTCTTGAGCTCAAGCCATGTATTGAGATAATGTAAAAAGAGGGGGCTGTTATTTCGGATAGCATATCCCAGCGTGTCATACCCAAGTCCAGGATCCGGTAAGACCAGACGATAGCCCCGATGGACGAGAAGCCATGCGATTGCCTCTTGTTCTTCCCAAAGGAGGGCGACTTCCTTGCCCATGGGAAGAAATTCGTCGTATGACTCGAGCAAAATGATCTCTTTGCTGGGGAAAAGTTCTCGGGCCAGCTGTTCAAAGGAAGAGCCTTTTAGCACCGCAACTTTAGCATGATTGGATTCTTGGATCTTCTCTGTGTTCATAAACAGCTTGCGAGACTCTTCTCTGGCTATGAACACGATACGGGGGTTGATATATTCCTGCGTGAAAACAACCTGTTTCAACCGTTGTTCGTTGATGGTAACGGCCGCCATTGCAATGTCGTAGAGGTTTTCGTTCAGCTCTTCTGCGAGTTTACTATAATTGATCGGAACTAATTCAAGATCGACTCCCAAATCGTAGGCAAGTTCGTAAGCAAAAGCGATATCATAGCCGACAATGTTGCCATCGACATTTAAAAAGCAGAATGGGGGGACGTCTGTGTTATAACCGACTTTTAGAACTTTTGTTCGAAGGATCCGGTGAAGAGCGTCTTCATTCTCGGTTGGAGCTATGGAAGAATTGCCCGGCGATTTATGCACCGTGACAGGAATGCTCGACGAGATCTTAAGTTCGTAGATGCTCTTTGTTTCATTGACGATTTTAGGGAGGGGGTTGAACACGGAAATCCCTCCAAACACTACAATGACGGGCACTGCCGTAATGATCACATTGCGGATGATCTTCGACCAATTTAGGTAGATCATTTGGCGGCAAGACAAAGTAATAAAGAGAGATAAAGAAGCAATTTGCATGACCGAAAGCATCGATTGGAAGCCGGCGGTGAAAGGAAGAGTTGTCAAGTAAATGTTCACAGCTTCAATGGGCAAGCCGAGAGAATCGAGGATAAACGTTAAACTGTTGATCCAGGAGCCTAGGCCCACTGCGCCTAAACTTGTTAAAAAAGTCGTGACAAAGAGCTCGATCTGCGATCCGAAGGAAAGGGGAAAGTTGTAGAAAATAGAAACGAAGAACACAAAGACGGTGATGAACAGGGAACCGAGGGGCAGATTGAAAACGACGGACACGGTACCTTGGATCTGGCTTTGGGCTTTTTCATCTTTTGGGTCTAAGATCTGGGTTTCCTTTTTAAGAAGCTCGATGATGTAAGGCAAGCAAACAATGACAACGTTTGTGGTGTAAGCCAGAAGAAGGATGGGGAGCAGCTGCTGCAGCCATTTATAGGAAGGGATGGAAGTTAACATTTGGATCAAACGGGGGAAGATCCAGAACACAATGATGCAAATTCCAAGCATGTACAAGATGATGTAAGTGCTGACCTGCTTAACCGTTGATAGCTGGACGGTTCCTACCTGGTTGGCGATGATGAGGAAAGTGCCATAGGGGGTGATGCGGGCAATCCATGAAGTGATTCGCGTGAGCGCTTCGACCAGGTTTTCAAAGCAATACATTAAGGTGTGCTTCTCTTTGAGGTACATGAGGGCGATGCCGATCAATAATGAGAAGATGACGATGGCGGGAATAATATTGTTCGAAAGGTCGTAAAAAATATTGTCGGGGATCAGGAGTTCTGCAAAATTGAGATGGGGAGTTTCCGTCGAGACGTATCCGCTTACCTGCGTGGAGTCGGACCTGGGAAAAACATAGTTGATCAAGTAGATGATGCAAATGTTAATCGACCAAGCGAGCCCTATGAAGAGGACCCCTCGCTTCATGATCAGCTTGGCTTGATTCAGGCTCAGCTGCCCGACGCCGTGAATAATGGCAGCGATCAGATACGGGACGGCGGTGACTTTAAGGAGCATGATGTAGGCAGAGGCCCAGCTACTGAAAACTTCGCAAAGATCGCCGAAGAAAAAACCGCAAAGGACGCCTAGAACGGTGGCGATTGCCATCTGGAGGGTTAACGACATTTTGAATAAGCGCATACCTAAATATTACCTGCCCTGAAATCGCTGTTGTCTCCATGCCTCGTATATCACTATGGAAACAGCATTTGATAGATTTAAGCAACGAGATTTTTCAGTCATGGGCAGGGTATAGAACCTGTCTTGATATTTCGTGTGAAACGTCTTAGGCAGGCCGAAAGTTTCCGATCCAAAAATCAGGAGAGAGTCTTCCTCATAGTTGGGTTCTGTATATAACGCTTCCGCATGGCTTGAAAAAAAATAAAACGGGCTTTGCGTTGATTGCAAATAATTGTCGAGATCGTCAAGGAACGAGACGGTGATCCCTTCCCAATAATCTAATCCGGCCCGTTTCAACATGCGATTTGATGTGCTAAATCCTAGAGGTTTCACCAAAATTAATTCATTTCCGGTCACTGCGCAGGTGCGCACGATGTTGCCGGTGTTCTGAGGGATCTGAGGCTGAAAGAGAATGATTTTCATGATATACTGCGCCCAATCAGGTTTTGTGAATTTCTACTTGCTGCGACTTCGTTAAATCGATCCTCATCCTCACCCTGCCCGCTTGGGGCAGGATTTCGTCTATCGGAATGCTTCGCATCGATTTAACTTTGTCTCGCCGAGTCCAAATTCACAAAACCTGACTAGGCACAGTATAATTTTACTAAGAAACCCAGCCCCGTAGGGCTGGGTTATCTTGGCTAAAGGCTGCTATGTAGTCGTGAATGAATTAGCGGATGCGTGTTTCAGGCTCGGCAACTTCGGAAGTTGTCATTGGAGCTCCTGAAATCGCTGCTTCAGCTTGATCAGGTTTAGGAGAATTTGCCTTAACGAGTTCGATTTCAAAAGTCAAAAGAGAGTTTGGAGGAAGATACCCATTTGTTCCATAAGCCATGTCGGGATGGATGTAAATGGTCCTTTTTTCTCCTTCTTTCATTCCGATAAGACCAGCTTTAAGTCCTGGAATGATCTCATCTAAAGAAAGCATTTCATCTTCTTTGGAAGCTCCGAAGACAGAACCGTCTAAGAATTTGCCGGTATAATGGATAAGGGGAGAGTAGTGGCTTTCTACAATAGCGCCCGACCCTTCCTTTTCAACTTTATATTGGACTTTGCCTTCTGCTAAAGAAACAACGTTTTTTTCTTTAGAATTTGAAGAAAGAAACTCTTGGGCCTTCTTTAAGTTTTTCTCTGATTGTTCTTTAAAGATGGTCTCTTGGACAGCTGTGATGGCTTGAATGCATTCGACTTCAGTCATCGGGGATTCTTTGCCGGAAGCAGCGTCTTGCAGGCCTTTGATCACTTGAGCGATATCAAATTGTACGCCTGTCGTTTCGATGTTCTTGCTAATCAGATGGCCAAATGCTTCTGAAATTTTTGAAATATCTAACTGTTTAGATGGAGTAGATGCTTGCTGCTCAGTTGCCTTTTCTTCGCTGGAAATGGGGGAACTTGCGCTCATTAATAGGCAGGCTGAACTTAAGATAAATAAATGCTTGATCATGGCTGCGAACCTCGCTTTTGATAAATGAATTTAGTCGATCGAATGATTATATCCAACTGATTTCAGTTGCCTCAGCCTTAAGTTTGAGCTCGTCGAGTTGCTTTGGATGAACCTTGGAAGGACATTGCATCATCAGATCGCTTGCTTTTTGCGTTTTTGGAAATGCGATCACGTCTCGAATATTTTCTGTTTTGGAAAGAATCATCACAATTCGGTCCAGCCCAAATGCAAATCCGAGATGAGGAGGCGTTCCATACTGGAGAGCCTCGACAAAAAAGCCGAATTTTTCTTGAATGTCAGCAGGACTTAATTTGAGCGCCTGGAAGATTTTTTCCTGCAGTTCGCTCTGGTGGATCCTTTGAGAGCCTCCGCCGATTTCATAGCCGTTCAGCACGAGGTCGTAAGCCAACGCTCTGACTTTCAATGGTTCTTTTTCGAGAAGCCCTAAGTCTTCAAAGTTCGGGGATGTGAAGGGGTGGTGTTCGCTCTCCAGGCGATTTTCATCAGGGTTCCATCGGAGCAGAGGGAAATCGGTCACCCACAAGAACTCTAAAGCGTTAGGGTCGATCAATTGCCGGTCTTTAGCAATTTTGCGCCGCAAATGGTCCATCGCCTGGTTGACGCGGTCTTCGCTTGAAGCTGCTATAAAGATAAGGTCGCCGTTCTCGATGTTCAGGCGCTCGCACAGTTCAGCTTGGAGTTCGGAGGTGAAAAATTTGACGATGTTTGAAGTGAGCTCGCCTTCTTGCTTTTTCATCCAGGCAAGTCCATTTAGGCCAAATTTTCCAACGAATTGGGTGTAGCCGTCGATTTCTTTCCGTGAAATGTCTGCTCCGCCTTTCACGCATATCGCCTTGATGATGCCGCTTGCAGAGAGCTGCTCAAGGAAAATGCTAAAGGTGGAACGGGAAGCGATGTCATCGATGCGGACCAAAGGCATGCCAAATCGCAAGTCGGGCCGGTCGGTGCCGTACATTTCTAAGCAGTCGTGATAACGCATTTTGCGGAAAGGAAGGGGAACGGATACGCCGTTGCATTCTTTGAAAATTGTAGACACTAGCCCTTCGAGCAGCTTCATGAGGTCTTCAGGAGTGCCGAAGCTCATTTCCAAGTCAATTTGAGTGAATTCCGGCTGCCTGTCTGCGCGGAGGTCTTCATCGCGAAAGCATTGGGCGATTTGAAAATAACGGTCCATTCCCGAGACCATCAAGAGCTGCTTGAAGATTTGAGGGGATTGGGGCAAAGCGTAAAAGTTGCCGGGATAGACTCTTGAAGGGACGAGGTAATCCCTGGCTCCTTCAGGAGTCGACTTTGCTAAAATGGGAGTGGAAATCTCGACAAAACCATTATTGCTCATATAATTGCGCGTGCAGAGCATGGTCTGGTGCCGTAAAACGAGTTTTTGGGCGACGTCTCCTCTTCGGATGTCAAGATAACGGTATTTTAAACGGAGCTCTTCATTGACATCGGTCTCTTCGTCGCAAATAGAAAATGGAGGGGTTTTGGCCGGAGAAAGGATAGACAGCTCTTCGACTTGGATTTCGATTTCGCCCGTAGAAAGTTTTGGGTTTGTCATCCCTTCTGCTCGGGGAATGACAGAACCTTTAATTGAGATCACCCATTCGCTTCTAAGGCGCGAGGCGTTTTCAAACATGGCGCTTGGGATTTTCGCAGGGTCGAAAAGGAGCTGCGTCAGGCCGAACCGGTCGCGTAAATCGATGAAAATTAATCCGCCATGGTCTCTTCTGCGGTGGACCCAACCGGACAAGGTGACTTTTTTGCCGACAGCCTCTTTTGTCAAGGCCCCGCAAGTGTGAGTTCTTCTGTAGTCAAACATGTATTATCCTTTTAATTCTCTAAGTTTAGCCGCAAGATTGTCCAAAGAAACATCGAAGCTCTCGCGGGTAACCATTTTTTTAAGCTTTCCTGTCCTATGAGTTAGTTCTTCATCGCCGATGACAAGGCAGAAGTCTGCTTGAAGCTGGTTGGCAAGCTGGAGCCCTTGCTGCACTTTTTTCCCGGACAGATCGATTTCAGCGGAGATATTTTCGTGGCGCAGTTTGCAGACAAGTTCAAAAGACCATGACAAGCTTGCTTCGCCAAGGGGAATGATGAACAATGTAGGATGGGGAGTTTGTGGAAAGGGGGCGTTTTGCTTGATCATTGTTTGAAGGATCCTTTCCATGCCTGTTGCAAATCCTACCGAGGGCAGATTGGGGCCTCCGAGCGATTCCGTAAGATTGTCATACCGTCCGCCTCCGCCAAGAGAGTTTTGGGCTCCAAGTTCGCCGGAGGTGATCTCAAAGACTGTCTTATTATAGTAATCAAGTCCTCTCACTAGCTTTGGATTGACAGTGTAGGATAGCTTAAGTGAATCGAGCAATCTGAGGACCTGTTCAAAATGCTGTTTGGCATCGGGTGTCAGGTGGTCCAGGATTGTAGGAGCTCCTTCCAAAATTTTCTGGTCCTTAGGATCTTTCGAGTCCAGGATGCGCAGGATATTTTTCGAAAACCGGATCTTGCTTTCTGCGGAGAGCTGCTCAAATTGAGGCGTTAAAAAGGAGACTAGGGCCTCTTTATAAGAAGTTCGGGATGCTGCATCGCCGACGGAATTGATCATCACGTTGAGATTCTTCAGCCCTAAGCGCCGGTAGATTTCGCAGACCATATCGATCAATTCGACATCTTGTTCCGCTTTTCCAATGCCGATCGCCTCGGCTCCGAATTGGTGATGCTGCCGGTACCTGCCCGCTTGCTGCCGCTCGTAACGAAACATAGGGCCGATATAAAAATACTTCTGCAGTCCTGGATGTTGGTAGAGTCGGTTTTCGACAAGCGACCGCATTGCAGAAGCTGTGCCTTCTGGGCGCAAGGTCATCGAGCGTTCGGCCCGATCCAAAAATGTGTACATCTCTTTGGAGACGATGTCGGAGCTTTCCCCCACTCCTCGCACAAATAGTTCGGTCTTCTCAAAAATGGGAGTGCGGATCTCCTGATATCCGTAATCATTTGCAGTCTCACGGAGGATCGTTTCCAAATAGTTCCAGCGGTGGGATTCGCGCCACTTGTCTTCTTCTTTGGGTTCAAAGGGAATGATATCGAAGACCCCTTTGGGAGCAGTGTATTCCATGAGCAGTCCAAACCTTAATCAATGACAAAGAAACTATAAAGTCTCTACGCAAAACAGTAAAGCCTCTTATTGTAATAGAGGGCTAAATATTAGCTTATTGTCGGAAAGTTAGGGTCTGGTTCTCATTATATATGCGGGGCTCTAGTGCAGGATCTTAGGGTGTTTCTTCTAGGAACACACGAATTTTTTAGGTGGGATCGCCAGGAAGCTTGATGGTATCGGTGGGTTCTTTGTAGCCGGCAGAGGCTAGGATGTCTGTCAGCGTTTCCACCCACTTGACAAGCGTCGCTTTTTGTGGCGCATCGCCGCACTCTTCGTGAAGATGCTGGAGGATTTCCATGAATGGAAAAGGGATCCAGTCTTTCCCGGCATACTCGGTGAAATAATATCCCAAAGTGTGATCTTCGTCGGGAGGGAAATGATACATCTCGTCAACAAAAACCTTTAATTTGATCAGGTTGCCGGGGGCGGCCTCGGAGGTGGCAAGGATGGAGTTGCAATCATCAAGAAGGTTATGCCATAATTCAGATAATTGCTGTGTGTATTCGGGATTGTGGCTTTGATCGTCCTCACTGAGTATTTGCAGTAGTTTTTTAAAGGCAGCGACATCTTCGAGCATCTGGCGTTGGTCAAAAAACAGCAGTGGTGATCTGCCTTTACCAAAAAACATATTAAGAAACCTTTTAAAATAAGAGACTAGAGAGCCGAAGACAAGGGGTTTGGCAGTTGAAGGGGGTAGCCCTTTATAAGGTTCCTCTTTGCCTTTTTTGTCTTTTTCTATGGGGCTGATCCGGATTTCCTCGTAAGGGGCTGGATCGCGTCGATGGACGAATTTTTGGAAATCGTTCATAGGAAGCTGTCTCTTGAGGCTTAAAGAGTATAAAATTTCTTTAATGCCTAAGGCGCAATATTAAATCAAGATTTTGCCCTCGATTGATTTCTAATCGGCCGCGTTCGGGAAGAAATTAGTTGACTTGCCTTGAATTGATTTGCTAATTGGATGGCATGGGGGGAAAAATTTGATTGACTTAAGGCCGAGTTCTCTTTAATTTTTTCTACGTTTTGAAAATTTATAAGCGGAAGGAGTGCTCCGTGAGTGTATTCGATCTTTTAAAGCCCGCCCACCATGCTCCCGAGATTCAAGACCCTGATGTCGTTAAAGAGCGTTACAAATATTGGCGCTTTCGGATCTTTTACGGGATGTACGTCGGATACATTTTCTACTACTTTACGCGGAAGAGCTTTACTTTTGCGATGCCTGTCCTGATGCAGGACTTAGGGCTCCAGATCAGCGATCTGGGTATCTTAAGCAGTATTTTATCGATCACCTATGGGTTAAGTAAGTTTCTAAGCGGGGTTCTGGCCGATCGTTCAAATCCCCGGTTTTTTATGGCTATAGGCCTTATTCTAACAGGCATTTTGAATATTTTGTTCGGAATGTCCTCCTCGATTATTTTCTTCGGAATCTTTTGGGGATTGAATGGATGGTTTCAGGGGTGGGGCTGGCCTCCATGCGCCCGGCTTCTAACTCACTGGTACTCTCAAAAAGAGAGGGGGACTTGGTGGGGCTTTTGGAACACTTCCCACAGTGTTGGCGGCGCGTTGATCCCGCTGATGGCCGGTTTTTTTGCGCAGTATATGGGATGGCGGTTTGCGATGTATGTGCCTGGAGCGCTTTGCATCATCGTAGGTTTATTTTTGATCAATCGATTGCGCGATACTCCTCAATCATTGGGATTGCCTGCCATTGAAAAATATAAAAATGATTATCCGACTGCAAAAAGAGAGGAGGAGCATGAACTGTCCGTCAAGGAGATCCTCTTCAAGCATGTGTTAAGCAATAAATACATCTGGATCTTGGCGATATCCTATTTCTTCGTGTACATCATCCGCCAAGCCGTCAATGACTTCGGAGCTCTGTTTTTGATGAAGACCAAGGGTTATTCCCTGATCAAGGCGAATGCGAGCGTCCTTTGGTTCGAGGCGGGCGGAATTTGCGGGAGCCTTGCCGCCGGATGGGCCTCCGATCGGATTTTCAAAGGGCGAAGAGGCCCAATTAATGTCCTGTTTAGCGCTGCTGTCATCTTTGCTGTTGCCGGGCTGTATTTTGTCCCGCAGGGGATGATCCTCCTCGATTATTTAATGATGTTTGTGATTGGATTCCTTATCTTCGGGCCGCAAATGCTTATCGGAATGGCGGCAGCCGAACTCTCGCATAAAAAAGCTGCCGGAACCGCTACCGGATTTACCGGTTGGGTGGCCTACTTGGGCGCTGCTACTGCTGGATATCCGATCAGTAAAGTTGCAGAAGTTTGGGGGTGGTACGGTTTCTTCCTGACTTTATGCATCTGCGGAGCTGTTGCTGTTCTTTTGCTGCTCCCCTTATGGCGCATCAAGACAAATCCCAAATACGCTGCAGAACCTGCCGTTGTTAAAACAGAAGATCCTTCTGAGGTCGTTAAGACTTAAAACACGGAAGTTTTCTATCAGGAGCCGTTTCTTGCGCGAATTCCTAGGAATGGGAATGGCTCCTTATATACTGCTCCTCACCCTGCCCGCTTGGGGCAAGGTTTCGTCTTTCGGAACCAGTTCGCGGCCAAGGCCGCTTCACCTACTCCTCACTGCCCAGTTCGCGGCCAAGGCCGCTTCACCTACTCCTCACTGCCCAGTTCGCGGCCAAGGCC
>JAFEGV010000068.1 GCA_018239665.1 Verrucomicrobiota bacterium | reverse complement strand
GATGGACATGAGCTTCTCGAAAAAGCTTGTCATACCCAGCTTCAATCAAAGAAAGTGCAGATAACGGCATTGCTACCGTATAAATGAACGGCCTTGAAAAATTGATCAGGTAATTCTTAAGCAACTGACTTCCAAGAATGCAACCGCCGTGGCTTCCCAGAGCCTTGCTAAAGCTATGCATACGCGCAAAAATCTTCTCTTCCAATCCCCATTCAGCAACGCAGCCCCTTCCCATCTTTCCACAGACACCAGTGGCATGGGCCTCATCGACAATCAACTCCGCTCCATAGCGCAAGCACAGATCGACCAACTCCTTAAGAGGGGCTAAATCCCCGCTGACTGAATACAGCGATTCTACGATGACAAAAATAGGCGGTTTCGCCCCTTTTAACCTCCATTCCAAGGAGTTCAGATCGTTATGTCGAAAAGCAAAGCTCTTCGCTTTAGAAAGGCGGATCCCATCGATCATTGAAACGTGAATGTCAAGATCGTAGATAAAAGTCGGCTCGATTGGTCCCAGCGCCGCGATCAGTCCTAAATTTGCCGTGTATCCCGTGTTATAGAGCAAGCAGCTCTCAGCTTGGTGGAACTGCGCGATTTTCTCTTCCAATTCCTCGAAGCGGGGATGGTTCCCCGTCAACAGGCGCGAACCTGTCGATCCGATCTGGCCCATCTTGCTCTCTAACGGTTCTAATGACCGGGCAAATCCGAGGTAATCAGTCGATGCAAAGTCCACTAACCCCTCTGATGAAGAAAGGGCCCGCATCAACTTCATTTTTTTCCGTTTCATCAAGTGTGCATTGAGAAGTGCAGTGGTCATCGGCTTGCCGAAAATGCGGGAAGGATTTTTAAACCGAGAAGACGAAACATCTCCCTGTCCTCATCAAATTCAGGATTTGGACAAGTCAGCAACTTCTCTCCGGAGAAGATCGAGTTTGCCCCCGCCAAAAAGCAGAGCGCTTGAGCTTCAACGGAGCATCCGAGGCGTCCGGCAGAGAGCCTGACCATTGTCTTGGGCATCGTAATTCTGGCCGTTGCGACCATCCTGACCATATCCCAAATCGGCACCGGTTTCTTTTTCTCTAAAGGCGTTCCAACGACAGGGATCAGAAGATTAATTGGAACTGATGCCGGATGGGGATTCCGATTTGCCAGCACATGGAGCAAGCCGATCCGGTCTTCGACAGTTTCCCCCATGCCAATAATGCCCCCGCAGCAAACGCCAATGCCAGCTTTGTCCACAGCATCGAGCGTCTTCAGCCGATCTTCATAGGTGCGTGTCGTGATGATCGAAGAATAATATTCAGCAGAGGTGTCCAAGTTGTGATTATATGAGTAAAGTCCTGCCAGCTTCAATTTCTCGGCTTGCGACTCGTTAAGCATGCCGAGAGTGCAGCAGACCTCGACTCCCATGCCGGTAATTTGCTTGATGACGCTTAAGATCTGATCAAACTGGGCATTATCGCGCACCGAGCGCCAGGCAGCTCCGAGACAAACTCGAGTAGCGCCTTGCGCAATTGCATTTTTTGCCAAATCAACGATCTCATTTTCCTGCATCAGAGGAGATGCATTGACATGGGTTTGATAACGGGAAGATTGAGGACAGTATTTGCAGTCTTCGGGGCACCCGCCGGTTTTAATCGAGATGAGCGAGCAAACCTGCACCTGATCGGCAGCTTGACAACTGCGGTGGACCGATGCTGACCGATGCACTAAGTCCAACAAAGGGGTGTTATAAACTGCTCTGATCTCTTCCTTAGTCCAATGATGTCTGCATTCCATTGCTTGAGCTCCTATTTTGGCAACAGTGATGGAGTTGCAAAACTGCTTTGCCCGAAAAAATTGATGATTTAGAGGCTGTTTGTGAGTGGCAGCGCAGCAGACACGTGCCGTTCGACGAGGCCGACCCCTAGTGGGTCGGGTAAGGAGAACGGTCGAAAACAGGCTCAAAAGGGCAATTTTAACGGGCAAATGAGTTTTACAATTCCCTCACAGTATAAAAAGCAAAAAGAACGGGATTCAATATCAAAACCCGAAGAAAAAACCACAAACCTGTTTATATAAACAGGATATCCGTTATATAATCTCCCCTTTCCTGGAAACGCCAACGCACAAAGACCAACGCTATAAACTAGAAATTAGGTGAATGTTATGTTCGAAGGACTTTGCGGAAACAAAAATGTGCAGAAAATCCTTCTGTTCCTCTTCGTCAACAGCAAGTGTTACGGGGCCCAGCTGCAAAGGCTCTTGAACACTCCGCTGACATCGCTGCAAAACGCCTTTTCTCGCCTTGAAAAAGCGCGCCTTGTCTTAAGCTACTACGAAGGGAAGACAAAGCTTTACCAATTAAACCCTGCGCACCCGCTGATGAGCGAGCTGGAACAGCTGCTTAAACGGGCGTTCACCCTTCTTCCAACTCAGGAAAAAAAGCTCTATTCGCTCGTCCAAACAGACTCGATTGAGCGGAGGGTCCAAGAGCCTCAGCTCCTCGCATTCTGGGAAAAACTCAAAGCCGTCCGGCACTTTACAAGAATTGCCAGCTCCCGGTCCCAAACAGAGCCCAAATGGCAAGGAAAAGGAAAAGGCGACGTGCTCGTTACCGAACAAGGCAGCAACGTATTAGTCTTCCATGAGCGGGGCTCTTGGGAAGTTCCGGAAGGGAAGAACATCGACTTCAGCAACACCTTCCGATGGACGATCGATCGGAGCTCATGCATGATCTCCCTTGAGCACTTGCGCCTCGGCCCCGACCACCCCGTCTTCCTTTTCCATCTTGCCATTTCCGGCAACAATGTGCTTTCCTCAGTCGAATCTCATCTATGCGAAGAAGATGCCTATCTGGCGACAGTCCCTTGGGACAGATACAGCATCCAGCTTAATTGGCGAGTCATTGGGCCTAAGAAAAACGAAGAGATGCAATCGGCGTACACAACAAGAGCTTAAGCACAAAAAAACAATCGAGTTTTTTCCTATAGGGATTAAGATCTATTTTGAATATGCTAACAGGAGACAATATGCGCAAATTCCACCACTATGGCGTTCCAACGACTCAACAACGGGATGATGAAAGTCTCGTTGAAGTGGGCGGGTTCAAATTTTATTCGACCCCCTTTGAAGCGAACAAATGGCACATCCAATGGCATCGGTTCCCCGAAGGGCATGGACTGCCTGAACTCGTGACCCAGGTTCCCCACGTCGCCTTTGTCGTCGACGACCTTGATGCCGAGATCAAAGGCTGCAAGCTCCTCTTCGGTCCCTACAGCCCGTTGGAAGGCTTCCGGGTCGCTATGATCGAAGAGCAGGGAGTTCCTATCGAATTGATCGAGACAGCACTTTCCGACGAAGAGGTCACCGTGCTAGAAAAAGAAAAAATGGGCAAATCCTATTAAAAGAGCAACTTCTGATGAAAATTCTAATTGCTGGATCTTCGGGCGCCATTGGGCAGCCCTTGCTCAATCTGTTGGTCGCGCAAGGCCATGATGTCTATGGAATCACGCAATCTCAGACTAAAGCTCATACCATTGCGGCAAAAGGGGCAAAGCCTCTGCTCGTTAATGTCCTTGAGAGGGAAGCGGTCTTTTCCGCATTAGCTGACATCAAGCCTGATGCCGTGATCGACATGCTGACCCATTTGCCTAAGGAGTACACGCCGGAAGCGATGCGTCAATCTGCAGAAATGAATGCCAAGCTCCGCCGCGAAGGAGGAGCTCATTTGCAAGCTGCAGCAGAACTGCACGGCGCAAAGCGTTTTATCGCTCAATCGGCCGCTTTTTGGTATGAGCCAGGCTCTGGATTGGCAGACGAAACGACCTCTTTTGCCTACAAAGCGACTCCGGGAATTGCATCCGGATCCCGCATATACTCAGAAATAGAAAAGCGGGTATTAGAATCGGATAAACTCGAAGGCGTTGCGTTGCGATTTGGATTTTTTTATGGCCCGGGCACATGGTTTCACCCGGATGGGAACGTAGCGGAGCAAATCCATAAAGAGCAGTTTCCCATCATTGGAAAAGGAGAAGGGGTCTGGAACTTTGTCCATATCGAAGATGCAGCCTCCGCCATCGTATCAGCCCTTCTCAGCCCTCCGGGCGCTTACAACATCGTCAACGACTCCCCTTCTGAAATGAAAACTTGGCTGCCGGCCTTTGCCCAATTTCTGGGAGCGCCTCCGCCTCCCCAAATCACAGAAGAGGAAGGACTAAAGACCAGAGGGCCCGATACTGTGTACTATGCGACAAAGCTGCGGGCAGCTTCGAATGCAAAAGCAAAGCTTGCCCTCCATTTCAACCCTCGGCCATTCGAATGGCTAATGGCATCCCGATGAATCAGTGCAATAAGATAGATGCGGCTTTGGCAACCGGCGCTTAAAATAAAAAAACCGGAGATACTTCTTTTCAGAAATTATCTCCGGTTATTTGCCGATGACTGGACTCGAACCAGCACTCTATTGCTAGAAGTAGATTTTGAATCTACCGCGTCTACCGATTCCGCCACATCGGCACAAAAAGAACAAAGCGCAAAGGATAGTAAAAATCAGGATAAACAGCAATAGATCTCTTGCATAACCCGCTTTGCCTGGCAAAATCGGAGATTTTTTCTCAGGTTTTTAGAAACTGTTTACAGTTTCGGATCTCACAAATGAGTCGACTCGAGGAGAGTCGGCGAAAGCGTGGGATAAAAACCTGTGGAAAAAGAACGATTTTTCCAGGCAAATGGGGTTATGCAAGAGATCTAATACCTATGCTCAATGCGCTTCAAAAAAAGGGGGGCTACTTCCCTACCCCTTTCGTAATTGTCTCGATTGCATGTTCTGTATCAAAGAACTTAAAATAGTCCCCGTTGTTCATAATCGCATTGAGGACAGCCGGCTCAAATCGGAGGCCGTATGGGCCTGTGCCTTCTCTGTTCGTCAAAGCTTGAAATAGGGTTTGGTACACTTCACGGCTCGCCCCTTTTGCGCAAAGGTCGCTGAGAAGCATTTTAAAGTTGTCTGGACGGGGAACTTCGATCACGATCCCTTTTTCGCTTAAAAGGCTTGTAAAACGGCCATGAACGCATTGGATAAAGTCATAAAGGGCAACTTTATCTTTAAAGACATGGTCTAGAGATTTTGCAAACAGGATAAACGGCTTTGGAACAGTTCCGGATACTCGGGCCATCGTCGTCAAATTTTTAAAAGCTTGTTCGCCAGTTCCTTCAATCTGTTGGCGTCGCTCTAACAATTTGCGGCAAAACCAACGGCAGGCCTGCACTTCATCTTTAAATACGAGCTTGGCGTCGACCATAGTTTCTTCCGTTACAATGATCAAATCATCGACTTGCTCCTGAAGCTGGATCATTGGAAGTTCTTCAACAACAGCTTCCGGCAATTGGACAAGGACGCCTACTGGAGTATCTTTAGGAAGGGCCGATGGAATATCTTGAGCAACCGGCACTGGAACGGCAAACTGCTCGATCTTGGCTTGAACCTTCTGTTGAACGGCAAATAAGCCGCTGCTGATCATTCGGTCAAGGGCCATGTACTGTTCGCGAAGGGCATCTGTCCCTGAACCTTCAACAACCTGTTCTGCAGGCATTTCTTCATCGGTTACTGGAGTTTGGTCATAGGTCCTGTAGATGTAGAAGATCGTTTTTTTCGCGTCTTTTAATGTCTGAGAAACATTGGCCAACTGGCTTTGCAGTTCTTCTAGAGAAATTTTGTCCAAATCGCCATCCAGCATGGCGTCCAGGTCCGCAATACTTGAAGAAAAAACAATAATTGCCGTCTTTAACGCTTGCGTTGTCATCTGACGGTTGCAATTCCAAGGGTCAATGTAGCCAAAGCTCATTGATTTGAGCGGAGCGCTCAAAAAGCTGCCATTGATCGTATTGCCGGCTAAATGCTTGGTCCCTGCATAAGCTTTATGGAAGACAGAAAAAAATGAATTGTTCGTGATCAAATAAGGATTGATCATCAGACAGGTCACATCCGTTTCATACTTGGTTTGTAATTTGACATATGGAGCTGCGCCATATCCGTCTTTACGGGAACGGATCTCTGGCAGTTGGCTGCACAAGGGGCCAAACACCGACTTATAAGCTGCTAGAGCATCGCCCTGTGGAAATTGAACACCTGAATGCACTGCCATAAATTCCTCCATTTTTAGTTAAAACAACTAATTGAATGGCGAACATGTTATCAACACCCCATTTAAATGGATACGCCTAATAACCAATAAAAATTAATATAAAATAACTTTTAAATAAATTATTTTATATTAGTAGCGACGATAGCAATTGAAGGCTTTTTGCCAGTTGCAGATGACTTTTTCGTTCTGCTCCCTGTCAAAGCGCACCTGGATCGAGATATAGGGGTAGGGGTGGCGATTGTCCAAATCCCTCCCTTCGGTCTTTTTGTAGAGCTTGATCAAAATTTCTTTATTGTACCACGGCTGGGTGGACACGTTGAGGTCCTTGGCCTCCAACCTGGCGAACTCGGTGTAGGCCTTTTCTTTTTGATAGAGGGAATTCTCCTGATAGTACCGCATGAGGATTTGAATGATCTCCTCAGGTTTGGACTCGAAGCCCTGAACATAAAAATCCACCTCTGCGCCGATCATATGCTTAGAATTCTGGTTGTAAGAGGAGTTGTCGGCATAGGCGTTATGGGCAGGACAGCGATGGCCGCAGGTGATGACGACTTTCCCGCCGGTCTTGGCTTGCACCTCATTGAGAAGATCGATCAATATCGGATAGACGAACTCCCTATCTCCCTTGAGAGGCAAGCTGTGCTTCTGAAAACCGCCGCAGTCAAAGAAGTTCACGGGCCGGGCCGGGTCCTTATGGTCGGCATGCGGGGGGTTCGAACTGCTCCCCTTGCAGCGGAAAAACTCTTTGGTGATCTTGGCATGCGCGCCGCTGGAAGCCTCTTCCCAAGGGTAGAGCTCCCGCTTTTTCTGAGGGGGCGTTTGAAGGGTATAATAGGACTCGTCATGGTTCCGATGGATGAACTCTCCTTTGGTGTTCATCCTCCTCAGTTTCTCCTGCTCCGACTGCTCAAGGCCTGAACACCCTGATAACCAGACACTTAGAAAACAAATTGCGCAGATGCAATTTAGGACTTTTGTTAATCTCGCCATTTTCTATAATCCGCAATAGAGGCACTAAGGAATACCGGGCTCTTGCCTGCTGCAGGAAAGAGCCTAAAAACTAGACCGCGCAACATCTGGTTTTGCGAATTTAGACTCTTAAGGGACAAAAGCCCGTCTAGATTAACAAAGCCGGATGATGCGGGGTATGCCCTCAAAAGCTACAAGAAATGATGAAAGCCGTCAACACCCAGGGTTATGCGATGAAAGAGAGCGGGTAGTCTCTTTCTACATAAAACCTTGGAGCTTGGCCCAAGGGGATAACTTAAATTATGGCGATTGAAACTGCCTTGATCATTGCAGATGAAGCTCATGTGCAGAAGTATTTGCAAGAGTCCCTCAAGCGGAAGAACTGCAGCGTAGCGATTGCAGAAAACCAAGAAAGCGGCGTCGCGCAGATTAATGAGAAGCACTTCGACCTCATCCTCTGCGACAACAATATCTCTGCTTCTCTTGGGACAGATATCCTCAAATCGGCAAAACAGAAAGATCCCGATGCGCTTGTCATCATCCTGACGACATACGACCGGGTGGAAAATGCCGTCGAGGCGATGCGCCTCGGCGCTTTCAATTACCTCATCAAGCCATTTTCTCAGGACACTTTCGAGGCCATGCTTGAGAAGGCGCAGGAGCACTCTTCCCTTCTTGAAGAGAACCAATTCTTGCGCAAAGAGATCTCTACCCAGCAAAATACGATCAAAGACCGGTTGATCGCCCATAGCGACCTGATGAAAAAGATCTTAAGCGACGTCAGCAAGATCGCTGCAAGCAATGCCAGCGTGTTTATCAGCGGAGAATCTGGAACGGGAAAAGAGGTGATCGCCCATGCGATCCACTTTCAATCCTCCCGGTCGGAAAATCCTTTTATTAAAGTGAACTGCGCAGCTATTCCCGCTCCTCTTCTCGAATCGGAATTTTTTGGACATGAAAAAGGGGCGTTCACCGGAGCGATCAATAAAAAGCTTGGACGTTTTGAACTCGCTGACAAGGGGACTCTTCTTCTCGACGAGATCTCTGAAATTCCTCTGGAGCTCCAGCCCAAATTGCTGCGGGCCGTCCAAGAGATGGAATTTGAACGGGTCGGCGGCATCCGGCCGACAAAAGTCGACGTGCGGCTGATCTCAACCTCGAACCGGTCCATGAAAGAGGCCGTTGAGCAAAAGATCTTCCGCGAAGACCTCTACTACCGCCTCAACGTCGTGCCGATCCATCTTCCTCCCTTGCGCGACAGGAAGCAGGACATCCTGCCGTTGGCCGATTACTTTTTAGATAAGCTCTGCGCGGAAAACCGCAAACACCTCAAGAGGCTGTCGAGCGAGTCCAAAGAAAAACTGCTGGCCTACCATTGGCCCGGCAATATCCGCGAGCTTGCCAATGTCATGGAGCGCTCTGTCGTCATGCATTCCTCAGAGATCCTTTATCCGGAGCATTTAAGCCTGGAAGTCAATGATCCGCAGAAAGAGACCCCGCCGGCAATTTGCTTTCCTTCGGGCATCACTCTGCAGGAAATGGAAAAAAGGCTCATCCTGCAGACGCTAGCCGATCAGAACAACAACCGGACCAAGACGGCCCTTGTCCTCGGGATCAGCATCCGCACGCTTCGCAACAAGCTGCAGCAGTATCAAGAGGTCTATTAGGGTGAATCGGGGAGGAACCCGCCGGCCTGCATTTGCCACATGTGGGCATAGTGCCCTTTTTTGCTTAAGAGTTCCAAGTGGGTTCCTTGCTCGATGATCTTTCCTTGGTCGAAGACCAAAATCCGATCCATTTTGGACAAGGTGGACAGGCGATGGGCCACCACGATCGTCGTCCGATTTGCCATGAGCTTCTCTAAACTGTCTTGAATGTATTTTTCAGTGACCGAATCGAGGGCAGACGTCGCTTCATCGAGAATGAGGATCGGGGCCTTTAAGAGCATAGCCCTGGAAATGGCAATTCTTTGCTTTTCTCCGCCGGAGAGTTTTGTCCCCCGCTCGCCGACGAGAGTGTTATATCCTGCGGAACATTTTTTGATGAACTCGTCGCAATGGGCAAGTTTTGCCGCTTCGATCACTTCTTTTTGCGAGGCGTCTACTCGTCCATAGCGGATATTGTCCTCAAGAGAGCGATGGAAAAGGATCGGGTCCTGGGGAATGAGCGCAATTGTATTGCGAAGGGATTCCAAGGTGACCGATGCGATGTCTTGCCCATCGATCAATATCCTTCCTTCTTCTAAAGAAAAGAAACGGAGGATCAAATTGACAAAAGTCGATTTCCCTGCGCCTGAATACCCCACGAGCCCCACTTTTTCACCGGCATCGATCCGAATGCTTTTGTTCTTAAAAATTTTCTTCTCCCCATAGCAAAAAGAAACATTTTCAAAGATGATCTCTCCTTTCTTGATCGAGAGGTCTACGGCATGGGGAGGATCGATGAGGTCTTGGGGATCCTGCATGATGGAAAGGGCCTGCTTTGCAATGCCGAGGGATTGAAAAAATTCGGGAGCCCTATCGGCAACAAACCAGACGACCATGCTCAAGTTCCAAATGGTATAAAAAAGCTGAACGACCTCGCCGGTAGAAATTTTCCCTTCGGTCCAATAAAACATGATGAACCAGGTCAGCGTGAAGATCTCGACAATGAAGGCTGAAGATAAAGCGGTGAACATTTTTGCGCTGTAGAGCTTAGCCTGGCGGTTTGCTCTTTGCTCAACGCCTTGGTAATGGGCGATGTAGTCCTTCTCAAAGCGGAAACGGAAGAAGAGGTTCACGACAAAATTATTCGTGAGGCTATCGACGATCTTGCCGACAAGAGAGCTTCTTGATTCCCCATGGAGATAGGCATACTTTGCGCATTTGATCGTGAACAGCCAACAGAGGGTAAAGTGGACTACAAGCCAAATTCCGACAATGAGGGCGAGGAAAGCGTTCATCTGCGAAAAAATCACAATGGTCATGATGCAGCTAAAAGCGCAGGGAATAAAGAGCATTAAGATATCTCGCAGCAGCAAGGAGGATGTCAAGACCATGTCGCCGATCTTATTCGCTAAGCTGCCCGAAAAGTGCTCATTGAAATACTTTGGAGAATGGCGCTGAACGTGATCGAACATGGTCATGCGGATATCGGCCTCCTGCTTAGGATAGGCCCGCGCTTGCAGAAAGTCCCTTGAACGAAATGCGAACTCCATGAAGATCCATGCCGCAGCCCCCCACAACAGAAGAACTTTTAAAGTGGGCCAGGCAGATAAGCGGTCTGCGTCAAAACGCGTTAAGATATCGACCATTTTTCTAAGGAAAAAAGGCCAAAACAGCATTTCGAACGTCCAGCTCAGGGAAAGGAGCAAGATGATGACAAATATCCAGCGCTGCTTTCGAACAAATTGCCAAATAAACTCGCTTAGATTCATACAGACTTTAAGCCATTTGATTTTTGAGAGTTGAGATCTCTTTCTGGATCATCGTTTTCAGATGTTCCCACTTTGTGATTAATCGATCGATCGATTTGAGGCGGATCTCCTTCTCCTCAGCAACTAATGGGATCGCATGGGAGCGGTTCAAGAGCCTGTCGATCGCAGGGCCGACATGGGGAAGGAAACAGTCAAAGGCCTTTTCCTCTTCGAAATCGAGCTGAAGGACCGTCATTTTCCCTGAAGGGAAAGGTTTTTCAGCGCAAAAGCCTCTTTGCTTGTTCGCATCCAACTCCGCCAACATCTCATCGCAAATGC
>JAFEGV010000067.1 GCA_018239665.1 Verrucomicrobiota bacterium | reverse complement strand
CTTGCGAAAATCGTTAAAACTAACGTAGGTGTAGTCTTTTATGTCTATCAGATCTGTCTCTAATCAAGAAAGAATTCAAGAAGTCTCTTCAGGACTCAATGCAGGTCCTGCTGCCGACTTAAATGGTATTGGTTCAACTCCTTCAGCGCTTTCCCGCGCAGCTGTCAACAGCTCTGCTGATGAAGGTTCCCGTTGCTGCAGATGTTTCGATTCGATTGCCTCAGGAGTCAACCGTTTCGTCGCCGGTATGATGAGGATGGTAAAGCGGTGGATTTGGGGAGTCGATCAGAAGCTTGCTTCCCTGGAAAATTTGAGCTCCTCGGTTGCTCAACAAGGGGTGGCAAGAGACCAGGTCGTCCGGGATTTTGCAGCTCTTTCACCAGACATGCAAGAAGTCGTGAAGCTGGCGATGTGGCAGCTGGCGTCTCAAGAGAATGCACTGCCAGCAGACCAAACAAACTGGGACTGGGCCGGACGTGTGATCCGCAACCAGCTCCGTCAAGGGTCAGAGCCCGATGATCGCGCAGATATTGCCCAGTACCTTGATATCACTGCAGAGCAAAGCTTGTTCCGCCGTGCTATGGACGCCGTAATTGGAGCGATGCAGGAAGAGAGACGCGGCTCCAATGAAGTGGAAGCTCTTAAGTCCCTGACTGGAACTGCAGGCGTTGCCCGACAAGATATCGAGAATGGATTTAACGCTCTTCCGGTAGCAACTCAGCTCAAGATCAAGTACAGCATGTGGGCTCTTGCAGGACAGATGATCGATCCTACAGCTCCTCAGCCGCATGACCGTTGCGATGGAGATGATGACTGGGCCGGCCGCGTGATCCGCAATGAGGTTCGTATGGGCTCTGAGAGCTCTGACCGTGCCGACATCGCTCACCATATCGACCTGGCTACTGATGGAAGCCTGTTCCGTCAAGCTCTTGAGATTGTCTCGATGGGCGAAGCTGCTCTTATAAGCTAATTACAGAGAAGACCTCCTGAACTCTGGAAACGAGCCAGTTTTTCTCTGGCTCGTTTTTTTTTACAAATGACGGTGTTCCGGGAATGCTCTTCTTAGGAGATGTTATTTCCTCCTCTTGCAGCAGGAAAGTTTCCAAACAAATAACCTTAGACTCAAATTCTTTGACAATGATAAATTGTTTTGCCAGCAACGTAGGTCTATCCCATGCAGATTTTGCATAGGGCAAGAGCCTAAAAGACTGTTCTCATGCTAGGCTTTTAAGGTTTTTAGAAAACTTTTTTACGAGATTTCATAAGACTTTAGTCGTTCGGACGACGAGGCCATGTGTTAACACATGGATGAGAAGTCCGATATGAAAGATCAAAAAAAGGATCTAAAAACCAAAAGCAAAGTTTGAGAACAGTCTCTAAGAACCTTTTACTGAGTATGGGTTCAAAAATATTTCCAAACGATTGAAGGGATTATCAAATTCCTTCGCTAACATAGAATATAGCCAACTATGAAAGATTTTATCGCTTACTTGATTAAAAATTTGGTCGACCAGCCTGATTCCGTCGATGTTCAAGTGTTTGATGGACAGCAAGGCACTGTTGTGGAAATCCGCGTCTCTTCAGACGATGTCGCCAAGGTCGTTGGAAAGCAGGGAAGGACGATTAAGTCGTTGCGGACTATTGCAATGACAGTTGGAGCCCGATTCGGCCGGCGCGTTCGAGTTGAACTGATCCATTAATCTTCCCAAGTTCCAATTCTCTTGGGTATATGCTTTTCTTAAGCCCCCTTCATCTTTTAGGGGGCTTTTTTTGTTGTGATTTAAAACTTAATGATCGCATTTCAACAGAGGCATCGGCTGGAATAAGCCATTCGAGAGAAGAAAGTAGTCGATTTTAGTTTTTTGAAAAAAAAGTTTGAGCTATCTTTTCAGTCAGAGGCTGTGTGCGATCCTGGCTTTATTGGGGATTTGCAAGCAGAATCAAAAGAAGTTCTCGGAACGAGATTCTGAGAAGTCGTTTTCAGGCACTTGGATTTAAGGGAGTGGAGAACAGATGGCACTAGGATTGAATATCGCTGTAGAAGAAGTTGGGGGCAGATGTGTGCTTAGGCTCGAAGGCCGTATCGATGCCGTAACATCCCCATCATTAGATCGAGAGATAACTCATTTATTTGATACAGGCCACAAGAAGCTTTTATTGGATTTTCTCAAAGTGGACTATTTAAGCAGCGCCGGAATGAGGCTTTTGCTTTCATCGACAAAGAAGTTTAAGGGCGCCCAAGGGCATTTTGCCATATGCAACCTAGATGACGAAGTGATGGACATCATCAAAGTTGCAGGTTTTGAGCGGGTGCTGAGGATCTATTCGAATGAAGCGGATGGGTTAAAGGGAATAGAGTAGGAGGAGAGTGCGTGGGAGCATCAGGAACTAGCTGCGAAGACAAGGAGCTGCAAATTCTCCTGACCCATTTTACCCTCCCTCAAAAAGAAAAGATCCTTCCTCGGTCGAAGAAGAAAAAGATCATCATTCTTTCCGGTCCGACTGCCGTTGGAAAGACCAGCCTTTCTCTTACGATTGCCAAAGCAATCGGAGGGGAAATCATCTCCGCGGACTCGATGCAGGTCTATCGGGGCATGGACATCGGCACTGCAAAGGTGAGCATCGATGAAAGAAGGCAGATTCCCCATCATTTAATCGATAGCCGCGACCTTGATGAAAGCTTCAATGTCGTTGAATTCTATCAAGAGGCCTGCCAAGCGATCAAAGAAGTTTTCGCTAAAGGAGGAGTCCCGATCATCGTCGGCGGAACAGGGTTTTATATCCACTCTTTAATCTATGGGCCTCCAAATGGGCCGGCCTCCGAGCCTGCCTTGCGCCGCGAGCTGGAGAGGGAAATGGAGGAGAAAGGGGCAGACGTCCTTTATGAACGGCTTAAAAGTTCCGATCCAGTCTATGCAGCCACTATCACCGCCAGGGATCGGCATAAAATCATCCGCGCCCTTGAAATCATGGCGATTACAAACCAAAAAGTTTCCCAACTGCCCCAGCCTTCCACTGAAAACGTCGATCTTTATGACTTTCGGTGCTGGTTTGTCTACATGCCTCGCGAGATCTTATACCCTCGGATCGAAATGCGCTGCGAGCAGATGATCTCAAGCGGGTTTATCGATGAGGTCACCCGGCTTGAAAAAGAGGGGTTGAGCAAGAATGCGACGGCATGCCAGGCGATAGGATATCGGCAGGCGTTGGAGTATCTGAACTCTCCTAGGAGCCCGGAAGATTGGGATCATTTTGTGACCGAATTCAAGCAGGCGTCCCGGCGCTATGCAAAACGTCAGTTCACCTGGTTCCGAAGGGAGCCTTTGTTCCGTTGGATCAATATCGATAAAATGGACGCTGAAAACGCTGCGGAAATGATCATCCAAGATTATGAGCTGAGTTTTTAGATATTTTTTAATCTAATTCACTTCACGAAAAACCCACTATACTTTAATATATTACCTTAATCAACCCCTTGCGCCAAGATAACATCATGAGTATAGACAACGAAATTTCAGGTGAATTGAACAACCCCTCCCCAGATGACAGTATCTCCGAAATGACTGCTGAAGAAAGTGTAGACGACGGGCAGCCTTCTGGAAAAGAGGGAGAGCCGAGTGAAGGAAAGAAAAGAGGGTCTCCCCAATTTGCCAAGTTCTTAGGGGATTTTGAACTGCAGAATACTCCCGAAGAAAAGATCCGTCTGAGCATCGAGTTCATGCGCATGGCATTGACGCATCAGGGGGCTCCACGTTTTCGTGATTTTTGGGAAGGGAGAAAGATCTGCCTGCCGCTGTTCAAAGAAAACCTGCAGCCTAAAGTTCGTTCCCAGTTATGGGGAGAATACATTGAACTGTCGAGGGAGGCCCGCCGATTAAAAGAAATCCTCGATGAGCAATCAGCTTTTGCCGTCGAGCAAATCGAGCTTGCGATCCAAGCGATAGAACGGGATATCGAACATTACGATACTCTTCTTGCCCACGTGCAGGAATTTGCTTTTCCTCAGCAGTGTGTATCGCTGAAGAAAAAACAGGATGTTTATAATCAATATCAAAGAGAGCTCCAGCTTCTCAATACTTTGGCCGCCCGCATCAATGCGCTGCGCAAAGAAGTTGTTAAAACTGAAATGCGCATCCGTGCGAAGAATAAGCTTTTCGAGAGATTGTCTTTGTGCGGAGACCGCGTTTTCCCGCGCCGAAAAGAATTGATCAAAGCCATTTCCCAAGAATTTGCACAGGATGTCGAACATTTCGTCTCTTCCCATTTTGGCAGCCAAGAGAACCAGGGTGTGCCTCTCTATGCATTACGCGAAGAGATCAAGGCTTTGCAATCGATTGCGAAAGTCCTCACATTGAACACCCACTGTTTTACTCAAACGCGCGTTAGATTGTCTGAGTGCTGGGATAAACTGAAGGATATGGAGCGGGACCGTAAAAAAGAGATCGCAACCAAAAAACAAGCATTTAAACAAAATTTCGATGCGGTCATGGAAAAGATTGTAGCTCTTGCGGAAGCCTGCAAAGGGGATATGACCCTTGACGAGGCTAATCGGCAAGCAGGCGAGATCTCAAACTTTATGCGCAGCGTCGAGCTGGGAAGGGATGAGGTCAAAGCTCTAAGAGATGAGCTGGCCCTCGCTAAGAGTCCTATTGTAGAGAAAGCGAAAGAGCAGGAAAATGAGCGGCTGCGCAAAGAGCGTGAAGCTGAAGTGATGCGGCGCGAAAAGATCAACGCGGTCAAAGAACAGCTCCAGCAGCTGCTTTCTTCTCCTGAACAAGCGTCTCCTGATGAGATGATGGAAAAGCGGGATGCCCTTTTGAAAGAGTTTGAAGCGATTCAGCTGAGCAAAGCAGAAAAGCAGATTGTCGAAAGGCAGTTCAAACAGCTTAAAGATCTGATCAGCGAACGCAAAGAGCGTGTTTTGATGGCCCTTTCCGAAGATGACCTAAAATCTTTGGAGCTGCTCAAATCGATGCTGGATGAGCGCAAAGAGCGGAGAGCAGAGATCAAGAACCAGCTGGAGAGCTATAGAAAAGCTCTTGGAGGATCAGGATTTGACTTTGAAAAAGCTATGATGTACCGTGAGCTCATAGAAGCGGAAAAGGCCAGCTTGGACAAGATCAATTCCTCAATCGATGAAATTGAGGACAAAATTGCTGAAATAGAAGGCTAGGATGAAATGGGCACGATTATCCCGAAGTAACCTAAAGAATCGAGAAATTGGCAAGGAGGCTTCTCAAAATATTCAAGCGCAAGCAGTGCGGAATGAGGTGCCATTGCCAAATGAACACAGCGCAAGCGAGCATGATAATTTTGAGAAAAAGCCGACGCTGCCAAAGACCGATTCATTAGGTTATTTCGGGATAAGTGTCTTCGACCTTGACCACACGCTTGTAAACGGCAATTGCAGTTTTAGCTTTTGCCGTTACTTAGTCTCTAAGAACGTTTTGCCGGTTTACAGCCTTCTATACGCGTTCTTTTATTACGTCAGACATTATCTTTTCGGATTGTCCCTTGAGAAGCTTCACACCCACATCTTTCAGCTCCTTCTTAGAGGAAGGTCCCTGCCTCAGCTCGAAGAGCATGTGGAAGTGTTTGTCGATCGTTATTTGGACAAGGCGATCAATGCATCGACCCTTCTCCGCTTAAGATTGGCCCAGCATTTGGGCCATTACACGCTCATCTTATCCAATTCTCCCAGCTTCCTGGTTGCAGCATTTGCAAAATGCTTAGGGGTTGACGATTGGAAAGCGACCCGCTACGGCGTAGACCAGGAAAAAAACTTGAGCCACATCGATTTCATTTTGCAGGGGAAAGAAAAAGCTGACTATGTCGAAGAGCTCGCTGGCCGGTTGCACATCTCAAAAGAAGCCGTAACAGCCTATTCGGACAGTTATCTCGATCTCCCATTTCTTCTGACAGCCGGAACTCCCGTCGTTGTTAATCCCGATCGAAAGCTGCGCAAATATTCAGAATCTCATGCATGGACCGTATTATGAGCTTGGGCAAACAAAGAGTCGGCCTTTTTGGAGGCACCTTTGACCCGATCCACTTTGGCCATATCAATTTAGCTCTTGCGATCTTGGAAGCGCATCGCTTAGATCATGTGATCTTCTGTCCAGCGTCTGTTTCTCCCTTTAAGGACACAACTCCTCCAAAAGCTAGCAAAGAACATCGTAAAGAGATGCTGCAGCTTGCGCTCAAGCCCATTCCAATGTTCAGTCTTTTGAACGCTGAGTTAAATCGGGAAGGCGTCAGTTATACGATCGACACGATCAAAGACGTGTTAAACGATGCCCGTGCGCAAAAAAAGGAAGTCGATCTTTTTCTTATGCTCGGAGAAGACGCATTGCGCCATTTCCATCGATGGAAGGATGTTGAAGAAATTGTCCATTTAGCTCCTCCATTGACAGGTTCTCGCTTAACGGGATCGGTTCATTCTTTCGAAATGCTCTCTCCATTTGTCGTTGATGCGCTTCGAAAAGGAATGACCCAAATTCCTGTAATGGAAATCAGCAGCACGGTTATCCGCGACAGGCTGGCAAAGCGCCTGTATTGCGGACATTTTGTCCCTGCCAACGTTTTGGAATATATTCACAGTAATCAACTTTATTTGGAATAATTCATGACAGCAGATCCCTTGATCTCACTGAACACCATAGCTCAAGCAATTTTCGATAAGAAGGGCTTTAACATTTTAGCGCTTGATGTCCGCGGCGTATCGTCGCTAACTGATTTTGTGATCATTGCCGAAGGGAACGTGGACAGGCACGTCAAATCGATCGGCAACGCGGTGATGTCGAGCTTGAAAGATCTCGGCCTTCGCCCCTATTATACCGAAGGGTTGACCACAGGGGATTGGGTCGTTCTTGACTACATGGATATCATGGTGCATTTGTTCATGCCGGGACTTCGCGACAAGTATATGCTTGAGCAGCTATGGCGCGATGGGACAATTATTGACCTTCATATCGATACTGCCCCCAAAGAGGCTGCAGTCAATTCCTTGATGAGCTAAGAGATTGTCGCCGAAAAAACCTTTTGAGCCTTTTTTCAACGTCAGACTCTAAGTCAAGCTAGCGATAGTTCGAAGCGACTGTTCTCTAGCGATGATCCGGTCTCGCGAAGGACTTGACGAGCTCCGAAGCCAATCATAGACAGCAGGATGGGAAATGAGCGAAACGGTTCGGTTCCCAAACTGTGTATAGAATTGATCGGGCGTGTAAGTTAAAAACATATGCTTAGTTGAGTCGCTTTCTCGAAAGTCGAAACGGATCATCGTCGGGACAAATAGGGGAATTTCTCTAATCCAAGCAATCAGCTTTGTAATGCAATTGGAACGATCGATTTGAATGTCGGTCAGTTCATAAAAGCGTTTCAAGTTATTGCAGATGTCGGCGCCTGAGATTCTTTGCCTTGGCGTTAAGTCGCCGGAACCGAGATGATTAAAAGCGGCAATGTTGATTTTTCTTGCGAGTTCGTCAAGGGTTATAGATCCCTCGAACGCGCTGTTTTCAACGATGCGCGTTCCCAAAAACGTGATCCCGGTTTGAGCATTGTTCAAGAGCTGGTTCACTTCTTCGAGTCGATCGGAGGCGGTCAAATCACTGATATAAGCTTCAAAATTTATCGGCATATATTAGTCCTGTTTATTTATTTTTTTGAATATTTTCTTGAAATTGCATTTTAAAAGCAATTAAAGGTTGTTATTTAATTTAAGATTTTGTATTATTGTATTTAATCTTGTTCGTTTAATTTGGAGTAGAAAAAAATTAATTCGTGGGTCGGCTGGCGCGTTGTTTCAACCTTAAATAATGTAGGACGTTGAAATTCAGTAGGTCAGACTTGAAGGGGATTTGACCTCCTTTGTGGCCGGAAAAAGGAGAATTCTCTCAAGTTTTCTCGGTTGCAGAATTAATAGTATTCTACTATCCTTTTTACTTCATCATGGGAGCATTATGAAGAGGAAGCGTATCGTTGTTACAGGCATGGGCGTTGTTTCTTGCTTTGGAAATGATGTCGATGCATTTTACAATCAACTTCTTGCTGGTAAAAGCGGGATCGTGCCAATTGAAGAATTTCCTTGTCAGGAATATCCAACGCGGTTTGCCGGAGCAATACGGAATTTTGACACCGGCGAATATCTGGACAAGAAACAAGCGCGCCGCGTTGATCCGTTTATCCGTTACACGGCCGTTGCCGGAAAGAAAGCCTTAGAGAGCGGCAATCTGCCTAAAGACGCTCTTGAAAAACTTGATAAGAAACGCTGCGGCGTCCTTATCGGATCCGGAATGGGGGGAATGAATGTCTTTTATGACGGGACCGAGACCCTCCTGACCAAGGGATTTAAGAGAATTACTCCCTTCTTCGTTCCTTACATCATCACCAATATGGGCGGAGCCCTTCTTGCGATCGACCTCGGGTTCATGGGACCTAACTACTCGATCTCGACAGCTTGCGCAACAGCTAACTATTGCATCCATGCAGCTGCGCAGCATATTCTCCGCGGCGAAGCAGACCTGATGCTGTGCGGCGGATCGGAATCTCCGATCAATCCGATCGGTGTCGCAGGCTTTGTCGCTTGCAAGGCGTTATCTGAGCGCAATGAAGATCCGACCAAAGCATCTCGTCCGTGGGATAAAAATCGTGATGGATTTGTGATAGGCGAAGGCGCTGGAGTCCTGATGCTCGAGACCCTCGAACATGCATTAGAGAGAGGCGCGCCGATTTATGCTGAATATTTAGGCGGCGGGATCTCTTGCGATGCGCACCATATGACCGATCCTCGCGATGATGGCTTAGGCGTTAGCCTTTGCATCGAAAGTGCGATTGCAGAAGCTGGCATCTCCAAAGAAGATATCAATTACATCAATGCCCATGCGACCTCGACCCTTGCCGGGGACTTGTGCGAAGTCAGAGCTATAAGGAAGGTGTTCGGGCCTCACGTATCGAATATAAAGATAAACGCTACAAAATCGATGGTGGGCCATTGCCTTGGAGCTGCAGGCGGCATTGAAGCGATTGCCACAATTAAAGCTATCGAAACGGGGATGCTCCATCCGACGATCAACCTTGACGAGCCGGAAGAAGAGCTCGGAGACATCGACGTCATACCTCATGTTGCCAAACCGCATAAGATCAATGTTGCCTTAAGCAACTCATTTGGATTTGGCGGACATAATTCATCCCTCTTATTTGCGCCGTATCGCCCATGATTGTTATCGATTCGTTTGGTATCATTCCTTTAGTTCAAGAAGGGCAGAACTGGAAGGTTCTGCTCATTTTACATCGTGAAGGCAATCACTGGGGATTTCCCAAAGGGCGTTCTGAACCGGGCGAAGACTCGTTGCAAGCTGCGACTCGGGAGCTGAAAGAAGAAACTGGGCTTGTCGTCGAAGAAGTCCTGAAACAAGAGCCTTTTGTCGAAAAGTATCAGTTTCGCCGCAAGTCTGACACCGTTGTCAAAACGGCGCATTATTTTCCAGCCCGGGTTTCAGGAGAGCTTAAGCTTCAAGAAGAGGAGATCCGCGATGCCAAATGGGTCGATCTCAAAGAAGCTGTCCAGTTTCTGACATTCAAAGAAGCACAGAACATTTGCCAGCAAGTCATGGCTTTTCTATACTGCTGACAATTTTGGAACTTAAGTCAATCATGTTTCGATTGTTCTCTTTTAAAAAAAAGCCCCGCATCGAAATCTTTGTGCGACACTGCCATTACTCTGCTGCAAGCGCCCATAAAGAGCGGTTCGCCACATTCAACAAGGAAAAATGTTTCCGCAATTTGCTGAACACGATCGACCCGGATCGTGTGAATGTGACCTTTTTCCTCGATACCCATTATCCTTCAGAGCAAAAGCATTTTATCTCAGAACAAACCCAGTACCCGATCGTAGAGATCAAAGCGGGCAATGAGGCCTCATCATTTCTGGCAATGCTTGATCATGTTGCTGCTAAACAGTTGAAGCCCGATACGATCGTTTATTTTTTAGAGGATGACTACATCCACAAGCAAGGGTGGGTCGATGTCCTTGTCGAGGGATTAAATATCCCGACTGTCGATTACGTGACATTGTTCGATCACCGGGACAAGTATTTTTTCCCTTCCTACGCCGACCTCAAGTCGAAGATCTTTCATACTCAAAGCTGCCATTGGAGAACGACCCCTTCCACTACCAATACCTATGCCATGCGTTTTGAAACATTGATCAAGCACCTCCCTGTCCATAGGGCTTTTTCCGAAGGGCGTAAAATCACTGCCGACCACGATAAATTTTGCCGTTTGCACGAGATGGGGGCCGTGCTGGTCTCCTCGATCCCAGGATTTTCAACCCATGTCGAGCCGGAGTTTGCATCCCCTTGCTCAGATTGGGAGGAAGTTCTTGCAGGTTCTTTAAATGATTTTAAAAAATAACTCTGACCTGCTAAGCTCGTTACAACTAGGGCCGGTTTGCAAAACTCCGGTATCCAGGAAAATCGAAGGTTTTAATGGACGCCCGAGTTTTGCAAGCGGCTAAATAGAAAGAATTTTTGGAGGTGTCTTATGGCAATGAACTATTCTTATTTGTTAACAGAGACCGCACAAGACCGATCATGGGCAAAAGATGCTCTAGTGGTCCTTGGAGCTAGTGTTATCATCGCTCTTTTTGCTCCGATCTCGTTCCATCTACCGTTTTCTCCTGTGCCGATAGCGACCCAAGGCCACGTCATTCTGCTGCTAGCTGTCCTTTTAGGAAGCAAGCGCTCCGCGATGGCTGTGATGACCTATTTGGCCCAAGGGGCGGCCGGATTGCCTGTTTTTGCGGGCGGTAAAGCCGGAATCCTCTGCTTGGCAGGTCCTACAGGGGGATATCTTCTCGGTTATGTTGTTGCAGCTTATGTGACGGGCCTTCTCGTTGAAAGAAGCTCTAAGAGAACACCTGGAAGAGCTTTGATGGCGATGGGCGTTGGCAATTTGGCGATCTATCTTTTTGGCCTCAGCTGGCTGTCCCAGTATGTCGGACTCTCTTCTGCTTTCACCTTAGGAATGCTCCCATTCCTCATCGGCGACAGCCTGAAGCTGCTCGCTGGAGTCCGCATCCTAAAATCTCTGCGGTTCTTCCAAGCATAAGAGCTAGTACTTTAAGGGAATAAAAAAGGCCTGCTTTTAGCAGGCCTTTTTTATTGGAAAGTCGGCGGTTTTTTAGATTAAGTTGTCTGCTACTTTTTCAGTAAGAGCAGCCAGGTCCTGATTAGCAGGGGAGTCAGT
>JAFEGV010000066.1 GCA_018239665.1 Verrucomicrobiota bacterium | reverse complement strand
ATGACTGCTATGAATATCTGTTTAAACGAGGAGGGTTTACTTAACAATCCCCAAAATTTAAACCATTCGATTGTTAATGATATTTTCTAGAAAATCCCGAGTCTCTTTGTTAGGATTAGCGCCTTTGAACGGCAGGAGGTGCAGATTGTATACAGCGGCTATTCCCTATCAAGACAACGGTGTCGAACTGGAAGGATTTGCAGCCTATGCAGGGGAGGATAAGCGCCCCTTGGCGATCCTGTGCCATGCCTGGAGGGGAAGAGATGAGTTTATCTGCGGCAAAGCGAAAGAGATCGCCGGATGGGGATATCATTGCTTTGCTTTGGACATGTATGGGAAAGGGGTGCTTGGGAATACGAAGGAAGAAAATGCTGCGTTGAAACGGCCGTTTGTCGAAGATCGGAGCTTGTTGCAACGAAGGGTCGTGAAGGGATTTGAGGTCGCAGCCGGTTTGCCTCATGTCGATGCGGACCGGATCGCTGTTCTTGGAATGGGCTTTGGAGGAGGATGTGCGATCGATCTTGCCCGAAGCGGCGTCAATCTGAAGGGTGCGGTCAGCATCTATGGCCATTTCGCTCCGCCTCCTGCAGCTTTAGTCAAGGCGATCAAGGCAAAAGTCCTCATCCTCCATGGCTATAAAGATCCGGTGGCGGACCAAGAGGAATTGAGGGCTTTTGAGAAGGAAATGGATGTTGCGAAAGTGGACTGGCAGGTCCATGTGTATGGGAGTGCGATGCACGCGTTTGCCAATCCCGGCGCAAACGATCCTCAATCGGGGATGCTCTACAGTCCGAAAGATGCGGAGCGCGCTTGGAAAGCTGCTCGAAATTTTCTCGATGAGCTGTTTGCTTAAACCATCTTTGATAGAAATTTCTGATGACTGAGGGGCTATGAAAAAGGAAGTCGTGGTAGTAGAGACCATTAGAGCTGTTCAAGGGAAAAAGAATGAGTTGAAAAGAGCCCTTTCCAAACTAGTTCCTATGAGTCGAAGGGCGCCAGGATGTTTGCAATATGACCTCTTGGAGACTGCTGAGCCAAGCGATGAGTTCCTCGTCCTGATGCGCTGGGAAAAGCTGGAGGATTTGAGAAATCACGAAAGCTCAAGTTACATTAAAGAGTTTGAGAGGGAATACGATAAAGTCCTTTACGATGAGGTAAAGGTAACGGTATGGAGCCAATTAGAGAGCTAAAGTTAAAAGGTAGGTACAGATGAAGAAGGTCGTCATTTTTCTGCTTTCGATCGCATGCCAATTTTCTTTGTTGGAAGCCGATGCGGTGAAGATGTTTGTGTTTGCAACGCCGATCGAGGATGGCAAAAAGGAAATTGTGATGGGATCGGACATCTTCAATAGCAAGGAAGAAGCCCACTTTTTTCAAAGCATCGGGATTTCCGATTGCCGCCGGTGGGTCCAATCGGTTCAAGATCAGGACTTCCTTATCCATCTTCTCAAAGGAGCTGACCTGGACCTCTCTTTCGAGCTTCTGCAAAGTCGAATTAGCAAAGGTGATCCGATCGCTAATCGGATCAACGCGTTCTACAATGATGTGTTGGGACTTGATCCAAGCGATCCGGGGTTTGCATTGGATGTGAAGGACTTGACGCGCATGCTGTAAGTCGACGTTGAAATGGACGGAGAGTGTTTCACGAAGGAATATTGTTTCATCTATCCCATTTTGCAGGACAAGAAGGAAAAGCTGCGCCGGATGTTCCAAGAGGAATCGGAATATTGGAGCGAACAGGTCCAGGAGATTTACCGCTATCGGGGGATTTCCAAGCAGCAGATGTGGATCCAGGAAGAAGGGGATGCTTCTTTTCTCGTCATTTACCAAGAGATCACAGGTCCGGTCGCTGAGGCGAGAAAGAAATATCTGAGTTCGAAGCAAGATCAGTTCGCTAAGAAAAGGGCGATGGAGTTTTCGGAAGTGACTGGGCTATCGTATGAAGAGCTATTGCCGAAGCTAGAGTCTCTATTCGATGACGAGGTCTTAGACTAGTTGGCGAGGAGTAAAGGATGCCGAATCGTTTGACAAATTCTTTTAACCAGTGGTAGCTTTCCCTTTGAATGGAACATCAATAGGAGAGGAAGTTATGAATTTTATCCGTCGTTCATTGGTTGCTGCAACGGGATTCTTGTGCGCAATCGCAGCAGTTGCAAACGCTAGTACGATCCATTGCATCCCAATGACATCTGATGAGATTGAGGACTTTCAATACGAAACAGAGCAGATGTTCGAGAAGACTATCGATCGCTTAATCGCACTTCCCGATGATCAAAAAACGGCCGAATCGGTCCTAAGGCCATGGAGCCGCTTGTCGAATGAGATCGTAGAGCGGTTCACCGTGCTGACTTTTTTGGCCTATTCCGAGCTTCCTTGCTGCAGGGATGCTGAAGAGGCATTGGAGGATTTGTTGGGATATCTCAGCGAATCGGTCGTTCACAATGAGAACCTGATTCATTCGTTTATCACGTTTGCCGACAGGGCCCTTGTTGAAAATGGAGAAATTTCACCTTATGACTGCCACAGCCTGAACTGCGTGCTCGAGAGCTGCGAGAACGTCAGCGGATCGCTAACTTCCGTGGATGAAAAGGTCCTTAAAAGGTTGACGGACCTCAGCTCCCGGCATGAAATGACTCCCTACAGGTATCTAAAGGGGCAAGCTCCTGAGAAGGTTGCCTCTCCCGGCAGCGAGTTCACCGTGCTGTCGCTCAATACATGCTTTGTGCCGGGACGGTATCCTTACCTTTTTGGAGGGGTCTTATTGCCATGGAAAGACCGCGTTTCCGCATTAGCTGACAAGATCCTCTCCGTGAATGCAGACGTGGTGTGCTTGCAAGAGGTGCATGCCGAAGACGCTTCCAATGCTCTCTATGAAGAGCTCAAGAAAGAATACTCCCATTTTTATACGGCGATCGGGCCTCGCGTCTTAGGTTTTTCTCTTGAGTCGCTGGGGCTTCCAAGCGGGCTGTTCATTGCGAGCAAATACCCTATTGAAAACCCTCAATTCACGCTGTTTTCATTGTCTGGCGTGCAGATGAACTATGGTTTTTTTGATTTCCAGATTAAATGCGGCAATGATCCGATCGGCCACATCTACACGACCCATATGCAATCGCTCAAATATCACCAATTCGATCAGATCCGGGCGGCGCAGCTGAGCCAGATCTTAGAAAAAATGGAGGATGATTCGAAATTAACCCATCGGAACGTTCCATTTTTCCTCTGCGGAGATTTTAATATCCCGCTAGGCTCCGACGAGCCGGGCTTAGAATTGATCAATGCCTACTTCGAAGATGATTACAATCGGGACCAGGACGCTGTCAACGCAGAAAATAGGACATGCACCGACTACTTCACCAATTATTTTTTCTCCCCGACGAAGAATTTTGGAGAGATCGAACCCTACTTCCAGATCATCGATTATGCGCTGCTTCACAGATATCTTGGCTCTTCCGAGCATGAGATCAAGACCTTGCAGGTCCGAATGAACGACCTCCATCAGCCCGAGATGGCCATCAGCGACCATCATGGCCTGCTGACGACGATCAAGCTCAAAGAAGAGAGATGATGTGATGGCGATGCGCGGTTAGTTTTTTTCGAACCGAGGAAATTGCGCTCGAATGAGTTTTGCAGTTTCCTCGAACCGTCAATCAGGATATTTTATGCACTATTTTGGCGGGACCGTGCTCTTTTCTGCTCATGGTTGTCATTCCGTTGAACTGCGCGGGTATAATGCCATTGTAACAGGCGGATCGAAGGGCATTGACGGCGTTTATGTTTGCCCTTAGTGAGGGAGTTAACTTTTACATTTGATTTTGGAAATTTAATTTACTAAGATCAAAGAATGCTTAAAAAAAAGTTATATCTCTTAGTCATTTTTTCCCTTATTGCAAGTACTCTTGCAGCCTATCCTCCACCCGTTCCTTCTGCCGGCGTCATCGAGCGTGAGCTTGAGAAGGAATACGAGGCCAAACCTCTGGAACAAGATAAAGAGGTCCCGGCGATCCAAATCGATATCCCAAAAGAACGACTTGAAATTCCCGAGGGGAAGAAGGTCTTTGTTCGCAAGATCGAAATCCGCGGCAATGAATCGATTTCAGCCAAAGAGATCTGCCGCTGGGTCGGCGGTTGTGTAGGGAAAGAGCTTTCGCTCAAAGACATCTACGAGCTTTGCAATGTCATCGATCAGCATTATGCTGAGCAAGGGTACTTTTTAGCCCGCGCCTATCCTCCTCCCCAAGATATCGTCGATGACACGTTGACCATCGAAATTTTGGAAGGAAAGCTCGGCAATGTGGAGGTGGTGGGAAACAAGCATTATAAGACGGACTTCATCCGCGGCTATTTTAAGGGCCTTCAGAACAAGCCTCTTAAGTACGAACATTTCATGAAGGCCTTGCTCCTGCTTAACGAAAACACCGACCTCACGGCCGGAGCTGTCTTTGAAAAGGGAAAAGAGTTCGGTTGCGCCGACGTGATCTTACGGGTCGACGACTCCCGGCCTGTCCATCTTTATCTGAACGGGAACAACTATGGCAGGAACCTGACGACCAACGCCCGGGCAGGGGGCAGGCTTGATTGGGGAAATCTCATCACGCAAGGGGACACCTTGTCGATTGCCGAGGTCGTGGGCTTTCCTGTCGACGCCCTCTATTTCACGGACGTCAGTTATACGGCCCCCTTGAACAAAAAGGGGACCTCGTTGGAAGCGGCCTACCTTTTCTCAAAGTTCAAGATCGAGGAGTTGACGAGCCTGCATTTGAAAGGCAGGTCCGATATCGCGACGCTGAAGGTGAACCAGGCGATGATGCGGACGCGGTCTTGGAGCATCGACCTGTTTTCTTATTTTGATTACAAGCAGATCCAAAACTTTGTCTTAAGCCATCGGACGTCGTTTGATAAGCTGCGCGTTTTGACGGTCGGCGCCCTGTTCGACCACTTCTGCCCTTCGCAGGGGCGGGACTATCTTACCCTTCGGTTTGGAGCGGGGATCCCTAACTTTCTCGGCGGCTTGAAGCCTGTCGATAGTGAAAGTTCCCGAAGAGGGGGAGGGGGGCGGTTTTTTCTCTTCAATGCCGATTACGATCGGATCCAGCACTTGCCCAAGGACTGCTTCTTTTACTTTCACGGGTCTGGGCAGCTGAGCCCAAGCAAGCTGACGCTCCCCGAGCAAATTTACATCGGCGGCATGGACACGGTTCGCGGATTCCCATTAGCTGTTGCACTTGGTGATAGCGGTTATTATGTTAATTTCGAATTTCGTATTCCACCACCATTACTTGCTAATAAAAAGGTTTTTAACTTTAATAAAAAATGGAAAGACATACTTCAATTTGATGCGTTCCTCGACCATGGCGGGACATTTCTGCAATCGGAGCGCAATACATTTCTGTGGGGAACCGGAGTGGGTGTGAGGGTCAATTTCCCTTATACCCTTACATTTAGCCTAGACGTAGGCTTTCCTCTCAACCACAGAAGTTTGACGAGGGGATGTTTTACCTATATTAAATTAACCGGACAGCCTTTTTGAAAAGAGTTTCCTGCATTATCCCTTTTCTCATCGTCTGCTCTAACCTCTCGGCCATGCCCGAAGGAGGAGAGGTCGCTGCTGGAAGCGTGGAATTCCGATGCGTAGACGGAAATGCCCTAGAAATTGTCACTTCCGACAAGGCGATCATCAATTATAAAAAGTTCAATATCGGAGATAAAGAGCGGGTCCAGTTCATCCAGCCTTCGGGAAAGTCGGTCGTCCTCAACCGCGTAAAAGGTGGAGATCAGAGTAAAATTCTGGGAAGTTTAAGCGCAAACGGGCGCGTCTTTCTAGTCAATCCCAACGGGATCTACTTCGGTCCGAACTCCACTGTCAATGCGGGCTCGTTCCTAGCCTCCACGTTGAACATCCGCGACGAAGACTTCTTGAATGACAAGTTCCAGTTCTTCCTAGAACCGGGTTCAGAAGGGGCGAAGATCATTAACGAAGGGATCATATCCGCCGGCGCGGAGGGGTTCATCGCATTTTTGGCTCCGATCATTGAGAACCGGGGTTCTATCCTGGCCCGGGCTGGGAAGGTGTTGTTAGGTTCCGGAGAACGGGTCACTCTTGACTTTACCGGCGACGGACTCATTCAATTCACGATCGATGGAGACTTAAAACAGGCCCTGATCGAAAACTATGGCCAGATCGAAGCGGCCAGCGGCGCCGTTCAGCTCTCGATGAGAACGGCAAGGGACGCGATCCGGCTGGTGGTCAACACGGACGGGATCACACCTGCCAATGCGATCGAAGAATCCAATGGCGTCATCCGCCTGGTCAGCAAAAGCCACATCGCAGCCAATCAAGTGCAGATAGACGGAGGAGATGGATCGCAAGTTCATGTTGAAGGGACCATCGACGCTTCGAATGTTGCAGTTGGTGAAAAAGGGGGAACGGTCCATGTCCTCGGGGAGCGTGTCGAGCTGGTCGGAGCTGAGATCAACGTTTCCGGCGACCAAGGCGGCGGTACTGTCCTCATTGGCGGCGACTACCAGGGCAAAGGGGACGTGCGTACAGCCCAAACCACGACGATGGACAATGCTTCCCAAATCCACGCTGATGCTATCTGCAACGGCGACGGGGGGAAGGTCATCCTTTGGGCCGATGACACCACTTTGTTCGATGGAAAGATCTATGCTCGAGGCGGCGTTGAAGGGGGCAATGGCGGTTTTGTCGAGACGTCTGGGGAAATCGAGCTCGGCATTCAGGAGGGATTTGTCGACACTTCAGCTCCTCAAGGCAAGTTTGGCGATTGGTTATTAGATCCTAGGTCAATCACCATTCAGGTCGGAGGAGGATCTTCGATTGCTGCCTGCTCGTCCCCTAATTGCGCAACGAATACGAATTTGACCATTGATCCTGCTACGATTGGATCTTCAGCGACGAATGTCTCCTTATGTGCCCAAAGGAATGCGAACAGCTCGATCACTGTAACCGATGCAGTGACGATGGCAAACACCGGTATTTCATTGACATTGACGGCGGGGTCGACAAACGTCGGCGCAATCAATTTAAACAATAACATCACCACAAGAGGCGGCGCGATTAGCTTGGTCGGGGTTGTCTCGGTCGGAGCTAATGTCGCCTTAGATACGACGAATGCCGGGGGCACCCCTGGAGGTTCCAGCATCTCTTTTTCAAATACCGTTGATGGATCAGGCGCCAGGACCTTAAGTTTAAATGGAGGAACGAGCGGAGTCATCAGCATGCCTTCGGCTGTAGGGGCGACCACGCCTCTGGCATCATTGACTGCGACGGGTGCAACAATCACGCAAAGCTCGACTGCTAAAACAACCGGTGCTTTGAGCTATACAGGCACAGCGGCCATCAACGTCAATGGCAACATCACGACAAGCGGTGGAACGATTGGAATGACGGGCCCCGTAACGATCGCAAACAATCCTGTTCTCGATACGACAAATGGCGGGACAACTCCCGCAGGCGCAGGCATCAGCTTCTCCAGTACGATCAATGGAGGAACCGGCCTTACGCTGAATGCGGGGACAGGCGGGACTGCGGCGCTGACCGGTGCAATCGGAGCGGGAACTGCTTTGACAAGCTTGACTGCAACGGGTGCAACGATCACGCAGAGCTCGACCGCCAAAACAACCGGCGCATTAAGCTATACGGGGTCATCTGCCATCAATGTCAATGGAAACATCACGACAAGCGGTGGAACGATTGGAATGACGGGCCCCGTAACAATTGCAAACAATCCCGTTTTCGATACGACAAACGGCGGGGCAACTCCCGCAGGAGCAGGCATCAGTTTCTCCAGCACGATCAACGGCGCGACGAGCCTTACTCTAAAGTCTGGAACAGGCGGGACTGCGGCGATGACGGGTGCAGTTGGAGCGGGAACTGCTCTCTCAAGCTTGACCGCAACCGGCGCTACGGTCACGCAAGGATCGACCGCTAAAACAACGGGCGCGTTAAGTTATACCGGTTCGACTGCGATCAATCTCGGCGGCAACATCACGACAAGCGGAAATTCGATCAGCCTGCTTACAGGGCCAGTTACGCTGAACGCAAATGTCGCGTTAGATACGACGAATGCAGGAGGATCACCTGCCGGCGCCGGAATCACGGTCAATGGAAATGTCTCTCAGGCAACGACAAACAACCTGACAGTTAACGGAGGTACCGGCGGCGCTGTTTCGATTGGAGGGAACCTCAACGTCAATGCATTGACGGTCACCAATAGCGGTAGCACGACGATTACCGGTACGACGACTGCTCCCACCGTCACGTTGACGAACACGACGGGCACTATCACCTTTAATGGATCTACCACCGTTTCAACGGCGTTCAATACGGCAGCTCAAGGTTACGGGCTGATCTTTAATAATGGCGGGACGGTCACTCCGTCAACGACCCTCCTTAATACGGGCGGCGTGACCTTAAAGAGCGGCAGCTCGGCAAGCCTGACTTTTGCCAATGGCCTGACCAGCACGGCTAGCGCGACGACCATATTAGGGGCTGTTAAAGCAACCACTGCCGGTTCGGCGATGAGTTACGGAAATGTGACGTTCAGCGCCGGAAACTCCAGTGTGAGCACAGCAGGGGGAACGATAGGCTTTGGGGGCACGGTCACCTTAACGGGGAATACGGCGGTCGATTCGACGAACGGAGGGGGAACGCCTGCAGGAGCGGGGATCACTTTCGCAGGTCCGGTGAACGGACCTGGCAACTTGACGGTTGCTGCAGGGACGGGCGGGGCCGTTTCATTTGTTGGAGCCGTAGGAGGAGCGCCTCAAGTTGGCGTGCTCACGATCTCATCCGCCGGAAATGTCACGGCCAACGCGATTACTGCCTCATCGATTGTTCAAAGCTCCGGCAGCGGGACGACGACGTTCAATGGGCCTGTGAACACCAATGGCTCTGCAGGCATTTCTTTGACCGGAACAAATTTTGCGGTGAATGCGAACGTCACGACCACAAACACAGGTCCGTTCACGGTCAACCATTCGGGGTCTTACACGATCGCCCCCGGAGTTGTTTTAAGCATCGATGGACTTTATACGGATAACGGGACCGGCGGCGGGAGCACGAATCTTGCAGGCACGATCAATACGAACGGAACGAACATCACATTTGCAAACCCAGTCTTCTTAACGGGAACCGCCGCTTTAAGCACGGGAAGCGGTGTCGGGAACATCCTTTTCCAAAGCACTTTGGACGGGACCCAAAACTTAACGTTGTCCGCAGGGACCGGCAATATCACGTTCACGGGTGCCGTTGGGACGACCCGTTTGGGAACGCTGACGATCAATGCAACGAACAATGTCACTGCGAACGCCTTGAGCGCAACCGTCTTTAATCAGACCGCAGGTTCCGGCGTCTCGACATTCAATGGCCTCGTGGACATCAGCGGAGGGGCAGGGTTTTCCTTTGTGGGAGCCAATGCGACATTTAATAGTTCTCTCACTACGGCAAGCGGCGGGCCTGCGAGCTTTCAGGTCAGCAATACGCTGACGCTTGGCTCCTCAGCCGCCTTGAACCTGGACGGTGCTTTTTCGCAGACCGGCATCGGCAGCGCTCATATAAACGGGTCAATCACAACGACAAACGATAATATTCAGTTCTTGGGACCTGTAGCCCTTACCGGACCTGCCGTCCTGAACACAGGGGCAGGAATCGGGAACATTCTATTTTCCAACACTGTCGATGGCCCCGGCGCGCTTACCATGACAGCAGGAACCGGGAACATCACGTTGAGCTCTGCTGCAGGAAGCGCGACGCGGCTTGGCGCAGTCACGATCAATAGCGCGGCCGCCGTTTCAACACAGGCCATTTCTGCGGCATCGATCAATCAGGCCGTTGCGGCAACAGGAACCTCGACATTCAGCGGAAATCTTAATACGAATGCGGCGGCGGGGATCCAGCTGAGCAGCGGGGCATTGACGGTAAACGGCAACTTGATCACGACAAATGGCGGGCCTGTCGGGCTTGCCCATAACGGGGCCCTTTCACTCACAGCCGGCTTAAGCACGCTCATCGATTCCACATTTACAGAAAGCGGCAGCGGCGGGGTCAATCTATCCGGAAGGATTCTCACGAACAATGCGACGGTCTCTTTTGCTAATGCGGTTGCCCTGACCGGAACGACTTTGATTAGTTCCGGCTCTTTAGCAGGTTCAGTCAACTTCAGCAGCACGATCGACGGCGGGCAAGACCTGACGGTCTCAAGCGGGACCGGGAACACGGTGTTTGGCGGGAACGTGGGAATTGGAACGCGCTTGAACAATTTGATGATCGCTCTGGCCAATAATGTCACGGCGAGTTCGATATCGGCTGCGACCTTCTCGCAGCTGGGCGGCACCGGGACGTCAACTTTCAACGGTCCGATCAATACGAATGCTGTCGGCGGCGTCAGCTTGGTCGGTTCAGGCTTTACGGTGAACAGCACGATCACGACGACTGCTGCAGGCCCTGTGTCGATCACCAATTCAGGGACTTTGAATTTGGCAAGCGGTGCGATTTGCTCGGTTGGCGGCGCCTTTGCTCAAATCAATACAGGCGGCGTGACACTGTCCGGGCAAGTGACTGCCGGCGGGAATATCTCGTTTCAAGGACCGATCACCCTTTCCGGAAGTCCTACTTTAAGCACGGCTGCAGCTTCGAAAAATATCACTTTGGCCAACACCGTGAACGGTGGCGGGAACTTGACATTGGCTGCCGGCGGCGGAAATATCGCGCTGCAAAATCCAATAGGGGCGTCAACGCGGATCGGCGCTCTGAACATCGTCAGCGCTCTTGACGTCTCAACACTGGGAATAACGGCGGCATCGATCACGCAGCAAGCGGGGACCGGGACAACGACCATTGTGGGAGATCTCAATACAAATGCCCTTTCAGGGATCTCATTGACCCTGACCAATCTGACCCAAACGGGAGGATTGGCCACAAGCAATGCGGGGCCTGTCACGGTAACAAACAGCGGAACGTTCACTTCCGTTCTTACCGGCTCAGGAACCATCGATAGGTTTTATCTGCAAAATGGAACGGGGCCGGTGAACTTATCCGGGACGGTCCGGACAAATAACCAACCGATCTCCTTTGCAAGCCCGATCACCTTAAATAGCGATGTCGCATTGAACTCGGGACTGGGAGCAGGCGATATCACCCTTTCCGGAACGGTCAACGGCGCCCATCAACTCAATCTCGCTGCAGGGACCGGAAATGTCTTGCTGAGCGGGATCATCGGCGGAACAACGCCGCTTTCTTCCCTTCAATTCACAAGCGCGCAAAACATCACTGCACAGAATGCCGTGACGGCCAACGCCATCGTTCAAACAGCCGGGTCCGGAACAACGGCCTTTAATGGACCTTTATCGGCTACAA
>JAFEGV010000065.1 GCA_018239665.1 Verrucomicrobiota bacterium | reverse complement strand
ATGTTGGTAAACATGAGTTCGTCGCCTGAACGCCAAGCTTGCAAATGCTCATCGAAAAAGCTCTCAAACCCCTATAAGCGAGGTTTTAGTACAGCTTCTAAGAGGGTGTTGCTGAATAAAGGCTTCGTCGAGTTTTTGGATTATTTTGGCCGATTTTTGAGTCAAATGATGAGGGTCATATACGAAAGTTGATATGACCCTCATCATTTGACTCAAAAATCGGCTCAAAAGAACCGAAAAATCGACAGAAGCTTAAATCAGCAACACCCTCTAAATATTCTCTGGAAAATCCTATCTTTTTAGCTGTTTGACGATTTCTCTAAAACCTTTTTTTGACAAGCCATACAATCAGTTCAAATTCAAAGAGGGCCGCATCTCTAAATCGTCCATTTTTTTTAACTCCATCTCCTAAAGAACCGTTCTCAGGATAAATCAGATCGGTTATACTGTCGTTCATGCGTACAATCCTTTTTTCTCTTTTACTTTCGGTCCTCTCCCCTATCCTTCCCTCATATGGAGAAGCCGCTCCATTTGCTTTAAAAGAAAAATATCAAATGGCGCATGCAGGCGACTTCATCGTCACGGAGCAAGACCACACCTACAGTCTTCTGTTCATTCGGGAAATTACCGCAGACCACCTGCTTTTGGAAGAGATCGCCGCACCCGACAGCCAGATCGACCTGAACACGATTGTCTGGAGCAAATGGGTCAAAGCAAAAGCGCCGGGCCATACCTCATGGACCCTCTACGAGATCGATGCCCGTTCGGGAAACCTGATCGAAGCGTTTTCCTATAGCAAGCGGGGATGGCTCTTTCTTGACGAGACCCAGCGGTTTTTATCCAAGCTCCTCTGCCTTCCCCTTACTCAGCTAGGCAATGCGGACCGGAAAAAAATCGGGCCGCAGCCAGCTGCGCATGAAGAAGACCGAAGGGCCGTTTGGAACCCTCCCCTCACGATTCAAGGAAAGAAACAGCCCAAACCGCAATTCGACGTATGGAAAGGAGTCTGGCCGGAAGACGGGACGCAGATGGGCAAGTGCATCGTGGAGCTCTACTTCTCGAAGGCCAATCCCGCATTTCCCTTTCCTTATTGGATCGAGATCAAAAGCCCTCATTACGCCTTCAAAATGCGCTCCGTCGACTCCGGCAGCGGGATCATCTCCGCTTACACGGGGCCGATTCCCCACCGACCTCCTCAGTTTGCAGCCCCTCTACAAAAAACAGAAGGAGCTTACCGGCTGCCGCTTAACTCCCCTCTTTATTTCCAATCCTTCCATCTTTACGCCGTCGACTTGTCCGATCCAGTGAGGAAAACAATACCGATCCCTCATGAGGCCCGGCGAGATCCCAAAAGCGAAATCGTTTATCTCAATATAACTGAAGAAAGCCTTGCAGCGCGCCTCATTCCTAACCACCGCTACCAGTGGGTCCTCATTCCTGAAGAGGATGGAAAAATCTACGTCGAATCGGATGAAGTTTTTCTCTGGAAATTGATCTAATGAAAAAGACCTGTTCAAAACTTATCTGTTCTGAAAAATGGATAGTTCCGGCCAGCAAGACCGCCAGCCGGAATGTTGGACTACAGACTGTTTAAGTGGTTGACGATGCCACTTGATCAGCACCATCTTTTTTCTCCGAAGAAGGAGCAGTCTCTATTTTATTCTTAAGAGCCTCGAGTCTAGCTTCCAGATCAGCTTTTTTAGGAACGACGGGAGTTGTGCAGTTATCGATAGCCCGAGTATACCATGCGATAGGTTTCCCTTTGTTATCGACGATCTGGCAAAACCTCTGTACAGACCAAGCGGTATTCCCAAGAATTTGCAACATCATCTTCGTTTGCAAGGTTTCGACCTTGCCCCAAAGATCGCCAAGCTCCTTAATATGCTGGACACAAGCCTCATTTGTCTTCCCGATCTCAGCGTTAAGCTCTACGGCATGTCCTTCAAGCATCGTTTGATCGGCATAAGCGCGGGGCTTTGGCGTGAGAAACTCGATGACATTGCGCAGCTCTTCCGACAAGACCTTTGCCTTCAACGCTGATGCATAGAGTTGTTCATAGGTTGTAACAAATGTTACGGCTTCTTGGAGTAAAGCTTCTTCCGATGGGATGGAAACGCGAGAATTCTGCAACTCGCTTGCACGTTGGTCCACTTCGCTTTGAAATGCCCCGAGCTTGATATTAGCCTCACTGAGAGCTGGCGCTTCGTTTTCGTACGCTTGCTTAGCGCCGCGAAAGGCCACTTCTTTCAAATTTTCAAAAGTGATATTGGAAAAACTAACTGATGAAGATGACATAAATGCCTCCTATCTGCATGGATATCGATTGCAGTCTTGGCATACCCCCTTTCCATCATTATGGTAGGGGCCTTAAGTTTGAGCAGACGCTACAAACTTGTCTTCTTGTGTTAACACAGTCCACTCTTTTTTTTAAAAGATATTTTAACAACCCTTAACATTTTCTTAAGAGTTTCCGAGCAAACCGGATCCGGCAAAGAAGGCGCTGACTTGTGCCCGGATGGAGCGTTGCAATTTTTTCAAAATAGATCTCTTGCATAACCCGCTTTGCCTGGAAAAATCGGAAATTTTTTCACAGAGTTTTTAGAAACTGTTTACAGTTTCGGATTTCACGAATGAGTCGACTCCAGGAGAGTCGGCAAGAGAGTGGGATAAAGACCTGTGAAAAAAGAACGATTTTGCCAGGCGAATGGGGTTACGCAAGAGATTAATAAACTTGCTCCTTGATTTCAGCCGTGAAGATCGCAGATAATTCCCTTCATATGACAAATGACAAAACACTGACCATCCCGCCCTGCTCGATCTTAAGCAGCCCGTTGGAGATCTATTTTGGATCAGACCGCTCTAGTCTGGACAAGCACTTCAGGCAAAAAGAGAGAAAGACCTTTCAGTCCCTTTTTGAGCAGGTCCAGTCTGAACCCTCAGCGGCTAAAGACAAGCTGATAAAATTTGCACAAGAGCACCCGCAGGTCCCGATGGTCTATAACCTGCTCGCCTTTTGCCATATTCAGTTAAAGGACATAGCTTCTGCCGACAAGGCGATCGAAGAGGCGTTCCTCCAATTCCCCGACTACCTCTTTGCTAAAATCAACTACGCCGATCTGTTGTTAAGGAAAAAAAAGTGGAGGCAAGTGCCCGAGGTGTTCGACCAGACCTTAGATTTGTCCCTCCTCTACCCTGACCGGAAATCCTTTCATTTTTCCGAAGTAAGGGGCTTTATGACGGCCATCGGATATTACTACCATGAAAGAGGAAAGCGGAAGCTTGCCCTGGAAGCGTTTCGGATCGCCGTTCAAGCGGATCCGACCCACCCAAGCGTCCTGGCCCTGGAAAAGGCGCTGTTCTATAATCCATTGCTCAGGTTCATTAAGTCTTTGATTCGAAATAGAGATTAATTTGCACTTGCCCACATTTATTGAATTGCGTAGATTGTTTCCGACTTGAAAATTCACTTTTTCCCCTGGAATTCTAGAGGAGGAAGCTCCAAGCAGGAAGCCCGATGTTCTCTTTTTCTCAATCTTCTACCTATTCGCTCAAAAAGTCCAAGACGGTCTTGAGGCATGTCTATCACGTGTTTCAACGCAAAAAGAAGAAACTTTCTAAAGAAACGCAGCAACAGATCAAACAGACATTGTCTGATTTGCAAGATGCGATCTTGAAGAAGGACAGAGAAAGCGCGGCGGAACTTGCCAAGCAGGCGGAATCACTTTCCCAGCTTCTTTTGAAAAAATCCTCCCTCGAGCATGCCCTCGACCTGATCTTTGCTCTGGCCTTTGCTCTGGCAGTCGCGATCTTGATCCGGCAAATGTGGTTCGAATTTTATGAGATCCCTTCAGGATCGATGCGTCCAACCCTTAAAGAACAAGACAGGCTTGTCGTTTCAAAGACCGACTTTGGAGTGAACATCCCCTTGCAGCCTAAGCAATTTTACTTTAATCCCGACCTGGTCAAGCAGAACGGGATCGTCGTCTTCACAGGCGAGAACATGGACATCCGCGACGTCGATACCCTCTACTTCTACATATTCCCTGGAAAAAAACAGTACATCAAGCGGCTCATCGGCAAGCCGGGAGATGTCCTTTATTTCTACGGCGGGAAAATCTATGGGATCGACATTAATGGAAAAGATATCACGCCCGACCTTCAACTGGCCTCTCTTGAAAAGATCGAACATATCCCCTTTATTGATTTTGACAGAAAGTTGATCATCCCCTCTTCTCCGACAAATGGATACTATTCTCCCGTCATCGTCTACCAAATGAACGAGCCGGTCGCCAAGCTCTACGTCACGCCCCAAGGCCAGCCGGGCGGAGAAATGCTAAACCCCGCCGAAGTCCACGTTCCGGGAACTCCTCCTATTCAAAACTATTCCGACATGTGGGGCTTTGGAAATTTTGGGATGACCCGTCTTCTAACGCGTGAACAAGTCCGGTATTTAACGGACCAAGACCCATCCAACATGGAAGAAGGAGTCCTCTATCTCGAAATCCGCCACCACCCTTCCGTCTCTTCTGTAAAACTCGTCCGAGACGATATCGGCAGGATGCGTCCTTTCATGGGGATCAGCACCTCGATCATCCCCTTGCAGGAAACGCATATCAAAGCGATCTTTGACAACATGTATACGGCAAGGTTCGAGGTTAAAAACGGATTTGCCAACCGTTACGGTTATTCCGGTTCCGACACGCCCGGGAGCAATATCTTTTTGCCCCACCTGCATAATGTCCCTAACGGATGCTACGAATTTTACTACGGAAAGGCCTACAGCATCAAGTGGCAGGGGATCTCCTCTGAACTTCCCGCTACAAGCCCTCTGTATGATTGCGATCCAACACGAGTGCAGCTCCTCTATAACATTGGCATGGAATTCGACATGCGGTTTTCCCCTCAGATCAAAAACCAAAGGCTCGTTCCCGCCCGCTACACCTACTTCCGCGACGGAGACTTGTACCTGCTGGGCGCTCCCATCTTAAAAAAGGACGATCCTATACTGATCAACTTTCTGAAACGGGAAGATGCAAGAAAAGCGCTGTCGAATCCCCAAAGCGCCTACATCCCCTTTGCGGATGCCGGCCCGCCATTGAAACCGGACGGTTCTCTCAACGACGACCTCATCAGAAAATTCGGGATCAGGATTCCTCCCAACATGTATTTGGTCCTAGGCGACAACCATGCGATGAGCTCCGACAGCCGCGAGTTCGGTTTTGTTCCGGAGCAGAACTTGCGCGGCGCGCCAGACTTTATCTTCTGGCCTCCTGGGCATCGCTGGGGCTTCCCCAACCAACCAAGCTATCCGTTCTTCAACGGCCCACGCACTGCTGTCTGGATCATTGCGGGCATCTTTATTGTCCTAGGCACATGGTATTGGAGACGGCGGAACCACCTCCCTTTAAAAGGACTCACTAAGGACCAATCATGAAAAAGCCGCTTGTCGTGATCACGGGAGCTTCAGCCGGAATCGGCGCATCGGTCGCACGTCGCTTCGCTGCAGAAAATTATCCCCTTGCGCTGACGGCCAGACGGCTAGACCGCCTCGAAGCCCTCCAAAAAGAACTGGGCCCGCAGACGGCAATTTATGCATTGGACGTCACGGACGAGGAAGCTGTCGCAAAGACAATGACTGAAATCGAAAAGTCGCACGGACCGATTGGGATCCTGGTGAACAATGCAGGACTTGCTTTAGGCCTGGAGCCTGCCTATGAGGCCAAAACTTCTGACTGGGACACTTGCGTCGACACCAACATCAAAGGGGTGCTCTACTGCACGCGCGCCGTCCTTCCTTCCATGGTGCAACGCAACACCGGCCATATCGTCAACTTAGGCTCCATTGCGGGAACATACCCTTATCCGGGCGGCAACGTCTATGGCGCAACGAAGGCATTTGTCCATCAGTTCTCTTTAAATTTACGCGCCGATCTGCTGGGAACTAAGGTTCGCGTGAGCTGCATCGAGCCCGGCCTTACAGGCGGAACAGAATTTTCTGTCGTCCGCTTTCGAGGCGATGCCGACAAAGCCCACAACCTCTACAAAAACACGGAAGCGCTCCTTCCCGAAGACATCGCGGAAGCGGTCTATTTCTGCTGCAGCCTGCCGCCTCACGTGAATATCAACACCATTGAGATGATGCCGGTTGCGCAAGCCTCCTCAGCGCTCAACGTCCATCGCCGGTAGCACTGTCTTTTCCAAACAAGAGCGCATAGTTTCCGATTGCGGCAACGCCGAGCGATTCGTACACTTTGCGGGCAGAGACGTTATCTTCTCCCGTAAAGATGATCAGCTTGCGCAGGTTGTGAAGATGCTTGGCATCGTGCATGAGCTGGCGCATCACGGCTGATGAGAACCCTTTTTTACGATGCCGGGGAACAGTGAAAACGCCGCCGACCTGCCCCAAGTCCATCGCCTTGGCGTTGAGGTCTGCGATCGACACAAGTTCACCCTGGTGAAATAATCCCCAAGCGATCTTCAACTCCACATCCCTTTCGAACTCCTCTCGGATCTCATCTTGCGACTGCTGGGACGGTAGCTCCATCTCTTCGATGTAGGCCATCCGCAAACCGATCCACTGATCCCAATCGTTTAGCCGAAGCAAGCGGACATTAGGCTGAGGTTCTAAAAACTGGTGTTGAAGATCGGCAGCGTAGAGGACCTCTTTAGACACAAAGGTCTCTGAACCGATGATCCCTTTTTCTTTGAGGTGCTGCCAAAAGCTGCTGCAGAAGCTCCACTCCCCTAGCAACCCTGTGATCGGGATGTTTTCCTCAAGACAGCTTTGAACAACTGTGTCAAAAAAGAAGTCATGGGACCTTTCCGATTGGATGAGCAGCGTCCCAGAGCGAACAAGGCAAAAGACGGCGATTACCTTGCCGTGATCGCGCGCAAGCTTGTAGTTGCCCGAATAGGAAGAGGCTCCCAACGTTAAGCCATAGGTTTCCAGATTACTGAGCAAAAAGAGGGAATAGTTCTCATGCGCCTTCAGAAAGGCGATCAGTTCATTCCGATCTTGAGCCCGTTCAATCTGGATCATGGCGAGTTAACGACGCTGAGCGCAATCCCGATCGTCGTAGCCTCACCGTTGAGGTCCCACTGAGTTCCATTTTCACATTCGAAGATCACCTGGGTCCCAAGGACCTCGTGCATGATGTAGTCCTTGTGGACCTCGAAAGCTTGCTTCACCCGGTCGGTCGTGCTGATCTCGATGGCGATCCTGTCGGTCACAGCAAATCCCTCGTCGCGGCGCATCGTGTTGATCTTGTTCACAATCTCACGGGCAAGCCCCTCGAGCAAAAGCTGCTCGTTGAGCTCGGTATCGAGCGCAACTGTCATCTCTTGCGCAGTCGCAGCGATGAGCCCTTCACGCACTTTACGCTCCACGGAAACATCCTCGCTGGTCAGGACAACTTCCTGCCCTTCGACCTGGATGGAGAGGTCTTTTCCTTGGAGGAGGACATTGAGCTGGGCTTGAGAAAACCCTAAGATCTCTTTTTGCGCAGCGTTCATCAGCTTGCCGACCTTCTTGCCTAAAACGCGGAAGTTGGGCTTTGCGATCAGCTGGACAAATGCCGACTCGTCCTGTTGAAGGACGACGTCTTTGACGTTCAGTTCATCGGCGATCAAGTGCTTTTGCCGCGTCAAGGCGTCATAGACCTCAGGATTTGCCGTGATGATGTGGGCTTGGGCAAGCGGCTGGCGCACTTTGAGCTTATGCTCTTTGCGTAAGCTATGGCCTAAGCTGACAATGTTCTGCACCGATGCCATCTCCCCTTCCAGCTTTTCTTGGCGCAAACTGGACTGGTATTTGGGGAAGTCTGCGAGATGGACCGATTCGGGATGATGGGCCAATTTAAGCTGCTGATAGATCTCCTCGCTCAAAAACGGGATGAACGGCGCTGTGATCTTGGTCAGCGTCAAGAGGACGGTGTACAACGTTTCAAAGGCCTCGTCCCGATCTCTTGTCGCTTCTTCCGACCAGAAACGGGCGCGGTTGCGCCGGATGTACCAGTTGGTCAGCTGTTCGACGAACAGCACGATCGGAGCTGTCACTTGCGCGAGCTGATAGTTGTCCATCTGTTCAGTGACATCCTGCGTCAACTTCTGCAGCTGGGAGAGGATCCATTGGTCGATCTCCGCCTTCGGCTCGGGGAACTTGTCTGACGCCGGATGCCATTGATAGATCTTGGCGTAGGTCGACAGGAAGACAAACGAGTTCCAAAACGGGATCAGCACTTGGCGCAAGATCAGCTCAACGCCTTTTTCTGAAAACCTGAGGTCTTCCGCATAAACAGCGGGGCTATTAAGAAGATAGAGGCGGATCGCATCGGCGCCGTAACGGTTGATCACCGCATCAGGCTCAGGATAGTTTTTCAAGCGCTTGGACATCTTCGTGCCGTCTTCTGCAAGGATAATCCCGTTGACGATCACGTTTTTAAATGCAGGCTGATCGAACAGCGCGGCCGCTAAGACGGTCAATGTGTAAAACCATCCGCGGGTCTGGTCCAACCCTTCGGCGATAAAGTCGGCCGGGAACGCTTTTTCAAACTGCTCCTTGCGCTCAAACGGATAATGGTCTTGGGCATAAGGCATCGAGCCTGATTCGAACCAGCAGTCGAACACTTCGGGCACCCGCTTAAATTCCCTTCCATTTTCAACAAAGGTCAACTGGTCGATGAAGTGGCGGTGCAGGTCGCTGACTGGCTTGCCGACACGTTTTTCGAGGTCTTTGATGCTCGACATCACGATGATGTCCCCTTCTTCGCTGCGCCAGATCGGGATCGGCGTTCCCCAATAACGGTTTCTGGAGATCGCCCAATCCCTTGCATTTTCGAGCCATTTGCCAAAGCGGCCTTCTTTGATGTGGTCCGGGACCCAATGGATCTTCTGGTTTGCGGCGAGCATCTTGTCTTTGATCTTCTCAACGGCGACAAACCATGTGCGGACAGCTTTGTAGATCAAGGGCGTGTCGGAGCGCCAGCAGAACGGATAGCGGTGGCGGACCTGGCCATGGTGGAAGACCCGCTTGTCGCCTTTCAAGCGCTTGATGATCTCTTTGTCGGCGTCTTTTACGTACATCCCGGCAAAATCGGTCACTTCGGCAGTGAACTTGCCGTTATGGTCGACAGGGCATACCAGTTCGATCCCCTCTCTTGCGCAGGCAAAAAAGTCGACCTCGCCAAATGCCGGCGCCGAATGGACAAGGCCAGTCCCCTCTTCGGCTGCAATCGAATCTTCCAGGATCACGCGGAAAGCATTGGCTTGGGCGCGGGATGAAAAATAAGGAAGGATCGGCTGATAGCGCCGTTTGTCCAACTTATCCCCCATGAACGTGCTGACGACTTGGAACTCTTCCGGATTTTTGAAATAGTTGGGAACGCATGCCTTGGCCAAGATGTAATGATGTCCCGTCTTGAGATCTTTGACCTTCGCATATTCCATCTCTTTTTTGGCCATGACGGCTAAGTTCGAAGGGAGGGTCCATGGCGTCGTCGTCCATACGAGGAGCGAAGTGTCCGGCTCATCGACCAATGGAAATGTTACAGTAAGCGATGGATCATCGACATCTTTGTAATTGAGGTTCGCTTCGAAGTTGGAAAGCGGCGTGCCTAGTTTTGCAGAAAACGGCATCACCTTGAACCCTTCGTAGACGAGCCCTTTCTGATAGAGCTGTCCAAAGGCCCACCAGACAGATTCCATGAAGGAAAGGTCCATCGTATGGTAAGTGTTCTCAAAAGAGACCCAGCGCCCCATCCGGTTGACGGTCCGCTGCCATTCCTTGGTGTAGCGCAGAACGATGCCGCGGCACTCTTCGTTGAATTTCGCCACACCGAACTCTTCAATGGCCGCAGCCCCTGAGAGCTCCTTGGCCTTCTCGATCTCATTTTCGACAGGCAGCCCGTGGCAGTCCCAGCCAAATCGGCGCGGCACATAGTAGCCCTGCATCGTCTTATAGCGCGGCACGACGTCTTTCAGCGTTCCGGCGAGCAAGTGGCCGTAATGAGGAAGCCCCGTTGCAAAAGGAGGTCCGTCGTAGAACGAGAACACCTTGCTGTCGCGGCGCTGATCGACCGACTTTTCAAAAATTCCTTTCTTTTGCCAAAACTCTAAAACGCGCTCTTCTCTCTGGGGAAATGACTCTTTGGAATTGGGCTCAAACATACACACTTGCCTATAAAAAAATGAGGCCATTGCAAAGCCTCTTAGATGAAGGCTGCAACGACCATTAAAATAATAGAGGGAATTTTACTAGATAAGGCTCAATAAATAAAGAGAGAGTTGCAAAACTCTCTCTTAAACTCGACTTCGAACCCCAAAAAGAGACTAAGTCAATTTAAAATTACTCGCCGCCGCCGCCGCCGATCATTCCGGCCAGCATACCCGTAAGCTGAGGAGGGAGCTGGCGGGACAATCCCTCGCCGAACTCGAGAAGGTCGTTATAGGTCTGCACGCCTTCAAGGTTCCTATCGATGTAGCCCAAGGCGGGACGGAGGGCTACATTGAAGATCTCATCGTTGTTCTGGACAAGTGCCCGGCTCGCTTCCTGGAACCGTTCCCGGTTCCGCAGATAGACGCCTTTGATCGCATCGATGGTGTCACGCTGCGAAGTGTAGATCACCGCTGCAGCGGCAAGTCCTGCAACTGCAACGTTCACCAATTGGCCCGCTTTCGGGATGATTGTTCCAGCAAGGCTGGCCACAATGCAGCCGAGCGACAGGCCGGCGTGCATCCACTCTCTTCTGAACAGGTCGTTGATCGCTTGAACCTGACCAAAAGTCACAATGGCAAGCGCCGTGAAGACCACTGCAAAGGCGACATTATGAACCAGGCTGACGACAGACATCAATCCCGACTCCAGGTAGCGCAGGCGGGCTGTGGTCCCATGGTAAAAGGTATTTGTCCCTGTTTGTTCGCTCAAAAACGTATAAGGAATATTCTTTGCTGAAGCTGCCGTAACGGTGGCAAGCGCGCTCGAATCGATGATATCGACAAGCCCTTTTGCCCCTCGCGATTGCAACAGGACAGGGATCTCGTCTTGAACGATCCTCAGCAAGGGTTGGTAATTAGGCTCAAAAGGTAATGCACCGCCAACAGCCATATAAAAACTCCTTGATAAAATGAATAAATGTGCAGAGATTATACCTTGGACCCCCATTGCCTTGAAAGTGAAAAAAGAGCCCCTCGGCGTCAACAAAAGCCTTGAACGTACAGTCATTGCCTTCCAGGACCTTAAATCAGAACTAAAATTTATATCGCTTATATTCAACAACTTACAGATAGAACTCTCTCTTTCCTATTTACTTCTAATGGCTTATCGAAAAAAATGATTGTCCTTGGTATAATAATAGATGGGGGTGTACTGGTTTCGACTTGGAAACAAAGTATTGGTGGCATGCGGAGGACGTCGGTTGGCCTCCTTAATCATCCGATAAAAAAACAAACGACAATCAAGAAATTGAATTGTTAGCTGCTTAAGG
>JAFEGV010000064.1 GCA_018239665.1 Verrucomicrobiota bacterium | reverse complement strand
GTTAGAGAAGGAGTCTCAATCGCAGAAAACTGATCTCCAAGCTCTTGGTAGACGGCTTTTAAAGAGCCTGGGTTGATGAACAAGATATCCAATGAAGTTTGCGACATGATGCACTCCTTAAATGCAATATTCTGTTAAATTGCTTGGGTGGGTTCTTCACTTAATTTTTTGCTTTGACGTAACTGAGTAAAGGCGCTTTTTGTGAAATAATATTTGAAATTGTCTGAGGTTTTTGATTTTTCTTTAAATGACGCCAAAGTCTCTACTTGGATTAGAGAAGAAAGAGCGATAGCCGAATAAGATTTTTTATCCAGTTCAATTGTGGCGATCAATCCTTGCAAAAACTCTTTCTGAAGATCATTACCAGTAAAGATAATTGCTTTTTTAGAATTATCCAATCCTTCTTTGAAAGATTTGTAGTAGTTCAGGAATTTTTTTTGCAAGTTTTTTAGATATTTATATCGAGAGGTTAAATGGTTCAACTTACCAGCAAAACTTTTAGGATCTTGCAGCAGTGAAATGAAAGCTTTAAAGCAAATATTAACCAGCGGTGGCAGATATGTTCGATTATGCTGTGAAGTGGTTTTAACTGAGGAAACTTTACTGCTTGTCTTCACACAGTGAATGAAGAGAAGGATGTTTGTTGTTAGCAAAGAAAAACTATTGGTTCGTTTTGCAATAAGTTTTTTTTGCCCAGAAAGATCTTTAGATTCGAGATGGGTGCTTATCTCAGAAATATTAAGTTCGCCCACCTGATCGTATAATAATTGAGGATCTTTTATTGCTTCTTGATATGTTTCTTTTGCTTTGTTTTGGACTTGAATTTTATTTTTAAGAAAGTCGCAATTTGTGATTTCAAAGTTATCTTTTGCGATTCCATTCTTGCAGATTGCAATAGAGGAAACTGATTCTCCATTTTGTAATTTTTTTATAAGCGGGTTGGTGACATGTGGCAATATTCGTCCGGTTGCAACATGTTCCAATGCTGTTGAAGATACATTGCGGCCATCATGAGGTCCAAGATAATTATCAACTCCGTCGCTGCCGGGGTGCCAGGTGTGATATAGGAACTCTCTGTGGTGCCAAATTTCAAGTTTTCCTAAATTGCTTAAACGGAAGGTCAACTCATAAGGGCCGCAGATGTGGCCGACGTAATCGATATGCTCGTCTGCACCGCCGATAGCGATGTAATCATCTCTTTTGCAGCAAAAGCAAGCTCCGTAGTTTCTCCGATGCAGGATATCGGTCTTAGCGGCAATGCCTGTTGTAATTCCATTAGTCCAATTGATGCAGCCCTCACCAATTACATCTTCGAAAGATGGATAGTTAAAGGGATACAAATCTTTTCTACTATTACGGAACTGGTCGAGATGGAGGATGATGTTGGGATTGTTTTCGAATTCCTTGATGATGCTTTCGATGAAGGTTGGCTTGGCCATGGCATCGGAATCGCAGATGACGATGATCTCGCCTTTGCTCAGCAGAAACCCAATGTTGTACATGAGGTGCTTGTGATAGTAACTCAATTTGGGCATTTCAAGGGCTCCGATCGTATCGAAGTCTGCCTCAAATTGGAGAAGCGCAGGAGAAAGAGTCGAATAGTATTCCAAAACAATGACCTCGAACTGGTCTCGAGGCACTGTTTGGTTCCTTAAATAATGGCAGATATGAAAGCTCTCCCTTACGCTCCAATCAAGAAGGATGAGAGAGACTTTTGGAGCTGCAATTTTCGACTCTTTGTGTAGGCGCATGAATCCTTAAACGTTCGAGTAGTTGGCGTTTTTGATCATGGTGAACCCTTTGATGAGTTCTTTGATCCCAGCGTCCAATGAAAATTCAGGAGTAAAGCCGGTCTTTTCAATTTTCTCGTTGGAGACGATGTAGTCTCTCTTATCAGGGTCTTCCCCGATAGGAGCTTCTACAAAGGTGAATTGGGGTAGGTGGGCCTTGATCCGCTCGCAAAGCTCTTTTTTAGAGAGATTTGCGCTGGACAGGCCAACATTGTATATTTGTCCCTTCATTTGAGAAAAGTTGTCGATCGCATGAAGAAAAGCTCTGCACACATCGCGGATATGGACGTAATTGCGTTTGAAATGGCTCTCAAAAAGAACGACTGCCCGGTCATGCACAGCGCGATAGACAAAGTCATTGACGAGCAGGTCGGTGCGCATGCGAGGAGACATGCCGAAGACGGTTGCCAATCGGAAGCTGACCGCGTTGGAAAGCTGCATGAGTTCTTGTTCGATCTTTACTTTCTCTTTGGCGTAGTGGGAAATCGGATGCAGCGGAGATTCTTCCGTGCAGAAGTTATTTGCCTCGCCGACTCCATATGCGCTATTGGTCGTTGGCATAAGGACCCATTGGTTCGGAGAGAGTTCCTTGATCATGTCAAGGGTCGCCTGATAGTTGACAGATGTTGCCGTATAAGGATCTTGGTTGCATAAAGGGGCGCCGACAAGGGCTGCCAACGGGATCACAACGTCAGCCCATTTGAGATGGGTCTTCAGTTTTTCCCGATCGCGGATGTCTCCTTTGACGATGTGAAATTTAGGGTTGTAGCAGACGTTGTTCAATCCTGACTGTTTGTACATGAAATTGTCATAAACAACGACTTCGTAATCTCGTTTAAGCAATTCAGGGACGAGTATGGAGCCAATGTATCCCGCTCCGCCGGTTACTAGTATTTTCATGTGCATTCCAAGTTTATAGTGTGAATGTGGGACAATACCAAAGTGAGAATTATAAATTCCATTTTTTTTTCTTAGCGGAGAGCTTGAGTAAGCTGCCCGCTGAGATAATTTCTAATGAAGAGTCAAGAGGTGCTGTTGGAGGGAGTGCACTTAGAACATGCAGAGGTTTTGTTTGCGGACGATTGCAAAATCGTTGTGCAAATTTTCATCTCGTTTCACGAGTTTGGTCTGACGTCTAAAGCTCTAGGGGTCAGACCTTATTCTTCAATTTCAGGAAAGAGCAAATGCAGGCAAGCTCTCTGGTTTTATACCAAAGCAAACTGATGAATCGATTTTGGGCAATGCCCGTCCTTCTATGTTGTTTCGGAATAATCTGTCATTTTTGATGTCGTAATATGCTGGAGTCGTGCGATTGATTCAGCTTCTTAAAACCGATATTCCATCAAATTTGTTTGATGCTTTCTTTGCTTGCGTTTTCGCTCTCGTTTAAATGTATTAAAGCGCTTTTTGTGAATAAACACTTGTTAACATCTAAAGCGTATAACTTGTCTTTATAGTTGTCAAATGATTCAACTTTTAAATGAGAAAAGGGGGTGATATTGAATTCAGATTTTTCAGTGAGCTCAAATGCTGCTAATCGAGTTCTCAAAAACTCGACTTGATGATCGCTGCCAGCGAAGATGACCGTTTTTTGAGAAGCATCTGTCCCATTTTTTAAAGTCATAAAATAGGCTGGAAATTTTTTGACCAAACCTTTGAGTTTTTGATAACGAACCATCAAATCATTCCACTTATCTATGAATTTTTTTGGGTTTAGAAGCAACAGCTTAGAAGCTTTTAGGATGAAATAAGCAAAGGGTGGCAATGAGATGCGCGATTTGTGTGGAATAGAACTAGCATGGGAAGCTTCGGTTGTTGTTTTTTGGCAGTTATCCGAAATTCTGCTTTTTGCTTTCGCGCAGTGAATGAGGAGAGAGATGTTCATGCTGAACGATGAAAGAAAATTAGGTGCGGGCTTAAGAAAGTCTTTAGAGGTATAAGGCGGACAAAGTCTTAAAACGGTGCTTATGTCTGAGAGCTTAATTTCGGTTGCTTGAGAGGTGAACAGTTGAGCATCATTAAATGTAGCTCGGTGGGTCTCTTTGGCTTTTTTTTCTATTCTTTCTTTATCATTCAGTAGTTCTAAGCTTGTGATTTCAAAGTTGTCCTTTGAAATTCCATTTTTGCAAATTTCATCAAATGAGACTGATTTCCCATTCTGCAACTGAATCAATAAAGGATTAATGACATGCGGTAAAATGCAGCCCGTTGCGATGTGCTCTAATGCTGTTGAAGACATGTACATTCCATCGCTCGGTCCGAAGTAATTGTCAACTCCGGCGCTGCCGGGGTGCCATGTGTGGTACAAAAATTCTTTCCGGTGCCATACTTCTACTTTTCCTAAATTGCTTAATCGAAATGTCATGTCATAGGGTCCGCAGATATGGCCGACAAAATCGATGTGCTCATCAGCGCCTCCTATCGCAATGTAGTCCTTTCGTTTGCAGCAAAAGCATGCTCCATAGTTGCGTTGATGTAGGATGTCGGAAGTTGCAGCAACTCCTGTTGTAATTCCGTTGGCCCAATTGATGCATCCTTCGCCTGAAACTTCATCAAATGTTGGATAATTAAAGGGATACATATCCTTGCGGCTATTGCGGAATTGATCGATATGGAGATAGATATTGGGATTTGTTTCAAATCCCTTAATGATGCTTTCAATAAATGTCGGTTTGGCCATAGCATCGGAGTCGCAGATTACGATGATCTCACCTTTACTTAGAAGAAATCCGATATTGTACATGAGATGTTTATGGTAGTAGTTCGAATCGGGCATTTCGAGGGCAGCGATTGTATCAAATTCATCCTCAAATTGCAGGAGGGCCGAGGAAAGGGCCGAATAGTATTCTACAAGAATGACCTCGAATTGGTCGCGAGGCACTGTTTGGTTCTTTAGATAGTGGCAAATGTGAAAGCTTTCCCGTACACTCCAGTCAAGGAGGATTAACGAGACTTTAGGAGATGCAAGTTTTGATTGTTTATGTATACGCATGTATCCTCAAGCGTGAGATCAGATAGTGATGTTGATCGCGATAGACTCTTTGGTTTCTGCTCCAATAGCCGATCTTCTTCACCAGTATGGATCCTCATTTTCATGCAGAAATGTGGGACATTAGCAAAATGCAAATTATAAATTCCAATTTATTTTTCTTAGGGAAAAGCTTGAGAAACCTGCTCGCTGAGGTAATTCCCGATCGAAAGGCAGGATGTTGCAGCCGGTGATGGTGCGTTGAGAACGTGCAGCGTTTTTTGGTTGTTCACGATCGCAAAATCGTCGTGCAGATTTCCATCCCGTTTCACGAGCTGGGCCCTCACGCCCGCGCCGCCTGCGACCAGGTCTTTTTCTTCAATCTGGGGAAGAAGCTGTTGCACGTCTTTGACAAAGGCCTTCTTGCACATGGATCGGTACATCTCTTCCATGCCGGATTTCCAAAAGCGTTTGGTCATTTTCCAAAATCCGGGATAAGTGAGATATTGCATGCAATCTCTGAGGTTGATCTGTGATTTCCGATATCCTTCTCTTGACCACGCGAGAACGGCATTGGGGCCTGCTGTCACTCTGCCATCTACCATCTTGCTTAAGTGGACTCCTAAAAAGGGGAGCTGAGGATTGGGAACGGGATAGACCAGGCCATTGACGAGGTTTCTTTTGTTAGCAGCAAGTTCCCAATATTCTCCTCGGAAAGGAATGATCTCGAAGGGGACGTCCTGTTTGCTTAGAATAAGCGATGCGATCCGGTCGGAATGCAGTCCTGCGCAATTGACCAAGAAAGAGCCCGAAATAGTTGCGCTCGTCGTCTCAACGATCACTTGCTTTTCAGTTTCTGCGATCTTAACGACCTTCTGTCCAAAGAGAACAGTTCCTCCTTTTTGGACGATCTTTTCGAGAAGCTTTTCAACAACATCGTGGTAGTTGATAGAAAAACAGTTGGGGACCCATAGGGCTTGGAGGCCTTGAACGTGGGGTTCTATTTCTGCCAGTTCCTCTTTTCCGATGACTTTTAGTCCTTCTAGACCATTGTGTGTTCCCCGATGATGAAGCTCGGAAAGATAGGACAGCTCTTCTTTTTTCGTTGCGACGATCACTTTTCCCATTTTTTTTAAGGTGATGCCGTTCTGATTGCAAAAATCGAGGAGCAGCGCCCTTCCTTCGGTGCAATTTCGAGCTTTAAGGGACCCTGGTTTGTAATAGACTCCCGAATGGATGACGCCGCTATTGTGGCTGGATTGATGCTGCCCGGATGCATGCTCCTTTTCCAAGATGACGATCTTGAGATGGGGCATACGGTTTTGCAATTGATAGGCGGTAGATAGACCGACGATGCCGGCCCCAACGATGATGATGTCGGCAGAAATTGTGCTACGTTCTGTCATTCTCTACTCCGTAATGTAGCAGGTTTTGAAGTGACTACTATGCATAAGGTTTTAATATTCGGAAAGATGGATTGAAAAGATGACAAAGTTCGTCGTATCTGCTAACCTCCCAGACTCCAATAAGCTACACCTTTTTTAGGGCGATTAAAACCATGGTTGAAATTTCGATTCTCGTGCCGACGAGGGGACGTCCCGTTCGGCTGTTAGATTTTTTGCAATCGATCATTGACACAACGGCGAATCTTAGCGACGTAGAGGTAGTTCTGGCAATTGACGTGGACGATCGTTCTTATGATGAAATGAAGTGGCCGGATGCAAATTTAAAGATCGTTAGATCGATCGCTCCTCAGGCTTCGATGGGAAGCTTGAACACGCGTTGCTTGGACAACTCTTCCGGAAAGTTGATCATTTTAGGAAATGATGATGTGGTGTTCAGAACGAAAGGCTGGGACCAGATCATTGTCGAGGAGAGCAAGCGCTATCCCGACGGGATTTTTCTGATGTTTGCAAAAGATGGCATTAAAAATGATGCGTTTCCTTGTTTTCCGATCCTATCGAGAGAGTGCTGCTCTCTAATCGAAGATCCATTCCCTAAGATCTACAAGGGTGATGGGATCGACAGTCATCTTTTCGATATTTTCCTGAGGCTGAAAGATTTTGGCTATGACCGATTTTGCTACCTCTCCAATGTTTATATGGAGCATAGGCATATCTCAAACGGGAAGGGAGATAAAGACGCGATCTATAATCTCCGCTCGCATCAGCTTGGCAATAACAATTTTTACACGTTGTGGAAGATGCGGGAGGATACTGTTCAAAAGATTCTTTGCTTCTTCAGAAAAGAAAAAGTTTCGAAGCTGGGGCTTGCCGATCTTTATGGAGAGCAGCGCAACAGTATCTTGTTGATCTGGAGCTGTTTTCTTCAATCTAAGCAGAGCTTTTCCTACCGTTGGAAATACCTCTTTTATCACATGGCCAGGGAGATCTATTTTTGCTTTCAGCTGCACAAGGTGAAGAGGTTTGCTATTCGCATGAAGAACCGTATTCAGTTTAGCATCGCAGGTGTTGATTGATTACTTTCTTTGACTGTTTTCAAAAGCCGCATGTTTGTGCGCGTTCATAGAATAATCCGGATTTCTATCGATTGATCTTTGAAGAAGGGAAATAAGGGCAGTTATTTGTTTTTTTCGACTTGACATTGGGGTAATGTTAAAGTAGATTTTATTTTTTATTTGCGCTGATTTTTCTTTGCAAACAATTGAAAATAAAAAGGTTGTGTGTTCTTGATCGATGGAAGCAGTCGATTTCATATTGAAAGAGATCCTCTTTGGTTTTGCTATGGAGGGTTCGATTCTAAATCAAGAAAAGATCCGCCTTTTGCTCCCTGCGTATTGAGAGATTGACTCTTTTTCAAAATTTTGGGTCTACATATGCGATTTGTATTGGGAGTATTTTTGAAGGTATTCGTTGTATAGCACTCTGAAATGCAAATTAAAGAGATGCAATAATGGTTCATGAGTGAGAATTTCCTTTTGCTCGATGAAGATTTAGGAGCATAGATAAAGGCTAGGGCTGTCGCCATGATTCCAAAGAATGACTAATGAAACTAGAATTGCTTTTTTCAATAGGTAGCTATGAACACTGTAGATGAAATAACATTTTCTTTGATCGTTCCTACGCGCAAAGCAGTCAGCTCTTTGCAGAGGTTTTTAGAAAGCCTTTCCGATACAACAGCGAATCCCCAGGCTGTGGAGATTGTCCTTATCGTAGATGAGGATGATGAAGACTCCGTGAAATTCGAATTTCCGAAAATTTCCCTGCACATTGCTAAAGTTATCGTCAAACCCGGGTTAACAATGGGCGCTTTGAACATGGCTGGATATAAGAAATCTAAAGGCAAGTTCATCATGCTCATGAATGATGATGTCATTGTTCGCACTCAAGGGTGGGATAAAAAGATCTTATCAGTCTTCAATTCATTTGATGATCAAATTGTGCTTGTGCATGTGAATGATACATTATTTGAAGAAAAGCTATGTACCTTTCCATTTGTCAGCAGAAAATTTTGTGAAATATCTGAAGGAATTTGTCCGGAAGATTATAAGCGATATCGAATTGATGACCATATTTACAACATATTTAACTTGATCGCAGTTCTCGGGAAGTGCCGCATCATGTATCTACCCGATGTCATATTTGAACATTTAAACCGTTCTGATGAACAATCTGGAGGAGTTCACTATCAAGTGAATGAGGAGATTCATGCAATCGATACGGAAATATTTGATAGGTTGCTCCCAGCACGAAAGTCGATTGCTTTAAAGATGATGGAAGAAATTGAGCCATCTTTGAACCGTCGAACAAAAGAAAAAAGAGAAAAGATACTAAGCCCTATTTCTGATTCTGTATCGCTCCGTAGACCGGAATATGTGAAAATTGTACAGGATGATTCCGGCCTATCCTCGAAAAATACTCGTGTAACAGTTGGGATTGTCTCCGGAAATATCAAGTCATCCTACGCAGAAAAGTGCATCAATCGAGTCAAGCGCTATACAGAGAACTATGAATTAATCATCATAGATAACAATTATGCAAGTGATTTTAATCATGCTCGAGAAATGAACCGCATATTGTCTCTAGTCCGTACGCAGTATCTCGTGCTTATGGATGATGATGTCTTTGTTGAAGAAGGGTGGTTGGACGGGTTGTTGCGCTGTGTTACAAAGGATGCAGGCGTTGTTACACCAATGCATAAGGATAAAGAGGGGAAGCATTCTTATGCTGGGATTGTCATGCATTCAGAATTTACAGGCTACCATTCCCATATCCTGGAACCTTTAAAGAAGGCGACTAGAGTTCAGACCATTTGCAGTGCATTGATGCTTATTGACATACCAAATTGCGGGCATATTAAACTTGACGAGTCGTATTCAAAGTACTTTCTAGACATTGATTATGGTTTTCGAATTTGGGAAGCTGGCTATCAAGTCCTATGTTCTCCGTTTTCGATTGTTACCCATATTGGAGGAGCCACTATGGGGCCTGAGACAAAAGATTCGTTACAACGAATAACGGAGCTTTTTGAAAAGCAGAGGCAGCTTTTTCTTGAACGATGGGTCCAAAATGAAAGATATTTGAATCTAGTTAACAATATTTGGCCTCAATATCCGGGGCTTGGAATGTTATTAGATGTTTTCAGCAGTAAAAAAACAGCGCCTAGCTTGAAGTTGGCTCTAGAGGGTTATAGAGGGTTTAATGTTGTTGAATATGGCGATTTTTACGGGATATTGCAGACGGACGGCTCGTTTGATATTAATAGGATTGAAGCTGGAGGTTACACGTACGCTATCAAAGGAAAGAGCGTCGAAGAGGTTAAGCGAGGCATCGATAGAGCGATCAAAATGCAGTTTTGGCGTAAATCTCTTCAATTGACAAATGCGATTACTCATTTATTAAGTCGGTTCAAGACAAAGGTTCAAGCAAGACGGGGTATTGAGAGTCGGAAACGACCGTTAATCAAAGAACCGTCCGATGGACAAAAGCACTTTGATTCGAGCGAGATTACAAACATCAGTGAAGATTTTCGAGGATATAAGATTTTTAAGTATGAACACAAATTTTTCTGCATTGAGACAAATAAAAATAAAGACTGGGATGGGAATTTTGACTATGAGCGTTTTAAACGCGGGGCATACAGTTCGGTAGTTGTAGGACATTCCCTTGCTGAAGTTCGGAAAGAAATCGAGCGAATATCCAATCAAGATCCCGCAGGATTAAACAACAAGCGGTACTTGGTGTTTGCAAATAGCTCTCCTAAGGAGCTATTGCGCTTTATTAAAATGCGATATTCCGGACAAAAAGTTAACATCCTTTCTCCTGTTGCTTCTGGGACTGACTGGGGAGAATTCAATGCAATCCACTGTTCTGAACCATCTCTTCGCAGTTGGATAAATAATCATCCAGCGGGAACGGGCTTAGCAGTTCTTGAACTCAAAGACATCCAATTTGACCGTATTGTCATTCCTTGGTTAGACAAGGATGCATGGCAAGATAGTCTTTTGGAATCGGGAGCAGGAAATTTATGCTCTGAGGTAGAGATCCTCACAGAAAATGGCGAACGACATCTCTATGCAGGAGAAAATCTCCATCGTCTTATTTACAATAAGGCTTATTTGGCCAGCATGTTTGAGAGAATACCTTTTCCCAAAGGATTAAACGTTCTTGAAGTTGGCTGCAGCGATGGACTTGTTTGTGAAATGATGCTTACCCTGGGAGCAAAAAAGGTGACCGGCGTCGATGTGATGAAGACCGTTGGATGCAGTTTCCTGAACAGAGGTATCGATTATTACTCGATGGATGCTTCTAAGCTGGCCTTCGAAAGCGGGAGTTTTGATCTTGTCTATTCAATTGCCACTCTCGAACATGTTGCTGATCCATTTAAGGTTTTAGAAGAGATTCTGCGCGTTACCCGGGTTGGCGGGTTTGCCTATGTTCAAGCTGGACCATTATACTGTTCTCCTTTCGGACATCATATGTTCGCCTATTTTCAGAATTATCCATGGATCCATTTGCGCAAGAGCAAGGATGAAATCATTGCCTATGCAAAAAGCGTTGGAATTGACGAAAAGATACAACAGGATCTGGGGATCAGTTGCGAAGAATATGTCAATAGCATGATGAATATTGAACATGTAAATGGGTTGTTTTTGAAGGAGTATGGATTAGATGAGTTTAGAAAAAGAAGCGACTTGCAGGTATTAAAATATAATATTAGCTATGAAGGAAAAGAATTGTTAAATCAAGAAATTCTCTCCGAGATTAAACATGTTACCCCTCAGGAGCTAATCGAGCATGGTTTTGAAATCCTTGTAAGAAAAGTGAAATGACTGCAAACGCCTCTTATGGCTGATCGTTGTACAGGTAGGGGAATGGATCAATAGTCTTTAAAGTGGAAGGTCCATCTTCTCAGTGATAGGATCTTTGTACAAGGTTGTTGTCTAGCCAGGGCAATGGACGCTCAGCCATTTACCTTATTATTTCATTGAAGTAACATGGTGCAAAGCAAGGAATAACGATGAACACTCAGCAAAGAAAGAAAATACTTGTCACGGGCGGAGCGGGCTTTCTGGGATCGCATCTATGCGAGAAGCTGCTCCAGGCGGGCCATGAGGTGATCTGCGTCGACAACTTTTTTACGGGCAACAAGGACAATCTCCTCTCTTTCATCGATCATCCCTATTTCGAGGTGATCCGCCATGATATCTGCGAGCCTTTGGACGTCGAAGTGGACCAGATCTATAACTTCGCATGCCCGGCATCGCCGGTCCATTACCAGTTCGATCCGGTGAAAACGACGAAGACGAATGTCCACGGCGCGATCAATATGCTCGATTTGGCGAC
>JAFEGV010000063.1 GCA_018239665.1 Verrucomicrobiota bacterium | reverse complement strand
TAGTTCTTGTTGTAGAAGGGAACGCTTGTGACAATGCTCATCCACACCCGAGGCGACCAGCATCCGCGGCGCGTTGTGAAACTCCTGGTGACAGTGATCCCCTCTTCTGCGCGGAGAAAGTCGAAATTTTTGTCCTCAACGTTTAGATTGAGGCTGTCTGCTCCATTCTCTTTAAAGCCGTCCTGGTGAAGAGAGGAATAGTCGAGGTTGAAGAACGGTTCAAAATACACTCTTCGAGCGCGGCAATCAAAACCTCCTCCTAAATGCGCGCTCCAGTCGTAGCCTCGATGCCGGCTTTTGGCTTTCCGGTTTTCTCCCGGAAAGTGGATGTGGCGCAACGTGCGGAAATGATCATAGCCGCCTAGTACCGAAGTTTCTATGAAGGCCTTCTTATGGCTCCAGTCGGCATAGATGCTCGCAAACCCGCTTGGAATATGGGCGTGTCCCATTCCTTCGCTCCACTTGAGATAGGTGATGTTGCCGCCGACGGCGGCGCCTAAAACGATCCCGTTGTCAAAACCATAATCGCCTCCGATCATCGCCCCGCCGGTATCTGATATATATCCCCGCTCATCTTCGCGCGGCTTTTGCTTGATCCGCATGCCGAACGGCTCGATCCATAGGCTCGAATTGTTGCACTTGCGCACTTCGAACATATGCAAGCAACACTGCTTTTTCGGATGGCGGTTGATCATCGAAGCGATCTGGCTGCGCAGATCGCTGCTCAGCATTCCAAAAGCGCCAAATTGCGCAGGGTGAAGCTGATCGAGGGCAGGGATTAATTTATTCGGAGGCAAAGAAACGAGGTCATTGATCACGCTGATCAGATCTTCCTGGGCAGGAATCGGCTGGCCGTCTTGATAATAGGTCAAGCTCTCGAGATAGAATCCCACTTGCCTTGGGTTATGCTCTTTGATAATAGGCGCCTGAAGAAAAAATCGGTTGTTCGCAGAACGCAAAAAGACAAATTCCGGCTCATAGTCGATGATCATTTTCAAGATCCCGCCAGGATCCAACACATTGACTCTGGAAAATTGCCCGTTACGGCCGCCGGCAGCTCTCACCACTTCATAGATGATGTTGGAATTGGCAAAATAGGCTCCGGGGAAAGGATCGACATCGATCGCTCCGTCAAGATTGGCGGATCCGGTCATATTGAGAAGATCGCTGTTTCCTGCGGCATCGATCTCAATATGAAGATGTCCGGAAGATGTCTGCGTATAATTGCCGTTGACATTCAGCGTTCCGATCGAATTGCCTGGACTGACAGTGCCTGTATTGAATAAATCTCCGACAGTTCCCGTTCCGCCCAACGTTCCGCCTCCATTGACTGACACAGGAGTTGGAAGCAAGTTGTCGACCCGCAAAAGCCCTCCATTCACCGTGACGAGCGATCCCCCGTATCCTGCGTTGCTCACTCCTAGCGCCATTGCGCCAGGTCCCGTCTTGGTGAAATTGCCGGAGCCTGTCAATGGACTATTCAGCGTCAACGTGGCAATCGGATTGACGACGTTGACGGTGCCGGCTGCCATCATGTTGTACGTTCTGCTTGTCGCAAACGATTGCTCGATGTCCAAAGTGCCCCCGTTGAACTCTAGGATTCCGGAAGCTGCCCCCAAACTGCCGTCCTGGGAGATGCTCAATTCCCCCTGATTGAGGAAGGTATTGCCCGTATAAGTATTGGCGCCAAGAAGCCTCAACGTCGCTGTTCCCTGCTTGGTGAAAATCCCAGTTCCGTTGATGCCGGGACCTGAGCTTGCAAAAGTCGTGTTCTGAGTTGCCGTTGCAGTAAGGTTGTTGCTTCCCAGATTGATGATCCCTCCCGTTCCTTGAAGGTTGCCTACCGGCAAAGTGCTCGCCCCAAATGCTGTCGCATCGAACGTTGAGCCATTATTGACCGCCAGGTTTCCTCCTGCAGGGAAGGAAGCAAGCGTTGTAATGGCAAGAGTTCCTCCGTTGACGTTCGTCCCCCCTAAGTAGCTGTTGCTTCCGCTGAAAATAAATGTCCCGCCATTTTGTTTTGTAAAGGACCCATTTCCGGAAATGTTGCCCTGATATGCCGCAGGAGAGTTTGCGGTTCCTGCAATTAAGTTCACATTGCCTAACGTGATCGCAGTTCCGACAGCGCCGCTGATATCTCCTGCCGTATAGGAAGAAGCTGCATATCCTGAAATATCAAATGTGCCCGATGTAATTTGAAGAGGAGAACTAACAGAGATGCTCCCGAGGCCTACCATCGCAAAAGTTCCTCCATTGATCGTCGTCGTTCCCGTATAGGTGCTCGGCGCGGTGAGCGACATGATGCCGGAGCCCATTTTTTGAAAGGATCCGCCCGCCGGCGTGCCGTCTCTAATTGGTCCGTTGAGGGTCGTATTGTTGCCTCCATCGTTGATGGTCCCCGTGATCCCTCCATTGATGGCGATCGCTGCAGTGGCCGGAGTGCTGAGCGCAGCTGAGAGCAGCAGGGTGCTGTTTCCGATAAATGTCAGAGGCCCTGCTCCCAAATTGCCTCCATTGGAGATTGAGAGCGTACCGCTGTTCAGGAGCGTCCCGCCTGAATAGCTATTGAGTGAATTGCCAAGCACAAGCGTCCCGGGAGATGTCATCGTCAACTCTAGGGCGCCTCCTCCCGAGATGAGACCGTTGATCGTGGAAAGGTTGCCGACTCCCCCATCGCCGATCGTTGCCGTAACGCCAGTTTCGATCACCACTGCATGGGTTAAAGTAACTGGAGCTGTAAGAAGCAAAGAACTGCTTCCTCCAAATGTGATGGCTCCTGTCCCTAAATTAGCAGGAGATCCAATGGCAACCGCTCCCTGGTTGATCGTCGTACCGCCAGAATAGGAGTTCGCTTGGCTCAATGTCAGCGTTCCCGTCCCATTCTTAACGACGGTCCCCGGGCCCGGAGCATAATCGGAAATCGTGCCCCCATAAGTGCCGGTAAATCCTTGATCGAAGACAAGAGTGCTCGTTAGTTGCACGCCGCCGGTTGCAGGAAGGCTGGAAGAATTCACGATCAGAGTGCCCGCATTGACATATGTCCCGCCGGTATAATTGTTGCTTGTATTCGTCAGGGCAAGGCTTCCGGGAAGGTCTTTATAAAAAACACCGTTACCGGTGACCTGTCCTTCAATCGTTGAACTGATGTTGCTGTCGACAAGGAAATTGCAAAAGCCGGTATTGATCGCGACAGTGCGGCTTGGGTTGAGGTCCACATTGGCCGTTGTGATGAGAAACGTGCCGCCTATCATGTTCAGCGCGCCGCTGGAAGCTCCTAAATCCCCATCGGACGAGATCGAGAGGTAAGTTAAATTACCCGTGATATTTGTTCCGCCCGAGTAAGAGTTTTGATCGTTCGCAAGAACAACGGTCCCGCCTCCGGAGACCGTCAAGGGGCCTGAGCCGCTGATGGCCCCGTTGTAGGTCCCAAAAGAGTTTGGAACTGCAGATAGTGTTCCGCCGCCGCTCAAGCTGATCGGCCTTCCCGTTGTGAAGTAACCGGGCGCAGTCGTATTCGTCGTCGATAAAGTCCCATCATTCATCAGAGTAAGATTGCCGGAAGGATCGCCCAAATTATTATCGCTGGAAACACTGAGCGCGCTAGTCGCTCCATCGATTGTCGTTCCGCCTGTGTAGGTATTGGAGCCACCGAAGGTGATCAGTTGCGGTCCAATGATGGTCAGCATTCCGCCGCTTCCTCCGCCGGCTCCCTGATCGCTTGTGATATTTGTGTTGATCGTCAAGGGATTCGCAACAGCTTGGAGCGTCGTCAAGCTGCCTGATGAAAGAAATAGATCATCTCCGCTTCCAATGCCATCTTTCCCGTTACCAGAACCAGAACCGTAGATCGATCCCCTGCCTCCTTTGCCTCCTACTGCGTTGTTATTGGAAAAAACTGGATCGGTGATGATCAATGTAGCTCCATCGGCAACGAAGACGGCGCCCCCAAGTCCTGCGCCGCCTCCGCCGCCAACTCCGAGTTTAAGCGCAATCCCACCGGCACCACCGCCGAATACGCTTGTCGATGGAGTGACCGGTCCAAAATAAGAACCGGCGCCGCCGCCTCCTCCTCCGCCAAAGCCTCCATTGCCGCCTAGACCGTCGCGTGCGCCGCCTCCACCACCTCCTCCATAACCGCCATTGCCACCATCCCCAGGCGATGAACCTCCGCCTCCACCCCACGTTCCTCCATTTCCTCCATTGCCCCCGGAAATTCCCTCGGTTTCAGCGAAGGACAACTGTGCAAATCCTCCTCCTCCGCCACCACCGCCGCCATACCCTCCATTTCCTCCGTTTCCAGGATTTCCCGCTCCGTAAGCGAGGCCTGACTGGTTAGGTCGTCCGCCTGCTCCGCCACCGCCGCCTCCTCCGCCGTTTCCCCCGTTGCCTCCGTCAGCGCCGGGACCTCCGTCATTGTTTGTCGCCGATGGAGAATCTTGCCCAAAACCTCCTCCGCTTCCTGGAGACCCGCCGCAATTTCCGTGGTTGCCAGCTCCTCCTTTAGCGCCGGCTCCTCCTCCGCCGCCTCCTCCATTAGAACCACCTGTTCCTCCAGTTGAAGAACCTGAGCCAAGCGAGCAACCGCTTCCAGTCGATGTTCCATCGCTCGAAGTTCCGCCGCCGCCTGCTCCCTGAGACTCGGTCGCATCAGCTCCATTATTGAACATCCCGCCGCCGCCTCCTCCTCCTCCATCGCCCTGTTTGCTGACATCAGCGCTGCTAGCATTTGCTCTACCACCGGTGCCTTGGAACCCGCCGCCGCCGCCGCTGCCTTGATCAGCGACATGGATCGAATCGCCCCCATTTCCTCTAAAACCTCCACCTCCGCCCGATCCCGCAGAAGCCAAGTCCGTTGCGCCGCGCTCATGCCTTCCGCCGTCGCCGCCTTGAGCTGTGTTGTTTTGAAATTGGACATTGGAAATCGTTACTTGCGCGCCGCTGGCTACAAGAAGTCCCGCTCCAGCGCCCATTCCGCCGCCGCCCGCGCTGACTCCTCCATTTCCCCCTGTGCCACCTTGTGCCGTCGCATTTTGAATCATCAGGTCCTGGATCACAACTCCTGTGACACTCTCGGAAACGAAAAAAACAGCGCTTGAGGAATTACCATCGATCGTCCAAGCGAAGGTATTGCCGATGATCTGCGTGTTATTTGCCGTGATCGGCGGCAAAGGACTGCTCAGCTTAATCGTCTGCGGGCTCGCGCTGAAATTGATGATGGTTCCCGGATTCGTATTTGCAGTATTGATCGCACCGCGAAGAGTATTCGGGCTGTTGTCGTCAGCATTGCTTGTAACCGTGACCGTGGCTGCTTCAGCGGCAAAACCATGCAATGTGAAATAGATCAGCGAACAAAGAAGTGTCCGAGGAAAATATCCTGACATCGAATAGCAACTCCAGTTGATGAAAGAATAATTGTTTTACACTAATTGTCTATCAAATATTGAATTGAAAAATCCTCTAGGCATCTGCGAATTATTTAGATAGGCAACCTCCAATAAAAGAACGCGGACCAGGCTTGAATACGAAATGCCCCGGCAACCATAAGAAGAGGCATTCCAGTCATCGGATGATGAAAGGAGAGCATTTCCCCTCATTTTCGATTTAGCCGATTAAACCGGCAAATAAATAAAATTAATTTTACTAACCGACCGCAATCTAATGTAAAATAATTTTTTAACTCATGACGATAAGGTAGTTAAAATAATTTAGTTGTTTTATAAAAATAATTAAATTTATAACGGATAGCTTGTTTGTTATACTTAACGCAATTTACTAAAGAAAAATAAGCTTAAAAGGGGATAAATTTTATGGCTTTAAAGACGGGAGCTATTTCAAGCGCATCAAATGAGCTTGCGCAGCTATTAGTCCAAGACATGGACGTAGTCAGAGGACAGAACCGGGAAGTTCAAGAAAATTTGAGACAAGGAACATTTACGCCGCAGACTTTCGAAATGGCTGCGAAACTGGCCGGGCAAGTCAATGCAATGGTATCGAAACTTAATCAATTTGGAACATCGATTAGCTCAATGAGGTTCTCTGCAGTAGATGAAAGCGCTCAGGGAGTTCTGAGGGCTCAATATGATGCATTTAAAGGGCAAGTGGAGCAGTTATTCCACAGCTCTAAATACACGCTGCGGGATGTGCGCGCCCAAGCTAGTGAAGAAGTTCAAAAGTTATTTCCCGTGTTTGAAAAGGCTGTCGGGCAATATCTTGAAACCCGCGCAATTGCGGATTTGGCACCGGCAAAAGAAACAAGCTCGAATCTCGCATGGATGGTCAGAGCAGTAAAATGGTTGGGCCCAGAGAGAAATCAATGGGAAGGCAGACGAATTGAATACGACGATGGCACAGATCTTCTTTGCGAAAGGTTCCAGAATTTAAAATTGCTGGTCGATGTGCCTAAGAAATATAATCCTTACGAAGCTGTAATGGTAGAGCTCGATCAAGTGATGGCAGGAGATGTCGGAGCTGATTTGGATTTGTCCAGACGCAAGTGGCGATCTTTAGTTGATTTAAGTATTAATCGTCTCCATGCAGCTGTTGGCTCTGATCTAGTCAACTACTGGGTCTGGAAGCTGGGTGGAGAAAAATCTGGCGAGAATTACGGTCTTGTCCACCGCTATGACGATCCCGTTATTTTAAATGAGGCAATCCGCCACACAATGCAAGCTGCAGCTCCAAAATTGGAACACCTTGAAGGGTATATAAACCTATCTCTGGAAACATATCTTCCGCTTGCGTTCGAGGGATACTTCGATTTATGCCAAGGTAAAAACGAAAACAGAGAGAGAATGGATATCATAATCGACCGGCTGCATCAGGAAATGGGCTCTGATCTTGTCAACTACTGGGTCTGGAAGCTGGGAGGTGAAAAGCCTGAAGCGAATTACGGAGTGGTCCACCGCTATGACGATCTCTCCATCCTTAGAGAAGCAGTCCACCGCGCAACACAAGCTCTTGCCGATAAGCTCATAGAAAAGCAATCGGGCAAGGTTGATCGACAATCTTTATTAAAGGCGTTCTATATATTCCTCGGCGAGCCCCAAGTTGAGAATCCTACCGTTTGGATGCAGGAAAACGCTTGTTATTACACTGAGAATATCTGGATGATTGAAGAGGATGTCGTCGAAACACTGATGAGTAGATCGGGCGCGGAAAGAAAAGGGGAAGTAAAACCTCATGAGTTCACCCAGGTTCTTGAACAGCTCGAAGAACTGGGCAACCAACCGATCACACCCGAGCTTCAAAAACGGGTCGAGGCGATGATCGCCATGCTTGCAAGAAATGGTCTTGAAGACACGATCAACTATGAGATCTGGAGGCTGGGAGGAGAGAAAGCGGGCGACAATTGGGGTGTTGTCCACCGCTATGACGATCTCAACGTGCTCCGGCAAGCTTTGATGATCGCGATCAGACGCGACGTTCACGAGCAATTCGTTGTAAAACGTTTCGATAAAGAAGAAGACCGCAATGTTTTTTATATCGAAATTGCAAAAATCGCACGTCCTTCTGAACTCTTCTTGCGAATGAATGATGACTATCTTCCTTATGGCAAGGAAATGGTCGTGTTCTATCTCCACCATTTAGAGCGCGCTGCGGAAGCAGTCTGTAAATCGGTCGAGTAAGGATGACAAGCGGACGCTTGTAAGAACTGAGTCGCTCGGGCAGCTGAAGTTGCTCGTATGCTCCTCTTCAATCGGGCGGCAGCTCCCTCGTCTAAAGGCGAGGGAGCTGCCGCCTTCATTGCAATGAGTTCATTGAATAATGCGGCTGCAACGATCGCCAAACAAACGAACTGATCTAAAAAAGCCGGAAGCGTCGTTAAGTCCGATAAGCCATCGTATCCCGGACCCGCGACAACAAAGCTGTCGCATGATCGAGGGTGACCAAACGGTCCTCTTCGATCACAAAGACTTGGTGGGGATGGATGATCTCGCAGAGGTTTTTAAGGCTTTCGCATTTGAGGACGATGAAATCGACCTCGGCAAGGGAAGAAAGAAGAGAGACAAACTCTTCGTCGGGATCGTTATCGCGGACATAGACGATCAATTTTTTCTCAGAATCTCGGGATGCAAGCTTTCTCAGCGATCGGAAGAGCGTTGTCGACATCCCTTGCGTGCTGTCTAATCCCAGTACGGAATATCTCTTTCCTTTCAGAGCTTGCTGCAGAGCGTACAGATGCTCTTCGTCGAAGATCTTATTCTCGACATCGTACTCAAGCAGCCTCTCTGCCATTTCAGAAATATTGATCCGGGCGCAGCCAAGCTTCTCGATCGCCATTCCGGCGGCGATATTGGCCAGTTGCGCGCCATAGCGGATATCGAGCTTGTTGGCCAATGCCACGCTGATCATGGCAAGCACGGTATCGCCGGCTCCCGTCACATCCTTAACTTCTTTTGAACGTACTGGGAAATCGATCCTCTGGCCCGAGTTGTTGAACAGGGAGATCCCCGCTTCGGAACGGGTGATGAGGAGCAGTTCGGAACCGCAATTCTTTAAAATATTGGAGGCCACATTTTCCAAACTTTCTTCCGAAGGCAATTTAGCGGCAGCATAGGCTTCGGTTAAGTTCGGCTTAATGACGGTAGCTCCTTGGTACTTGGAAAAATCGTCTCCTTTCGGATCGACGATCACCGGGATCTCTTTTTCTCGGGACATCTCGATAATCCTTTTGAGAAGAGACCGGGACAAGAACCCTTTGCCATAGTCGGAGATCGCAACGATGTTGACCTTGTCAAGGATTGGGGATAGGCGTTCCAACACCATTTCTTCGACATTCTCGGATAAGGGGCTTACCGTCTCAAAATCCACGCGCAAGACCTGCTGAGCGTCGGCAATCAAGCGGTTTTTGACGGGGGTCTTATATCCCTTTTGCAGAAAGATGTTCTCCGTGTCGACTCCTTCGCTCTCTAGGGAATCGCGCAGCTGTTCTCCGGCTAGATCATAGCCGATGCGGCCGACGGCGATCACTTTAGCGCCGAGAGAAACCAGGTTTAACACCACGTTTCCGGCTCCGCCGGGCCTGCTTTCCTCTTTTTGAACATGGAGGACCGAAACGGGCGCTTCAGGGGATATCCTCTTCACCTTTCCTGTCGTGTATGTATCCAGCATAAAATCCCCGATCACAAGGACACGCACAGGGCTGAATCGGCTTAACATCCCGCTGAGTTTTACCATCGTTCACCCTTAAGTAAATAATTTCTAACGTAGTCGGCAACGCCTTCTTCCGTGGAAAATTCGCACGAAGGCTTGGCGCTGGGCAATCCTGCCTTTTCCTTATACTTCGACATATCGGCGCATGTGTAGTTCTGGTACTGGCCAAGCAGCGCTTCCGGCATATCAACATATTCGATACGCGCCGGCTTGTCTAGAGCTTTGAACAGGGCGTTCGCGAGCTGGTTCCAAGTCGTCGTTTTGCCCGATCCAATGTTAAAGATACCTGTTAGGTCATTTTCAAGGAAGTCGCAGGTCATGCGGACCGCGTCTTTGACGTAGATAAAATCGCGGCACTGCTCTCCGTCGCCGAAACGATCGGGCTCCGATGATTTGAACAGCTTGATCAGTCCTTCTTTCTGCGCGATCGGGAGCATCTTATAGACCATGGAGGCCATCCGCCCCTTATGGTTTTCATTAGGGCCGTATACGTTAAAGTATTTTAAGCCGACGACCTTGTCCAAAAGCCCTTTCTGTTTGAGCCAAAGGTCAAAATAATACTTGGAAAACCCATACAGGTTGAGCGGCTTTAAGTTTTCAATTTCGGCATGGTTATCGACAAAACCTTTGGTCCCGTCCCCATACGTCGCAGCAGATGATGCATAAATGAACCGATGGCCGTGGGCCAAAGCGTATTCGGCAAGCCGGACCGAGTAACGGAAATTGTTCTCCATGAGGTAATTTCCATCCGTTTCCATCGTATCGGAGCAGGCGCCTAAGTGGATGAACGCCTCAATTTCCCTCTCTTTTCCTTGAAGCCATTGGAAAAGCTCGTTGCGGGAGATAAAGTCGACGCATTTTTTATTTACGAGGTTTTTCCACTTCTCCGTCTTTTTAATGTCATCGACGAGAAGGAGGTTGTTAAATCCTTTTTCATTGAGATATTTCACACAGCAAGACCCGATAAAGCCGGCAGCTCCTGTGATGACAATCAGCTGATCATCGTACAATTTCATAAATGCAGGTCCTTAAAAAGTATCGAATACGGCAGTATATCAAACAGAGGGAAATTCATACCAGTTTCCATTGCTGCGGGAAACAAAAGAAGCTGGGTAGAAGTCGACCCCCGGAATCTGGGGATCTAGACATGGGCCTAAGCAAAAGAACGCGGTCCCGCTCCCTGTCATGGTCGCATGGGAAAATCCAAGTTCCAAGAGCTTGCGCTTAAGGCCGGCAAGGCCGGGCATCAAAGAAAATGCCGGGACCTCGAGATCGTTAAAATAAAGAGGTTTGCCTCCCATCAGGTCCCCCAAGTGCTGGTCGGGATCCCTCTGGAGAAGTTCGGACGGACGGCAATGCCGATAGACAAGCGGGGTCGACAGCCCTTCTTGAGGTTTGGCGATCCAAAGCCGGGTATCGGGCATCTTTCCGATGTTTTCAATCCTCTCTCCTCTGCCGCGGCAGTAAGCCGTGCCTTGGGAAAAAAAGAAGGGGGCGTCGGAGCTAAAGCTCCCGGCCCACTCGGACAACAATTCTTCAGGAACAGGTTTTGGAGAAAGTGCATTGAACGCCCACATCGCCGTGGCCGCATTGCCGCTCCCGCCGCCCAGGCCTGCCTGCATAGGCACTTTCTTATCTAAATGGACATGCACCTTAAACGGATACCCCGTTTCACGACGGTACGTTTCTAAGGCCTTGATGATCAAATTGGAACTGTCGCAAGGAACTAAAGGATGATTGCATGTCAGCCGATCTTCCTCAGCTAGCGACACAGTTAGCGTATCGCCAAGAGAGATGGCCTGATATAGGGAGGCGATTTCATGGAACCCGTCTTCTCGTTTGTAAAGCACGCGGAAGAACAAGTTCAGCTTTGCAGGTGAAAAAAGGGTAATGTTCACAGGAACCGAATATAAATCCTTCTTCCTCTCCTCATTGTCTGAGGAGAAGAAGAAGTGACCGATTATTGATTAGCTTCTTCAGCAATCTGTGCTTCGCTCATCACTCTAAGCGTGATCTGAGCTGGAACGCCTTCTTTAAGTTTCAATGCAATCGGATAGACGCCGAGTTGCTTGATTGGCTGGAGAAGGACGACATTGCGCCTTTCCAACTTAATGTCTTGATCTTCAAAAAGACGAACGATGTCCAAAGACGTGACAGATCCGTACATGTGGCCATCTGGATCCACTTTGACTTCGACTGTCAGGACCATTCCATCGACGCGGGCAGCAAGCTCTTCAGCGTCTTTCTTATCGACTTCAGCTTGCTTAGCACGCTCTTCTTTAAGGCGCGCTTGCAGACGCAATGTGAACTTGTCCGCAACAACCGCTTTCTTTTGCGGGATCAAAAAATTGCGAGCGTAGCCTGGCTTCACAGAAACGACATCTCCGCTGCGGCCTAAATCATCGACATCTTCGATCAGTAATAATTGATTACCCATATTAATTTCTCCACTTCGGCTTAGTCTTGAGCAACAAATGGCAACAGTGCCATGTGCCGCGCTCTTT
>JAFEGV010000062.1 GCA_018239665.1 Verrucomicrobiota bacterium | reverse complement strand
GTAGTCGATACAGGAGTTCCTCACGGAGTCGTTTTTGTCGAAGACCTCAATGAGCATGACTTTGTGGACGTTGCCCGTCCCATCCGTTTCCATCCTCAATTTTCTCCCGAAGGGATCAATGTGAACTTTGCCCAGATGCTTCCGGACGGATCGGTTGCTGTGCGCACTTATGAAAGGGGCGTCGAAGAGGAGACCTTGTCGTGCGGAACAGGGGCAGCAGCGGTCGGCTGGCTGGCAGCACAGCAATTTTCTTTAATCCAACCGATTAAGATCCGCAATAAAGAGAGGACGCATATTCTGGAAGTTCTATCTAGTGAAACGAAAGGCATTGAACTGTGGGGGCAGGCAGTGCATGTCTTTGAAGGCTATTTTCATACAGATTTCCATTTATGAACTTTGGGTTACTAACAGGGCGCAGGAAATAAGAGCAAAAATTTTTGCTGCCGTGCCCTCTGTGGTTCTATCTAAGAATTGAAAATTATTCATTTAATTTCCTATGCCAGGGTCTCATCATTTTACTCCCTTGCTTTCTTATTCCAGCATGAGGCATGCTACCCTTAAGGTATAATGTAATTCCATTTGAAGTTCCCCGCAAATTAGCAACGAAGCTTAAAAGAGCATGATAAAGCCGCCTTTTTCAGATCAAGAAGTCCAAGAGGCCAGCGCGCTTTATAAAGCGGGCAAGGTCGGCTACGTCGCATTTTCCGAAGGGACGTACCAAGTCGAAGTCAAAGACGTTAAGTCAAAAAAGGTGTTTTGGCCCTTTTTACAGATGGACGACGCAGGGCGCGTGCTCGACGGGTTTTGCAATTGTCCTGCTGCAGAGAAAAAAAAGACCTGTTCCCATTTGGCAGCAGCCTATCTGAAAATTTTTGCGGACGAATCTCTCCCCATCCATGTGCGCTTTCGCAGTTCATTGTGGAACCAGCTCGGCCAGATCGCCTGCCGCCGCCATGGCAGCGATCCCAAACTCCTTCAATCTGTCGGTAAAGGTTTTGAAGCATCATCGGCAACGGACAAGAAGTTGTTTTCGATCGAAGCTAAGAAAGCCGAAGGGAAAAAACGTCTTGAGGACTTCTTGTTCAATCGCGAGGAAGAGACAGAAGAGACATCGCTTAAATTTTCCAACCTTCCTCCGGAAGAGATCCTGTTATGGCGGGAAGGGAGGCCGAGCCAGCAGCTGATTTACGAACTATCGTTTTGGTCCGATCTTGCCAAATGGTGGATGCAGCTGCAGGATGAAAAAGAGGAGTATGCCATCACGTTTACCGATGGAGGACTGCCGAAGTGGATCCATGTGGAGTTTCCGCAGGTTTCGTTTAGCTTTTATATTGCAGAGGCGAACTGGCCTCAGGTCATCCCATCGCTCAATACGGTCAAATCTCCGCTGCCTGTCTATGAGATGCAGCATCAAAAGATCGAATCGATCCGCTATGATCGGATGCGCCGTTCCTTTTTGCTGGACGTTACCCCAATTGCAAAAGAGTCGAAAGCAGAGAAGATTGATCTAAATGGGGAAGAGGAAGTTCCTTTAGGCGATTGGATCTACGTGCGCGGAAAAGGTTTTTTCCCATCCCGCTTTGACCCGATCTTCAACGAAAAAGAGATACCGACAGAAAAGATCGCCTCGGTTCTGCACAAACATCCTCAGATCATCCAAAAGTACTTGTCCAACACTCGCGTCAACCCCGGCAGTTATAAGGCCAAGTACCAAGTGTATTTCGACTCGGTGGACCGCCTTCATATCGGCTGTTATGTCTTTGAGGAAGGAGATTTGCAAAAACCGATGTCCTATTTTTTTGGACCATGGGTTTTCATACAGACCAGGGGTTTCTATTTGCTCGAAGATCTATTGTTCGATGGGATCGAGAAGGTGATCCCCCGGGACCAGGTGAGCGACTTTGTCAACCGGCATCGCGTTTGGCTCAATGGATATGAAGGATTTCAGACCCACGTCTCCAGCATCGAGTCTCAGCTCACCTTCTCCGTGAGCAAGGAGGGCTTTTTGCAGTTTGAGTCGGGCCTTGAAATTGCTGGCGAAAGCGGGGAGTTTGTCGATTTTGGCGAGTGGATCTATTTGAAAGGAAAAGGGTTCTTTGCCAAGCGGGTAGGGCGCACAGGATCAGCCATCCGTTTAGGAATGACGGTCCACCGTTCTGAGATCAATCAATTCATCCGGTTAAACCGGGACGAGCTCGAAGGGATCAAAGGCTTCTTTTCTCAAACATGCCCTTTAGAAAAGTGCGGGCTCGATATCTTTCTGAATGAAGATCGGCGGATCATTGTCCGCCCCCACTTCCAATTCCTCCCCAATTACCGGGCCACTTCCGTGCTGATTTTTGGAGATTATGCTTACGTGGAAGGGGAAGGGTTTGCAGAGATTCCTTATGAAATGCGCTTGCCTGAAAGCTATGTGCGCGAAAAGATGATCTCTGTATCCGACGAGCCCTACTTTGTCGCCTATGAGCTGGAAGCGTTAAGCCCCTACATCACATCGATCCAAAAAGAGCTGCAGAAAGGGCGCGAGCTGTTTGTGCGCGTTAAAAAAATCCAAACGGCCCCGAAGGCCGAAGGGAAAGAATGGCTTATCGAGTTCAACTATGAAACAGATCTTGGTTCGGTCGATATCCACTCGATTTGGGAAGCCGTGCAGAATAACAAGAGATACCTGTTCACCTCGGCCGGGCTGATCGTCTTAAAGCATTCCCGCTTCAACTGGCTGAAAACAATTCAGAAGAGGAACTGGCAGAAGGGAGGCAAGATCCTGCGGATGACGACAATGGACTGGCTCCGCTTGTGCGTCTTTGACGACCTTAGGGCCCCTAAAGATATCGAGCCTGATGCAGAACAGACGCGCAAGTACATTGAAGAACTGACCACGTTCAACATGGACGTTCCCATTGATCTAACCGGCTTTAAGAGCGACCTTAGGGTCTATCAAGAAGTCGGCGTCAAATGGCTTTGGTTCCTCTACAGCCATGGCCTTTCAGGCCTTCTATGCGATGAGATGGGCCTTGGGAAAACCCACCAAGCGATGGGACTGATCGCTGCGGCAAAGAACCAGGAAAGGGGCAAGAAATATTTGGTCGTCTGTCCCACATCGGTCATCTACCACTGGCAAGAGCTTTTAAAGAAGTTTTTGCCCGACATCAATGTCTTTATCTTTTACGGAGTCGGCAGAAAGCTGGAGGCCTTCAAAGATCCTCACGAGGTGCTGGTCACTTCGTATGGAACGTTGCGCAGCGAGAAAAAGGCCCTTTCTAAAATTGATTTCGACCTTGCCATTTTCGACGAGGTCCAGACGGCAAAAAATATCCACTCGCAGACTCATAAGGCAATGAAGACCATCAAATCAAAGATGCGCGTCGGCTTGACGGGAACGCCTATCGAAAACCGCTTGCTGGAGCTTAAAGCCCTTTTTGATGTCGTTGTTCCCGGTTACATGCCCACCGATGCGCATTTCAAAGAGATGTTCGTCAATCCGATCGAAAAAAACCAGGACCCGGAAAAAAAAGCTTTGCTGGGAAGGTTTATCCGTCATTTTATTTTGAGGCGGAAAAAGTCAGAGGTCTTGCTCGAACTGCCGGAAAAAATTGAAGAGATCTCTTATTGCGACCTCTCCGATGAACAGATGGATTTGTACCGCAAAGTCTATCTGAAGCAAAAGGAATCGCTTTTCCAAGAGCTTGAGGACAAATCGAAGCCTGTTCCCTATTTGCACGTCTTTGCTCTGCTCTCGACGCTCAAACAAATTTGCGACCATCCGTGCTTGATCACGAAAAAATTTGAAGATTTTCAGAAGCACGCCTGTGGAAAGTGGGACCTGTTCGTCGAACTCTTGCAAGAGGTTCGCGACAGCGGGCAAAAGCTTGTCGTCTTTTCCCAGTACCTTGAGATGTTAAATATGATCGAGCGGTATTTGACGGAGAACAACATCGGTTTTTGCGGCATCCGGGGAAGCACGCGCGACAGGAAGGAGCAGTTAGAGCGGTTCCGCGACGACCCTAAAAGCGAGGTCTTTGTCGCATCGCTGCAAGCGGTAGGCGTTGGGGTCGACCTAGTTTCCGCATCCGTTGTGATCCATTATGATAGGTGGTGGAATCCTGCCCGGGAAAACCAGGCGACCGACCGTGTGCACCGCATTGGACAAAATCGGGGAGTCCAAGTCTTTAAGCTCGTCACCAAGGGAACAGTCGAAGAGCATATCCATCGCCTCATTGAAAAAAAGACTGCCTTGATGGAAGGGATTATCGGCTATGACGACCAAGATCAGCTCAAAGGCCTGGACCGCCAGGAGTTGCTTGAGCTTCTTTGGCTCATCGATCGCGACCTCAACGCGTCAAACTAAAAAATTTAATAAGTTCTTGGCCATCTTTTTCTCTGACAATATATCCAGCATCAGTTAAAATCTTGCCTTCTTTGAATAGAGGGAATTGCAAAACTTAGCTTCGAGCCGCAAATTCGCGCTCGCTGTGCCCGAATGGAGTTTTGCTACTCTCTCAACACACTTAAAAACCATGACAAAACTTTTAAAGCTCGCTTTAGTCGGCCGCCCTAACGTCGGAAAATCTGCCCTCTTCAATCGGATCTGCCGGAACCGGATCGCAATCGTTGATGAAGCTGAAGGGGTTACGCGCGACCGCCTCTATGCCAGCGCCGATTTTTTTGGCCAGCCGTTCGAAGTCATCGATACAGGCGGGATCAATCCGAATTCCGAAGTCCCATTCCAAGAAGAGATCCGCCGCCAGACAGAGATTGCCATCGTAGAAGCGGATGTCATCGTCATGGTCGTCGATGCGACAGTCGGCGTCACCGTTCTCGACGAGTTTGTCGCGCGCCTTTTGCTCCGCACGGGAAAGCGCCTTGTGGTTGCCGTCAACAAAGTCGATGATCTGTCGAAAATGGAAAACGTCTATCCTTTTTATGCTTTAGGGATCTCGCGCGTTGTCGCCGTATCGGCGACTCAGAGCTTTCAAATGGCCGAGCTTCTCGAAGAGGCATTTGAAGGGATTGTATTTCCTGCTGCTGAGCCTGAGGAAGACAAACCGATCCGTATTGCAGTCGTCGGACGCCCCAACGTTGGAAAATCCACCCTTGTCAACTACCTTTTGGACGAAGAGCGCTGCGTTGTCAGCCCGATTGCAGGGACTACTCGAGATAGCATCGATGTCGATATCATGGCAGGCGGGAAGAAGTTCACCCTCATCGATACAGCGGGGATCCGTCGGAAAAAGGCAGAGCATGAAGTTGTGGACAAATTTGCCGCGATCCGCACAGAGCGGGCGCTTGACCGGGCCGATATTTGCGTCCTGATGCTCGATGCCGAGCGGGGAATGACCAACCAGGACAAGAGGATTGCCCATCAGATCGAAGAGCTTGGAAAAGGCTGCGTGATCCTGTTCAATAAATGGGATACCGTCAAAGGCTTCCGGATGGAGCATTGCTTGAAAAGCATGCACATCGACGTTCCCTTTTTAGCCCATTGTCCTACCTTGTTCGTTTCAGCTCAGACCGGACGCCATTTAGAAAAGCTGTTCACCATCATTGCCGAAGTCTACGAGCAGCAAAACCGGCGCATCACCACAGGCCAGCTCAATAAATTTGTTGAAAAAGTTGTCCAAAAGTACCATCCGCCGATGATCGATGGAAAACGTTTAAGGATCTACTACATGGCCCAAGTCGATGTCCAGCCGCCTCGCTTTGTCATGTTCGTCAATAACCCGGAACTCATGGTCGATACCTACACCAAGTACATGATCAACCAGTTTCGTGAATCGTACGGGTTTGTCGGCTCTCCTATAAAATTCTTTTTAAAAGGGCGGAAGACCAAAGAGAAAGGCGCTGAATTAGAAAGACCGGTTTCAAATGATTCCTTAACAGATGAAGAGCCTGAAGAGGCCATCGAATTTGTGTTTGAGGAAGATTTAAGCGAAGAAGAGCTGGGCCATCTCGACCCTTCCTATTTCAATTAATTTTTCAATTCTTATAAGCCAGTCTATTTCAAGCGAATAAATTTAATTATTTGCTCTCATTTAGTTATTTTAATATCTAGTGTATAATAGTAGAAAATAAAATCCTCTAGATAATATAATAATATGACACCAGTAAACTCTTTTTTTCAGCCTTCTTGGCCCAAAGATACGCCTAAGCTTGAAGAGCCGGCGGAAGAAACCTGGTTAAGCTCTGCTGCTAGAACCATGTTTTCGGTCGTTTTTTTCCCTTACGGGCTCTATCAATTAGCTGCCGCAGGAATCAATAAGCTTGCCGCAATCTCCCTCTATCCTTCTCCCATCACCGCCTATTTTGAAAAAACAAGCCGAAAAGAGATGAAAAAGTTTCTAAAGACGCATCACGACGGCGAAACGATCCCTCTCAAAACTCCGGACGGTTGCTCCATTGATAACATGCTCTTTCGCGGGAACGAAAAAAAAGCGGTCATTTACTGCACCGGACGGGGTGGATTTTTTGAATCGAAAGCCAACTTCGAATACATCTATGACATCACTAAACGCGTCGGCGATATCAACCTCTTTTTATTGAATCCGCGCGGCGTAGGGGACAGCGAAGGAACTCCTTCCCCTCGAGGGATGGCATTGGACGTCTACTCGACATTCAAATACCTGGTTGAAAAAGAAGGTTTTTCTCCCGATGATATCGTCATTTATGGCTATTCCCTCGGCGGCGGCTATGGAGCCTTAGGCGCGGAGCTCGTTCAGAAAGAATTCCCCGATGCTAAGATCAATTTCTTAAGCGAGCGATCGTTCTGCAATCTGGAAGAGCAGGTCAAGCATATGGTGCTTCAGAAGCTGGCCTCCTATCCTCGCATAGCGAAGATCTTGAGCGATATCGCCGTCTGTCTGCTCCACTCCTGCAAATGGCCGATTGATTCTGAACGGGCGATCAAGACCCTCAAGGGCAATGTCTGCATTGTATACAATAAGATTGACGATACGATCCCATTTGTCTCATCTCTATATAGGCGGATGAAGCAGAGCGCGCAGGAAGGACAGTTGGAAAAACCCATCCGTTGCGTCAAGTTGCTTCCGATCGAAGGTTCTCCATCAAGCACCCCTCATGCACGCCAGCTGACTCCGTGGGAAAAATACGAGGTGGCGAATGAGCTCAAGCGGATGCTTCACATGGAGCATGAAGAACCAATCGATCTCAAGCACATTAAGGAGATTGGCGCTCCTGAGCCTTCAAGGTATAAGGGAGCTAATCGGGAATTCTATCATGCCGCCCATGCCATTAAGCGGCTCGAGCAGATCCTTCAGCAAACACCCGAAGATCCCAAGATCCTTGCAGATCGGCTGATGATGATTTTCTATGGCCTCCAAAGACAGAAGATCCTTCTGCATCATTTCCAACAGCAGGAAATTGCCCTTAAAAGACTAGAAGACCCAATGACCGTCAATCTTAATCCTGAAGGGGTAAAAGATTTCTACTTGCGCGTCCTTGCAAGAGCGCGCATCTCCCTTATCGTCGACCAACTTGAGAAAAAGGCCCGGGAAGGCAGGTTCGGCGATGAAGAGCGCAGTTTGTTGCACAAGCTCGAGCAGATTCCTTTGCTTCCGGAAGATGCCGATGCTCTTGGCACAACGAATCTTGCCCATCGCCTATTCTATGAGTTCTACTCAGCCCATGAAGCATTCCGCAGCAGCGGAATTGCTTGGCCGGCCCCGGATTCTCCTGAATTTGGACGCCAAGGATTTCATGGAGAGGTGTTCGTTCCCAACCTTGTCCGTATCAAAGCGATTGAAAATCTTAAGGCGAGACTTGTTGAGGCGGGTTGGTCTGCTTAAACTCGACTTTGTAACTTTTGAGGGTCAAAGGCCTCGGGGTATTTGCCCTCTAAGGAGTTTATTGAACCGGGAAGGGGTTAGAAACCCCTTCCCGGTTCAATAAATCTCCTAGTTCGACCGTTGGTCGAACATTAGTGGGCGAATGGGCGAGGCAAAGGGCCCTAAAAAGTTGCAAAGTCGAGTTAAAGAATCAGGGAACAGGGTCGTACTTGATCAGTTTGCCATCTTCCTCGATGGTCTGATAGACCCACTCAGCGCTATTTTCTCGCAAAAGCCGATCGCATCCTAAGGCAAATCCTTCGAAGAAACCATACTTGCGCATGGCAAGGAGCATGTATTGGGAAGAGGATGGCCGAAAATGGCTTCGCGGTCCGTCGACAGGAGAAAGGATGTTTTGGTGAAAAAGGATCGCCTGCTCCGCCATCTTGACAAACAGAGATGGAGATGGGGCGGCGGATGGAGGAGGGGTGGCCGGATCGGTGTAGCGCAGATCGGAGTCTTTGCCCCAAGGTTCAAAATAGCCAGGGCGGGCATGAAGAAAGGCTGAAAAAAGAGTAATCAAAACCAGCAATCTAAAACGCATAGTTAAGCCTTAAGATCGGAAAAAGGCGGTGTTGGTTCATCATCGGCGTTGCAAGGCGCTCATAAAGCCTTTCGTTGTAATATTTGGCCTCAAGGCCGCCTCCGAAGATCCCGCCGAAATACCAGCCGGCTTCAAAACTTGTGCAGATGACCCCCGCTGCGATCTGGTCATGGATGAAGAAATTAACAGCAGCGGCAATAAATAGGCCGTTGAGAAGAAAAGCGGTGATGGCGGATTGCGTTTGTCCTAGGTACAGATAGCCCGTTCCGGGGATGAAGGCATTGAGCGCCTGAGCTTTTCCAACTGATTTTTTTTGGGCTTCGTAATCGGCCAAGAAATCATCAAGGTAGCCGGCCTCCGGCATATGGTCGGCAAATTGATGAACGAGGGGCAAATTTGCATGGATCAACGCATTCGAAAGGGCAAGCTGGGGAGCTTCTTCCGGTTCGACTTGGTTGATCATCTGCAGGATCCTCTCTGCTTGGTCGTCGTCGCCTAGCTGAAGATAGCTATCATAAAGGACCATCAACATGTCATGGCAGGCCGGAAAGGAGGTGTCGATCCTCTTAAGATCGCTGCTTTCAAAGGAAGCTACGGCATCTTCATATTTCCTTCCCACGTAATAGCATAGTAAAATCTCATACTGGACTTCGAGCCGCCGGGCTTTCTCTTCGCGCGGCAAAAGAATTTCTGCCCGTTTAAAGGCGGTGATGGCCTGATAGAGGTCGAGCTGGTGGGCAAAGGCCATGCCGATTAGGTATTCTTTTCCCCAGTTCTCAGTTATTTCTTCATCTGATAAGGGGGGAAAGGGGGAAGGCAAGGATTTAAGATAGCGATCTTGGACAGCATAGTTAATGTGGGGCTCGATTTGATCAGGCACCCGTTGGCAGGAGTTCATCGTAAAAAGGATTGCAACGATGAAAAGGAGCAGCCGGGAAAATGTGTTTTGATGCATAGGGAATCTCCCATGAGAGTTGGTAATTATAGGGGATTAGGGATGATTTAGAATAGAGCTTTTTCGAAAAGAGGTGTTCCTAGAAAAATGTTGAATTGTTCTAGGAACAAGTAGGCTTATTCATTATCTGGCGTTTTTACCAGATCGAGGCCTTCGTCAAATTCTTCTTTAAGGAGAGGAAGGGTAGCGTTGTCCTTATACACCCATTCTTGATGTTCCGTGATCTCTTTGTACTGATCGTAAGAATTAATGATGTAGGGCTTTAAGAAAATGATGATATTCGACTTGCTGAGAGAGCGGTCATTTTCACTGAACAAAGCTCCGACGACAGGGAGGCCGCCTAAACAAGGGATCGCAGTGCGGTAGCGGGACTTATTTTGGTTGATCATGCCGCTAAGAGCAACAAAGTGCTGGTCGGGAACTTGCACGCGGGTTTCCATGTGAGTATGGGAAGTCAGAAGGCCAGTAAGCTGAGTAGATCCGACGGAGCTTCCGCCTGAATTTGAGTTAAGAACTTCAGAGATATCATGCACGATATCAAGCGTAACGATGTCATTGTCGCCGAGAATGGGAGTAATCGTTAAGCTGACGCCGACATCTCGGTATTCGATGTTGCCAGTTGTTTGTTGCGTGTTTTGTCCTACTGTGGACACGGCGGCGCCTGTATAAGGAACGTTTTGTCCAACGAAGATAATCGATTGCTGGTTGTCTTGAGTAATGATCTTAGGGTTCAGCAATATTGTTGAATTCGTGTCTTGCTGCAGAGCATTGACAAGCGAGCCGAGCGATATGAACGACTTGCCTTTATGCATGACGATATCGCCGATTACCCCTAAATCAAAACCGTTGGTAAATGAAAGGCCGTTAGGACCTGCCTGCGGGGTGTTAGTAGCTGTAACGTTTTGCAGCACATTGGTAAAATTCTGAACAGGAGTGTTGGTGTTTCCATTGTTTTGTCCAACAAGGGGCATGTTTCCCGTGTTCAAAATTGTCTTGTTCATATACTGGACGTTGGATCCCCACATCAGACCGAAGTTTTGCGCATCTGTAACTTCAGTTTCAATGACGAGCACTTCGATGAACACTTGGCGCAATGGCACGTCGAGATTTTGGATCAAGTCCTTAAGCTTGACGAGCACGTCCTGTTCGCCTGTGCCTAGAAGAGAGTTGGTCACTTGGATCCACTGAAGCGAGTTGATCGCGTCCATCAGGGCGGCTTGATTGGAAGCAGTCCCTTTTGCAAGGCTATGGCCGACTTGCTTTAACGCATCTCGGATCGCGCTGCCTTGGTGGTATTGCAGCTTGTAGACGAGGAAGCTTGTCGTGTCGATCGATTCGATTGACGGAACCCCCGCTTGCTTGCTCGGAACGTCGAACTTTAGAAGCAGGTCCTGCACTTTGGCCACAGAGGCTTGGTCGCCTGAAATGAGCAGCGAGTTGGTCTTATCGATCCATTTTAAGTTATTGATCGCATCGAAGAGGCCAGGGTCGCTCACTCCAGAATTTTGCAGGTTGGTCTCAAAATCGCAGAGGATCGAAATCAGCTCTTCCCCATTTAAAGACTTGGGCGTATAGACGACAAAGGTTGCAGCAGGTCTTTCCGGAGGAGGAGCTTGGACAAGCGATGGGATATCGAACTTTTGGGCAAGCGCGTTGATCCTTTCCAGTGTGTCAGTAGGCCCGATGAAGAGAAGAGAGTTGGTCTCTTTGATGTAGCGCATGTCATTGATCGTCTTCACAAGCTCTTTGTCTTCGACCTTGGAGTTCTGCAGCTGCAAGGAGAAGTTTTTCAACGAAGACATGAGCTGGTCGCCGGTCACATATTGGAGCTTGTAGATGAGGAAGGTCACTTTGCCGATGTGTTGAATTGCGCCTCCTCCTTCACCGCTATCGATCCGCTGGAGCATTTCTTTGACTTTTGCAAGCGTATCCGGAGATCCTGTAAAAAGCAGAGACTGCGTTGCCGGGACATACTTCATCGATGAAAGAGATGCAAAAAGGTCGGGGTCGATAAGCCCGGCTTCTTCCAAATCTTGGGTCGTTGTCGCAACTTCATTCTGCATCTCTTCTGCGGATCTGGTCTGAGGCTTATAAATAAGGAATGAGGACTTTGTTGCAAGTCCTGGCGCGCCTGCAGGGATGTCAAATTCAGAGATCAGGAGTTTGACTTGGGCGATGGCATCTGTAGATCCGGTAATCAGAAGAGAGTTTGTCGACTTGACCCATTGGATCTTATCGATTGCCATGACAACGCCTTGGTTCTGAATATTCGTTTGAGGGATTTGGTCTGCAATCTGCTTCAGTTCAGCAATGACAGCATCGCCTTGGGCATTTTGCAGTTTGTAAAGGAAGAAGCCTTGGGCGGTCTTTCCTGTAAGCTCTTGCGGGTTGTCAAGGGAAACAAGAAGCTCTTTTAAGCGGGTAATTGTTGCAGGGTCCGATGTCACGATGAACGATTGCGCGCCGGCGTCCCACTCCATCGAATCGATGGCTTTAGCCAGGTTCTGATCTGAAATGCTGTTAGGATCGAGGGTCGGGACCATCCTCTGCAGCGCTGATTCGATCTGCGTGTTAGAAGCGTATTGAGGCTTATAAATAAAGACCTGCGTTGACTTCGTGACGTACGGATTGGGAATGTCCATCGTTTTCAAGATCGCATGGATCCTCTCTAGCGACTGGGGATCTCCGGTAAAGATCAGGGAGTTGTTGCTAGGAACCCATTTCATCGATTCGA
>JAFEGV010000061.1 GCA_018239665.1 Verrucomicrobiota bacterium | reverse complement strand
CTCTGGAGCATCAATGCCGAACGCCCCCTTTTAGAGCTCAGGCTCTTTAAAATCCCCTCCTATGCCGTTTCCGTCATTTTTATGGGGATTACCTATTCGATCTACTTCGGATCGGTCGTCCTGATCCCACTCTGGCTGCAGGAAAATATGGGTTACACGGCGATCTGGGCAGGACTTGCGGTCTGTCCCATCGGAATCGCCCCCATGCTCTTTGCCGATATGTCGGGCAGGCTTGTGAACAAGATCGGCTCAGTCATCCCGCTTGGAATCTGCTTTGTCCTCTTTGCGATCTCCTGTTTCTACACAGCCTTTTTTGACACCGACGTCGATATCTACGTCATCGGCTTCTCCCGATTTCTGTTAGGATTGGCCCTCGTCTTTTTCATCACGCCTTTATTTGCGCTCAATGTTCGGGACATTCCTAACGAAAAACTTGCCAGCGGCACTGGGATGTTCCACTTTGTCCGCGCGATGATGGGCGGCGTAGGGACAGCCGTCTTTACCACCATGTGGGTACGCAGGTCGGCATACCACCATCAAGTCTTGGGAGAGAGCGTCACGCCGTTCGCCCCTCAGGCAAACCTCTACTTTGACAAGCTCAATGATTTAGGCTTTGAAGGGACTCAAGCCCTCGAGATCACAAACACTGTCGTGAACAACCAAGCGGCGGTACTAGGGATCAATGATTGCTTTTGGCTGATGGGCTGGATCTTTTTATCGCTCATGATCCTGCTGCCTTTGGGAAGAAGAAAAAAAACTCAGACTGCTCCAGCACCTCTGCAGAGTAGCGTAGGAGAATAGCATAAAAAAAATAGCTGCAAGAGGTCGTTAAAGACCTCCTGCATGCATCCTAAGAACGATTAGACGGCTTCGAAAGGATACTGGATACGTGAGCCTGTCAAGTCATAGACTAAGCAGCTCAAGTTGATAATTGGAATTGCTTCAACAAATCCACGTCCGATGTTCGCCAATCCATGGATCGAATAATTGACTCCGACAGCAACAGCATAGTCCATATCTCGAGCGCGCTGATCTGCATCGCTATTGCAGAGGGCCTTTATCGCCAAAAGCGCGCCGGCTGCGACCGCGCCAACGACTTCCGCTTTACCGTAAGCGATACGGATCGATCCTGAAATTGTAGAAACGATTGGGATATAACCCGCAAAGTTCAATACCTTCTCAAAAGTATGTAAAGCCTGGTCAAGCGTTCTATGCATCGGGTGCATGTACGCAAATAAGCCCAAGAAATCGGCTGGGTTATTTGCTGTGTCGACCGGCATGATTGTTACTGGCATGCCAGTTTCTGAATTAGTACGATTAATAGTTGCCATATATAGACATCCTTATAATTAAGACATTCTTAAAACGATATTAATTATAAAACACAATCATATTAACATGAATAAAATAGGCATGTTACAAGCAAATAAAACGACAACGAAAAACATTCATTATAAACGATCACGAATGAAAATATTTAATCTCAGAACACTCAGCAAATTAAAAATAAAAAGGCGACATCCGATGAGATGTCGCCTTTTGAGCGGACCAAAAGTAAACTTTAAATTTACTTTTTCTTAGCGGCTAACGCGCGCACTCGACTGTTCTTGACACCGTAGCCGAAATAGATCCAGCATCCGATGCACATCCAAACAATCAGTTGGACCCATGTGATCCCTGGCAAAGCAATCATTTGAATCACGCAAGCAAGCGTTCCTGCGAGCGGGATCCAAGGCACAAATGGTGTTTTGAACGGACGGTGCAGCGTTGGCTGCTTATAGCGCAGCACGAGGATACCGAAGCAAACGATCGCGAATGCCAGCAACGTACCCATCGATGTCAACTGCCCTAAAATTCCAACTGGGAACACCCCTGCAAAAATCATGCACGCCAAAGTGACCATCATTGTTGTGAAGAATGGCGTATGGAACTTGTCGTGGATCTTTCCAAACGGTTTTGGCATGAGTCCGTCTTGCGCCATCGTGTAGAAGATACGGGCTTGGCCAAGCACCATAACGAGGACGACAGATGTCAATCCTGCCAAAATTGCAAGCTTAATGACGAATCGGAGCCAGACAAACTTAGATCCGAGGGCATTGACGGCCAAAGCAATCGGATCGGGCACATCGAGCGTCGTGTAACTGACGAGTCCGAGAAGGACGACGCCGACGATGATGTAAACAATGGTCGAGATCCCTAAGGATCCGAGCATCCCGATCGGCAAGTCTCGTTGAGGGTTGCGCGCTTCTTGAGCAAGCGTCGATAGAGCATCGAACCCGATGAAGGCGAAGAAAACAACGCCTGCGCCGCGGAGGACGCCGCTAAAGCCAAATTGCCCCCAAACGCCGGTATTTTCTGGAATAAATGGGGTCAGGTTATCGGCGTTGATGTAAGCAATACCGCATCCGATAAAGAGGACAATGACGCTCATCTTGATGACGACCATCACGTTGTTAAAGCTCGCCGCTGCCTTGATCCCTACAGAGACAAGGACGCCCATAATGGCTACGATAAGCATCGCAGGAATGTTAATAAGAGCTCCCGTTTTGCTCCAACCGGTTACGATGTCGTAACTCAAAGGAGCGCTTGCAATAGCTTTTGGAATGATGAGCCCTATATCTTCGAGCAAACTGACGAAATATCCCGACCACCCTACAGAAACCGTGGCGGCAGAAAAAAGATATTCCATCGTCAATCCCCATCCAATGATCCAAGCTGTCAGCTCGCCCATGGTCACATAGGCATATGAATACGCGCTTCCGGCAATCGGGATCAATGAGGCGAATTCAGCATAGCAAAGAGCCGCGAAGACGCAGATGATTGCAGCTAAGACAAAGGAAAGCAGGATACCTGGGCCTGCATATTCTGCAGCAGCCTGCCCGCTTAAAACAAAGATGCCCGCTCCGATAATGGCGCCGATACCCAATGCTACGAGGTTAAAAGCGCTCAACGATCTCTTCAGGCCATGCTTGGATTCGGCAGCCTCGTCCAATAATGACTTGATCGTTTTTTTAACAAATAGTCCTTTTGACATAGTTCCTTAAGGGTTTGACTTTAGAGACTGTCTCTTACATCAAAATAGGATAACGATCAATGGATTTTTAAAACAGGAAAAAACCCTGAATGGCCGGCTAGGACAACGACTGGACAGAAAGCGCCTTACTCGCCGTGATGGCGAAGGGAGGCTTCCCAATGCTTGATGAACTCTAATATTTTTTTCTTATCGGGCTGTGTGCGCAAGAATTGAAGGGCCTGCTCATCGCTGCACAAATGGGCGATTTTAGCCAGCAGGTGCAAGTGGCGTTTATCGCTGCAGGCGAAAAGGAAGAAAAGGGTGTGGACAGGTTTCCCATCCAGGGCCCCGTACTCGATCGCCTTTTCAGGGAATACGACCACGACGCTATCAAATGGGCCTTTTGTCAAGAAATCGCGAGTATGGGGAACTGCGATCCCATTGTTAAGCGCTGTCGGCATCAGCTTTTCCCGATCGAGCAATAGCTCAGACAAAACTTCGGCATCCACTCCAAGCTTGCCCGAAATGGCCTTAGTCGTTGAACGGATCAGATCCTCTTTGCTCTGGCCTTGGGCATGATTGAACACTTCCCCTTGGTGGATTGCCCGATAGAGTCCAAATTGCTGCATCCCGCCCCTAACTGCGGCAGGCTCGAGCTCATGACTTTCCTCGACAGGCGGATAGATCTGTTTTTCTCCGAAAGGGGAAAAACCCTCATCGGAAGGCTTCAGTTTGCAGCGGATCATCCAATTCTCAATCTCGCTTCGACTAAAACGGTACTGATGGTTTAACCGATAACCCGGTATCCTTCCATCTGAAAGCCAGCGGCGGATAGTTGTCTCGGAGACATTCAATAGTTCTGCGACGTCTTTGATTTTGAGATCCATAACTGCAGTTCCTTAAAAAATAAAAAATATGCGCTCGAATTAGATTCTTACAAGGAATGCCTGTTTTTTTGAAATAAGAAAATCAAAAAAGACACCATAAATTTTCCCTAGAGCAGGCATATTGGAATATTTAGCAGCTCAACACCCTTGAAATAAGTCGATTACTTCCTGGGCTGTCTTTGCCCTGAGGAGTTTTTTTCTCCGGTCCTCATTCTTGATGGCCATGGTAAGATGGGAAAGAATTTTAAGATACTCGGTCTGCTTGTCCTCTGGGCCTCCAATGAGAAAGATCAATCGGACGAGCCCGCCGTCCAAGGCGTTCCACTCAATCCCTTCTTTTTTTTGAATCCCGACCGCGATGAAAAAATCGGGATATCCCTTCAGCTTGGCATGAGGAATGGCAACGCCGAGGCCGATCCCGGTCGATACGATCCGTTCACGCTCCAAAATTGCGTTGTAAAAATCAGTGCGGTCTTGGAGTTTATTCGATTTTTCAAGGATGCTGACGAGCTGGTCGATTGCATCGTCACGGGCGCTGACATCGAGAAACGAGATAAGACGCGCATCCAAGTAATTGGATATCGTCACAATATCCCCTTTTTTAAAATTTTTTTTGAGACCGGCAATGCTTAATGCGATCTGGTGATTAATGCGTGCCAGTATGGCCAAACCCACCCTCGCCTCTTGAAGTGACTGCCAATAATTCTTCTCGCACAAAAAGCGCTTTGGCAACAGGGGCTAGCACAATTTGAGCTATCCGCATTCCAGGAGTGACAATGAAAGGCTTTTTCCCATGGTTGATCAGAATGACTCCAACTTCTCCTCGATAATCGGCGTCGATCGTTCCCGGGGTGTTTAATACCGTGATCTGGTTCTTGAGGGCAAGGCCGCTGCGAGGCCTTACTTGGATCTCATATCCTTCGGGGATGGCAAACTTCAATCCTGTTGGGACAAGCTGCGATTCGCCCGGCTGCAATGTGATATCGCTTGCAATATTGGCCCGCACATCGGCCCCGGCAGCAAGCTCAGAGCCATAAGTAGGCAGGCATTCTTCATTTTCGATCAGTGTTGGAACCGGAATCTCTTGCATAATGAATCCAAGATGTTATTCTGACGTGTTACTAACGCGCGCCGACTTCAACTTCTTCTGCCATAGAGATCAATTCTTTGAGCTTTTGCGGTAATTTCCCCAAAGATTGACCGTAAAGAACACGGAAAGCAGCCGAGTCTTGATAGGCACGTTCGTTGCCTGTAAAAAACTCCAAAAATTGGAACAACTTTTCTTTTAATTGATGACGATTAACAATGCAATCAATCATTCCTTTTTCTAGTAAAAATTCAGAACGCTGGGCGCCCGGAGGCAATTTTTGCCGGATGGTCTGCTCGACAACTCTTGGCCCTGCAAACCCGATGAGGGCGTCAGGCTCGGCGATAATGATATCTCCAAGGGAAGCGAACGAAGCTGTAACTCCGCCTGTTGTCGGATTCGTCAAGACTGAAATATAAGGAAGGCCGGCCTCGTGCAGTTTGGCCAGCGCTGCAGAGGTTTTGGCCATCTGCATCAAAGACAAACACGATTCCTGCATGCGCGCTCCACCGGAAGAGGAGACGAGAATGAGGGGAAGCTTTTTCGAAATGGCATACTCGATAATGGATGTCAGCCGCTCTCCAACAACAGACCCCATCGATCCTGCCATAAAGCTAAAATCGAGGACGCCGATCGCCACTTTCTTTTTTAAAATTTCGGCAGTTCCCACCATTGCGCCTTCATCTCTTTCCGAACTTTTTTGGGCTTTGGCAAGCCGGTCCTTATAGGCTTCCGTATCGACAAAGTTTAAAGGATCGGTTGGCTTGAACGACGTGAAGAGCTCTTGGAAAGTGCCTTCGTCAACGAGTAATTGGATTCTTTGGGCAGCGTTCAGACGATAATGGTAATCGCACTTTGGACAGCAATGGAGATTTTGCTGCAATTCGTTTGCATGGACCATATCGTGGCAATGGGTGCATTTGACCCAGCCGCTATAACCATCTTTTTTAGTAGACTGCACCTTTATTTTTGGCTTGCTACGTGAAAAGAGACCCATAAAAAAATCCATTTAATTTTTTCTAAATGCTAAAACATTAACAAAGTAAACAAAAGAAAACAACAGCAATTAAACATGCTGTAATAATCAATTATTTACTGAGGCAATTGCAAAACTCATTTGCCCATTAAAATCGCCCTTTTGAGCCTGTTTGCGCCCATTCTCCTCTCCCGACCCACTAGGGGTCGGCCTCGTCGAACGGCTCGTGCCAGCTTTGCTGGCACTCACAAACAGCCTCAAAATCATCAATTTTTTCGAGCAAAGCAGTTTTACAATTTCCTCTACTTCTTTTTCACAGAAGTGAACCGTTCTTGAACATTCTTCCAATTTACAATTTTCCAAATATTTTTTACGTAGTCGGCGCGGACATTTTTATATTGTAAATAGTAGGCATGTTCCCACACATCGATGCCGAGCAATGGCACTAGACCTTGCGTGCTCAAGGGGTCTTGGTTCGCACAGGTAGCGATCGCTAAATGGTTTGTGGAGGGGTTATAGCCGAGCCAGCCCCAGCCGGAGCCTTGGATCGCAACGGCTTGGGCGCTTAATTTTTCAATAAATTGTTCGATCGAACCGAAATCGCTCTGAATGGCAGCTGCCAGATCCCCTGTCGGAACCTCTCCGCCGCCCTTTCCCATAGGGGCTAAATTTGTCCAAAAAATCGAATGGTTGACATGGCCGCCGCCATTGAACTTGATGGCCTGCTGCAGCCCGATCATCGCTGCGATATCGCCTTTGGCTTCAGCATCCCGGTATTTTTCCAAGGCTGCATTAAGGTTGGTGACATAGGCATTGTGGTGCTTGGAATAGTGCAGCTGCATAATTTCCGCAGAGATGACAGGCTCTAAAGCGCTGAAGTCATAAGGCAGGTCGGGAAGGTGGTAGGGTGTAGAATTTGTCATTTTGAACACTCCTTGCGTGTTGTTGAAACCATCATAATCTTCAAACGAAATTTGTACAATTCATTCCCTCTAAAATCAATTTTTTGTTAGGTTTGATTCTTCGATTAACTTTTGGAGTCGACCATGCGTTCTTTCTATTTTATATTAGCTGTCACACCCGTCCTTGCCTTCGCTGAAACGGAAGAATCACTTGAAAAGCTGCAAGAGCTTCGCAACAAACACATCATCTCAAATCAAACGCATGAACAAGCTCATAGAAGGCAAACGCAACAAAAGCCCCGAGCCGCTCAAAATGCTCCGCAAACGACAATTGTGAACACCGACCCTTCCATCAAAGAATTGCAAAACAAGGTCTCTCTGCTCCAACAGCAAGTCAACAACATTCAGGAGAAGCAGAACCAGAAAGTGTACCCTTCTGCTGGAAGACCTCAAGTTGCGCATGGATGGAATGTTTTCCTAACCGGCGATCTTCTCTACTGGAGAGCCAATGTAAACCAAGTCCCGTATGCCTTAAAAGCTCCCATCCACGATCAGGCCTCATTCTATCCCATAGGCGGCAAGTTCAAATATCCCGAGTTTGAATGGAACTTCGGCTTTCGCGTTGGCGCAGGATGGAATACCTGCCGCGATGATTGGGACCTCTTTGCCGAATGGACGCGCATCCATTTGTCGGCGCATGGCCATGACAAGTCCAACGGGACGCAGTTCTTATTCCCAACTTACGCAGACTCCATTATGGCTGCCGCTGCAGCGAACACTGCAGAAGAACATTGGCATCTTCATCTTAACATGGTCGACTTGGAGCTAGGAAGAGAATGCTATCTTGGAAAAGCGTTTACCCTACGGCCACATATTGGCGTTAGAACAGCTTGGATCGACCAGCATTTCAATTTCGAATATGAGGGACAAACCTTGATCCAAAATTCCTCATTCAACGACGTCAAATACCATAATGACTTTTGGGGCATGGGGCTTCGCGGAGGACTTGATTCGCAATGGGAACTGGGATGGGGCATCAGCATCTTTGGAGACTTCGCTCTGTCCCTTCTTTACGGCAACTTTTCCGTTAGCCGGGAGAACGACCTCTCCGCATTGATCCTGGGATCGCAGTTTGTCTTTGATAGAACGAACCATGACAACTATCATTTGGCACGGGCAATTGCAGACATGTCAATGGGATTGCGCTGGGACTACATGTTCTTAAAAGACCGCTACCACATTGGACTGCAGGCTGGGTGGGAAGAGCATATCTTCTGGGGACAAAACCAGCTTTATAACTTCATGGATGCCATCGCTCTGTTCAATCACGGCAAAACGGTATTCAACAACGGAGACCTGACAACCCAAGGCTTCACCTTCTCCGCCCGCTTCGACTTCTAAACTCAGGGATTTTAGATAAGAACTTATTTAGGGCTAATTAAAGACATGTCGGATGGTGCGTCCATCGGCGCATCCGACATGTTAACCAATTCGAACCATGGGACGCCTCATCTAAAAGGAGAGTTTCGGAGATAAGCTTGAATTTTCGATTTCCGTTATTCCCTATACCCGAGATGATTCTTGGGTAGAGCCGATTCTATCTAAGATTCAAGAGTGCCTTGAAAGGCCAGTCTGTCTTGGACAGAAAAAATCTTGTGATTTCTGCAATTAACGTGCAGCAGTTCGGAAGCACCTCAAAGGTCATGAATAATTTTTGCAAGCTGCGCGGCACCTCCGCATTTTAAGCTAGGTTTTGAGGATCTGTCCTCTTTTCAAGAATATCTATTCAACCTAAAAGTCCAGATAGTTGAACCAATATGGAGGCTGCAAACCCACCCGACATATTTTCGAAAATATTCCGTAATGAACTTAATGCCTCTCTTATTATAAGACCCTTGGGATTAGAGGATTTAGCTTGGGCGATCAATGATTCCAGGTCGGCTTCAATTTCAGATTTTTGACTTAATGTCAGGTTTAGTGAACTAATTCCTTTTTTGATTTCATCGACTGTTTTTATAATAGTTTCAGGATCAAAAGCCGTATGCGTGATTGACTGCGATGATCCTTGAGTAGCTTGTTGTAGTTGAGACTTTTCCATTGATTGGATGACCGTCTGAACTTCTGCATTATAATTATTTGTAACTGAAAGGGTTTGAGCTGATTCCTTTTCTTGGTTAGAAAAGACCATCTCTTCGCCTAAGATCCCAGCATCTTCTAAATCCAATGCCCATTTGAGAATTAGGTTTCTTACTTTATCTATAATCCCTGCAACCTGTGCGGGATCGATGATGAATGCAATCTCAGCTGGATGAACGCCAGAGCAGAGACCCCTAATTATTTGTTCCTGAAGACGCTTTGATACAGGGATCCTTAACATGCCGTTTTTAGACCTATCAAGAGAGCAGAGGTTTTCAAGCTCTCCAATTGACTGTCCAATCGGACATTTAGAAAATGATTCCGCTTGTTTTATGTCTTGAAAATCTATCGGTTGCCATTCACGACGGATATGATTTAAGCCCCTAAACTGACACGGAACAATGCGGTACGATGGCACTTGGATAGATTCGTCATAGCCATTAAGCTCTGCAGCCACCCACTTCTCAAAGTCCGACAGTTTTAATTTTCTAGAGACGTAAAACGCTAGCCTTAAAGTATCCAGAGTTTGAGATTCTTTATTAAGTGCTGTTTCCTGTAACTGTTGTATAAGGGTTTTCATCTGATATTCTCCTTGAGGCGACGGAGAGTATATGGTAAAATTTTTCAGAAATCAATTCATTTGGAGAGCTTCAAAGGATCCAGCCTTAGGCACAATTCTTCCAATGAGAAATATGCCGTACCTCCGTTAGGGATACGAAATAAATTCCCCCTAAGAAGAATTACACCTTCATATTTCATCTGGAAAAATTAAAGCCTTCCCAACAGTCCTCCAATTGATTTTCAGTTTTTTTGCAATTTCCTCATGGGCATCCCAAGCGCCTTTAACCGCTTGATTTTGCTTGCGAGCTTTTGGTAGACTGGCACCGTTTCGTTTAAGGAGATTTTGATCTGGACGGGGAGGTGGGACTCGGTTCGAATTGGCCCCTACCGCACCATCCGACATGTCTTTCAGGAGCCCTAAATAAGTTCCCATTTAGAACTTCTTTTAAGAAGAAAATACTTCTCTGAGGGCATTTTCGGTGATGGGCCCGATGGCGAGGAGTTTTTTGTCGTGCGGGAGCGCTCCAAAGATTTCCATGAACCCTTTGACGGTCGACGGGCTTGTGAACACGATCTCATCGATCTGCTTCAAATCTGGAACAGGAGCCGCCTTGAGGGTTTTTGTGTCATAGAGGTCGCATGCCTGAAAACGGATCTCCCTTTCTACAAAATAACGGGCAAGAATTGGCCGCGAGAGCGCAGATCGGGGAAGAAAAAAATAAGCGTCCTCGATATCGAGCTTGTTCAACAGTTGGACCAACCCCTCTTGGGATTCCTGCTCTGCGATATGGGCTGGGACTGTTCCATGCGCATTTAAGCGGGCTGCCGTCACGGCTCCAATCGCAATCACAGTTTTATTTGTGAGGATCGTTCCGCTCAATCCCAGCTCTTTGAGGTGCTGAAAGAAGATCTGGACTGCATTTTTACTTGTAAAAATCAGATGGGTATAGTCATGCAGGTCGTCGTACGCAAGCTTGAGTTCTGGCAGCAGAGGACTTTTGGGAACGATTTGGATCACGGGATAATGGATCAGATGTCCATCAAAATGTCCCTGCGCTGCAAACTGCGTCGGATCGGTTCCCAGATACAAGACTCTTTTCATGACGACCTCGTGTGTCAATAGAAGAGAAAAGCTGCGCCATCTCTTCATCGTTTGCGCGCGCGACGACGGCTAGCTGCCCCTGCAAAGCTGCGCTCTCTCCGGGCAAATTGATCCGTTTCCGATCAGTAAGCCCAAGACGGATGAGAGCAGCTTCCGCCATCACGACGCCATCAAAGATCCCTGCATCGAGCTGCTGCAAGCGGCTATCAATGGTGCCGCGGATATCTGCGCACACTAAATCGGAGCGGAGATCTCTGATGTTCTGCTCGCGCCGAACGCTCGATGTTCCAATTTTTGCCCCAACGGGCAAATAATCCTTTCTTAACACAATGACGTCGGATGAATCAACTCCTTTGGTCAGCGCGACGACGCGCAGTCCGCTTGCGAGCGGATCCGGCAGATCTTTTGCGGAGTGGATTGAAATGCGAAACTCCCCTTGCAGCTGCTTTTGATCGATCTCTTTCGTGAAGAAATCTGTCTTGTCAAGAGTGCGCAGCGATGTCGACAAATCTCGATCGCCCGTCGTTTCCAGCCAGACAGGCTCAAAATCGACATGAGGATGAAATGCGCGCAATTCCTGAAGAACTTCTGCGACTTGAACTCGCGACAACCGGGATTGGCGGGCGCCGACTCGGACAATCAACTTATCGGATGAGCTCATGGATTGCTTCCTCCACCATTTCGACCCCAATGAGAGAAATTTTCTTGGTCAGTTCCGTGCCGATCGCTTTGAGGTTGCGCTGGGGAATGATGCATCGGGAAAAGCCCATATGGATCGCTTCGCGGATCCGGTTCTCGATCCTCGGGACGCTGCGGACCTCTCCTCCGAGCCCCACTTCTCCGATCACAACGGTCTCCGAATCGATCGGCTTATTGCAAAACGAGGAGGCAATGGCCATCAAAAGCCCCAAGTCGATGGCAGGCTCGACAATCTTTAGTCCGCCGGCGACCGACACGAACACGTCGCAATGGTGCAGCTGATACCCCATCCTCTTTTCTAAAACAGCCAAAAGCAGCGAGAGGCGGTTTTGGTCGAGCCCTGTCGATTTGCGCGATGAAGTAGAAAAGGCGGATGCAGCGACAAGGGCTTGCACTTCGATCAGCAGGGCGCGGGTCCCCTCGATCGTCGGAATGATCACGGAGCCTGCGACCTCTTTCATCCTTTCTTCGAGAAATAATACGGAAGGGTTGCTTACTTCGGCAAGGCCGGTCGAGACCATTTGAAAGAGAGCTATATCATCCGTCGGCCCGAAACGGTTTTTTACCGATCTCAAAAGACGGTATCCATGCTGCCTGTCCCCTTCGAAGTCGAGGACTGTGTCCACTAAGTGCTCTAAAACGCGAGGGCCAGCAATCTCTCCCGATTTGGTGACATGGCCGATCAAAAATGTGGCAATGCCGAGTCCTTTTGCCAAATGCATGAACTCTGTCGCAAGCTCCCGCACTTGACTGACGGAACCGGGCGATGAGGGAAGTTCGCTCTTATACAAAATCTGGATCGAATCGACGATCAGGACATCGGGCTTTAACTGTTCCACATGCATCTTGACATTGGAAAAAAGGGTGTCGCTTAAGAGAAAAAGGCGGTCGCTGTTCACGTTCAGCCGGTTCGCGCGAAGCGATGTCTGTTCCACCGACTCTTCTCCGCACACGTAAAGCACTGTCAAGTCCTGCTCCGCTAATTTTTGGGCCAGTTGCATCATCAGCGTCGATTT